>DGIP01000328.1:0-329 GCA_002386405.1 Stenotrophomonas maltophilia
GCGGCGCTTAGCCTGCTTGCGGCCGCCGTGCCGCGCGCCCGCGGGCCGGTGTCGAGGCTGCAGCAGGACCTGGTGGCGGACAACACCGAACTGACCCGACGCCTGGGCGTGGTACCGCGCGCGTTCCAGCCCACGCCCGACACCTGGCGGCCGAGCCGCCCCTGACGCAGGCGCTTACTGGACGAACACCCGCCGCACCGTGTCGCGCGCGGCATCCAGCGAGAAGTGGTCGGCCACATTGTGCAGCCCGGCGGTCGACAGCTTCTGCCACAGCGCTTCGTCGCGATACAGGCGGACCACGGCGTCGGCGAACACGTCGGCATCGTCGG
>DGIP01000328.1:589-1062 GCA_002386405.1 Stenotrophomonas maltophilia
CACCAGCACATCCTCGCCATCGCGCAGGTGCATGCCTTCGACCCCCACGGTGGTGGCTACCACCGGCTGGCCGTGGGCCATGCTCAGGTTGACCTTGCCCTTCACGCCGGCGCCGAAGCGCAGCGGTGCCACCGCGATGCGCACCTCGTCCATGTAGGGCGTCACCACCGGCACGAAGCCGTGGATCTGCACGCCCGGCTGGGTGGCCGCCAGCGCCTGCAGGGCAGGGGGAACGTCGGCGCCGATGCAGTGGAAGCGCACCTCCGGCAACTGCGCGCGGATGCGCGCGAACACCTCGCCGATGAACCAGTGCATGGCATCCACGTTCGGCGGATGACGGAAGCCGCCGACGAACACCAGGTCGCGGCGCTGCGCCCAGCTGGCGCCGCCACCGGCCACTTCATGCAGGTTGGAGATCAGCTCCACGTGCACGGCCGGGGCATCGACCTGCAGCTGCACGCGCTCGGCCTCGC
>DGIP01000328.1:1303-7450 GCA_002386405.1 Stenotrophomonas maltophilia
TCGGCCTCGCTGACCAGCACGGTCACATCGGTGGCGGCCATCACCGCCAGTTCGCGGCTGCGGGTGCGCTGGGCATTGCGCAGCAGCCCGGCATCGCCGGCCAGCTCCGCGCCGCGGCGCTCGCGCAGGTAATGCAGGTCTACGGTGTCGAACACGCGGCGTGCTTCCGGTGCATAGCGCCGCAGCAGCGGCAGGCATTCGCTGGCGACGTGGTGGCGCACCATCATCACCACCGCAAAGCGCGGCCCGTGCTCGCGCAGCCACGCGCCGACGCCTTCCAGGAACGGGGCGTACCAGACCTCCACGCCCAGCTTCTGCAGCGCTTCGGTGGGCGCGCCGGCATGTTCGCGTAGGGTTGGCACGAACACCACGTGCAGGCCTTCGGCCAGCAGCATGCGGATCAGGTTGTACTGGCGCAGCGAGCCGGAATCGCGGTCCGGCTGCGGCACCCGTTCGTCCAGGATCAGCACCTGGCGCTGCTGGCGGTGCAGCAGTGCCGGCGTGGGCACGCTGCCCACGGCAGGATGGCCGGCCAGTACCTGTGCCCACTTGGCGGCGAACACGCCCTGGTTGCGGACCTGGTAGGCCTTGACCCCGCTGCCGGTATCGGTGCCATTGCTGGTGCCTTCGTCGTGCACCACCCGGCTGGCCGGCTGCACCAGCACCCGGCGGCCGGCTGCGCGCACCGCGAAGGCCAGGTCGGTGTCTTCGTAGTACGCCGGGCGGTAACGCGTATCCAGTCCGCCGAGCTGGTCCCAGAGCGCGCGCGGCAGCATCAACGCCGCACCGGAGCAGTAGTCCACGTCGCGCAGCGCGCGGTAGCGCGGGTCGTCGGGCGATTCGAAGCGGCCGTAGCTCCAGGCGCTGCCATCGTTGAACACCACGCCGCCCGATTCCTGCAGGCGGCCGTCCGGATACAACAGCTGCGAACCGACCAGGCCGGCCTCGGGCACCGCGTCGAAGGTGTCCAGCAGCGCGTCCAGCCAGCCGGGCTGCGGCACGGTGTCGTTGTTGAGCAGCACCACGTAGGCGCCGCGCGAGCGTGCCACGCCGTCATTGCACGCCTCGATGAAACCGCCGTTGGCTGCGCGCACTTCATAACGCAGCCCCTGCACCTGCGGCATCCACTTCGCCGTGTCATCGCTGCTGCCGTCGTCGACCACCAGGATCTCGCAGTCCACCTGCGGCGGGTGGGCCGCCAGCGCGCGCAGGCAGGCCAGGGTGTGGCCCACATGGTTGTACACCGGGATCACAATGCTGACCCGCGGCTCAACGCTGTGCGGCACCGAAAACGGCGCGAACGGGGCGGCGTCAGGCAGGTACAGCGGCTCGCGCTGGAGCTCGGGCAGGGCACGTGTATGCACCCGGATACGCTGCCAGGTGGCCTGCCAGCCCCGTGTCCGCAGGCTGGCCAGGCTGCGCCGGAACAGGCCGATCATGCGGTTCAGGAAGTAGCGTGCATCGGCCAAGGATGTGGGCATCCCGTTACAACTCCAGCTAAGCGGGGAAAACCGGGGGACACGCGCGCCACCAAGGCTGCGCTAGACTCGCCGGACTTTTACATTCTTGCATGCCCGTGCCCCCACGCTACGATTCCGACGACAACGACGCGTTCGAGGACGACACCGACAGCCGCTGGCCGCAGTGGCGTCGTCGCCTGATCACCTGGGGCATGGCCGCCGTTGCGCTCGCGCTGGGCTTCCTCATTCCCTATACGGTGTACCTGAACACCCAGGTCACCCAGCGCTTCGGCGAGCTGCGCTGGCAGATTCCCACCCGCGTCTATGCACGGCCGCTGGCGCTGGCGCCGGGCGTGGCCATGGATGCGCAGACGCTCAAGACCGAGCTGGCGGCATCGGCCTACCGCGACGACGGCACCGGCAAGTCGCCGGCCACCTTCAGCCAGGAGGGCGGTCGCTTCGTGGTGTCCAGCCGTGGCTACAACGACGTGGACGGCAAGGTCGCGCCGCGCCGGATCGAGCTGAGCCTGTCCGGTGGCCAGATCGCCTCGCTGCGCGATGCCGACAGCCGCAAGGCGCTCAAGGCCGCGCGCCTGGACCCGGCGCGTATCGCCACCCTGTACGGCCAGAAGCAGGAAGAACGCCGCCTGGTCCGTCTGGAAGACACCCCCGAGCTGCTGGTCACCGGCCTGCAGGCGGTGGAGGACAAGGACTTCAACCGGCACCACGGCATCGACCTGAGCGGCATCGCGCGCGCGGTCTGGGTGACCGTGCGCTCCGGCGGCCAGAGCCGCCAGGGTGCCTCCACGCTGACCCAGCAGCTGGCCCGCAGCGGCCTGCTCGGGATCGGCAAGGAACAGACGGTCACCCGCAAGTTCAACGAGGTGCTGTACGCGCTGATCATGGAAGCGCGCTACGACAAGCGCACCATCCTGGAGGCCTACCTCAACCAGGTGTACCTGGGCCAGCGCGGCAGCCAGGCGATCCACGGCATGTCCTCCGGCGCCGAATTCTGGTTCGGTCGTGACCTGTCCTCGCTCAACACCGAACACATCGCGCTGCTGATCGGGCTGGTCAAGGGGCCGTCCTACTACGACCCGCGGCGCAATCCCGAGCGTGCGCTGGACCGCCGCAACTTCGTGCTCGGCAAGCTGCACGAAAACGGCCTGATCGACGACGCCGAACTGCAGCGTGCGCTGAAGGCGCCGCTGGGCGTGCCGAAGAACCCGGGCCTGATCGCGGCGAACCGGTTCCCGGCCTACGTCGACCTTGTGCGCCGCCAGCTGGGCCATGACTACCCGGAAGCGGTGCTGCAGGGCGCCGGCCTGAGCGTGATGACCGGCATGGCGCCATCGGCCCAGGCCTATGCCGAAGGCGCGGTGACCAAGACGCTGAAGTCGCTGGAAAACAAACGCCGCCCCGAACTGCAGGCCGGGCTGGTGCTGACCGACGTGCACAACGGCGACGTGCTGGCCGTGGTCGGCAGCCGCGACGTGTCCGAACCGGGCTTCAACCGTGCCATCGAAGCGCAGCGGCAGGTCGGTTCGCTGCTCAAGCCGTTCGTGTACCTGCTGGCGCTGGCGCAACCGGACAAGTATTCGCTGGCCACCTTCGTCGACGATTCGCCGGTGACCGTGCAGCTCAGCCGCGGCAAGCGCTGGACCCCGGGCAACGCGGACAACCGCAGCCACGGCACCGTGCGCCTGGTCGATGCGCTGGCCAATTCCTACAACCAGGCCACCGTGCGCGTGGGCATGCAGGTGGGCCCGGAGCGGGTCACCCAGCTGATCCACGTGCTGGCCGGGTTGAAGGCCGAGAGCAATCCATCGGTGATCCTGGGTGCGACCGACCAGAGCCCGTACGCGATGGCGCAGCTGTACCAGTTCCTGGCGTCCGGTGGCGAGATCCAGCCGCTGCACGCGGTGCGCGGCGTGCTCGATCCGCAGGGCAAGCTGCTCAAACGCTATGACAAGACCCCGGCACCGGCCCAGGAAGGCGACTCCATCGCCGCCAACCTGATCAGCATCGGCCTGCAGCAGGTGGTCTCCAGCGGCACCGCGGCGCGCCTCAATGCCGACGGCCTGTCGCGCCTGCAGGCCGCCGGCAAGACCGGCACCTCCAACGACGGCCGCGACAGCTGGTATGCCGGCTACACCGGCGACCACCTGGCGGTGGTCTGGATGGGCAACGACCAGAACGAGCAGACCGGCCTGTTCGGCGCCACCGGCGCCATGCGGGTGTGGTCGGGCATCTTCAGCCGCCTGCCGAGCGCACCGTTGAAGGTCAGCAACAAGGGCCTGGACTGGCAGCCGGTGGAAGCCGGCGGTACCGCCGCCACCGACGAGTCCTGCCCGGGCGCGCGCCGCTTCCCGTTCGTGGTTGGCTACGCGCCGGCCTACACTGCCTGCGTGGCCCCCACCGCATTGCCGGAAGGCGAAGGCGGCGAGGGTGGCGAAGGCGGTGGCTGGCGCAGCTGGTTCGGCCTGGACAAGAAGCCCGAACCGGCCGCCGAGCCGGCGCAGGCCGCACCCGCGGCCACTCCCCCCGCTCGATGAAGCGCAACGCAAGGCAGCTCCGCATGACGACCTCCCGCACCGTGATCCGTACCGCTTCCGTGCTCGCGCTCGGCCTGGCGTTGGCCGCCTGCGTGTCCACCGCGCCGCCGGTGAAGCCGCCGGTCGACACCACTACGCCGGCCCAGCGCATGGCCGCCGTGGATGCCAGCGCCGGCAAGGACGACAAGGAGCTGGATGTGCAGCCGCTGCGCGATGCCGGCATCGAAGACCTGCGCGTGGTGGCCAAGGCCAAGCGCCAGGCCAATGACCTGGCGGGCGCGGCCGACGCGCTGGACCAGGCGCTGCTGATCAACGAAGGCGATCCGTCGATCGTGCAGGAACGCGCGGAGATCGCGCTGCTGCAGGGCGACTGGGCCCGCGCTGAGACGCTGGCGCGCAAGGCGGTGGAGCTGGGCTCGAAGACCGGCCCGCTGTGCCGCCGCCACTGGGCCACCATCGAACAGGCGCGCCTCGCGCGCGGCGAGAAGGAAAACGCGGTGTCGGCGCACGCCCAGCTCGAGGGTTGCACGGTGCCTGGCATCAAGCGCTATTGACGGTTCAGCCGGGCAGGGCCCGGCTCTACGGCACGCGTCATCGGGCGACGCATTATCATGTCCACATGTCCCGCCTTGCCCACGCCAGCAGTGAAGCCCTCAGCGAGGGCGGCACGCTCGCCAGCCAACTTGATGCGTTCGTCGCGCGCCCGGCGCAGCTGCGCCTGACCACGGCCATCGCCGAGGCCTTCGACCAGCGCGAGGTGCTGCTGGCCGAGGCCGGCACCGGCACCGGCAAGACCTTCGCCTACCTGGTGCCGGCACTGCTGTCGGGGCTGAAGACCATCATTTCCACCGGTACCCGCGCGCTGCAGGACCAGCTGTACCACCGCGACCTGCCGCGCGTGCGCGCCGCACTCGGGGTGGGGCACAGCAGCGCGCTGCTCAAGGGCCGTTCCAACTACCTGTGCCGGTACCGGCTGCAGCAGGCGCGGGGCGAACCGCGCTTCACCTCGCCGCAGGAAGTGGCGCAGTTCCAGCGCATCCTGGCCTGGTCTGGGCGCACGAAGTTCGGCGACATGGCCGAACTGGAAGCGCTGCCTGACGACTCGCCGCTGTACCCGATGGTCACCTCCACGGTGGACAACTGCCTGGGCACCGAGTGCCCGTTCTGGGATGACTGCTTCGTGGTGCAGGCGCGCCAGCGTGCACAGGCGGCCGACGTGGTGGTGGTCAACCACCACCTGCTGCTGGCCGACCTGGCGCTCAAGCAGGAGGGCTTCGGCGAGATCCTGCCGGGCGCGCAGGCGTTCGTGATCGACGAAGCACACCAGTTGCCGGAGCTGGCTGCCAACTTCTTCGGCGAAGGCTTCGGCATGCGGCCGTGGCAGGAACTGGCCCGCGACTGCCTGGCCGAGAGCCGCAGCGTGGCCGGCGCCCAGGCCGCGCTGCAGGCGCATGCCGGCACGCTGGAGCAGACCCTGCGCGATCTGCGCACGGCGATGGACGGCCTGCCGGCGCGGGGCACCCAGTGGCGCGCCCTGGCGGTGCCGCAGGTGCGCGACGGCTTCGATGCCGCCATGAGTTCGCTGGTGGCGCTGCGCGACGTGCTGGATGGCGTGCGCGCCGCATCGCCGGGGCTGGATGCCTGCCACGCGCGGGCGATGGAGGCGGTGTCGCGGTTGTCGCGCTGGTTGGGCGATGACGCGCCGCTGCTGGATTTCGACGCCGACCCGGAACAGGTGCCGGCCGCGGCCGACGTGCTGTGGTACGAACTCACCCCGCGTGGCTTCCGCTGCCAGCGCACGCCGATGGACGTGTCCGGGCCGCTGCGCGAGCATCGTGAGCGCTCGATGGCGGCGTGGGTCTTCACCTCGGCCACGCTGACGGTGGATGGAAAGTTCGAGCACATCGCGCAGCGGCTGGGGTTGGACGACCCGATCACGCTGCTGCAGCCCAGCCCGTTCGACTGGGCCCACCAGGCGCTGTGCTACCTGCCGACCGACCTGCCGGATCCGGCCGCGCGCGGCTTTGGCACCGCGCTGATCCGCGCGCTGACCCCGGTGCTGGAGGCATCGGGCGGGCGCGCGTTCCTGCTGTTCGCTTCGCATCGCGCGCTGCGCGAGGCGGCCGAAGCGC
>DGIP01000327.1:0-12745 GCA_002386405.1 Stenotrophomonas maltophilia
AAGTTCGAAGGCTGCTACCACGGCCACGGCGATTCGTTCCTGGTCAAGGCCGGCAGCGGCATGCTGACCCTGGGCGTGCCGACCTCGCCGGGCGTGCCGGCCGGCCTGAGCGAACTCACCCTGACCCTGCCCTACAACGATTTCGACGCGGCCACCGCGCTGTTCGCCGAACAGGGCGCGGACATCGCCGGCCTGATCATCGAGCCGGTGGTCGGCAACGCCAACTGCATTCCGCCGCGCGACGGCTACCTGCAGCACCTGCGCGCGCTGTGCACGCAGTACGGCACGGTGCTGATCTTCGATGAAGTGATGACCGGCTTCCGCGTGGCCCTGGGCGGCGCGCAGGCGCACTACGGCATCACCCCGGACCTGACCACCTTCGGCAAGATCATCGGCGGCGGCATGCCGGTGGGTGCCTACGGCGGCCGCCGCGAGCTGATGTCGCAGATCGCGCCGGCCGGCCCGATCTACCAGGCCGGCACGCTGAGCGGCAACCCGGTGGCCATGGCCGCTGGGCTGGCAATGCTGGAACTGGTGCAGGAACCGGGCTTCCACGAGCGCCTGTCGGCGGCCAGCGCGCGCCTGTGCGCCGGACTGGAAGCGGCTGCGGCCGAGGCAGGCGTGGCGGTCACCACCAACCAGGTGGGCGCGATGTTCGGGCTGTTCTTCACCGACCAGAAGGTGGAAACCTACGCCCAGGCCACGGCGTGTGACACCGCCGCATTCAACCGCTTCTTCCACGCGATGCTGGAGCGCGGGGTGTTCCTGGCGCCGTCGGCCTACGAGGCCGGGTTCCTGTCCAGCGCGCACGATGACAGCATCATCGACGCAACGATCGACGCCGCGCGCGAAGCGTTCAAGGTCGCCAAGGGGTAAGCGGCAGCACGGGTTGTGTTCGGCATCAGCCGAACACAAACCTGCCTTTCATCATCGCGAAGTGCCCGGGGAACGAGCAGAAGAACGTGTAGTCGCCGCCCTTGCGCAATGCGGCGGTAGAGAACGTCACGCTGGTGCTCTGCCCGCCGCCGATCACCGTCGTGTGTGCCAGCACGCGCGGATCTTTCTTCGGCAGGTAGCTGTCGGCCAGCGTCATCCGCATCCCGGCCATCGCCACCGGCTGGTAATCGGCCGCCTTGGTCAGCACCCAGTTGTGCCCCATCGCCGTGGCCGCCAGCTTGCCGGTGTGGCGCAGGGTCAGCTTCACCTGGCTGCAGTCGCCGGCCACCTTGATCTCCTTGCTGCTGAAGCTCATCTGGTCGGTGCTGTCGATGCTGACCGCGCACACGCGCGCCTGCGCGGCGGGCGCCAATGCCAACGCGGCCAGGATCATGGGGACAAACAGTTTCACGGCGTTCTCCATCCTTCAGTCACTGCAATTCTAGGCAGCCCGATGCAGGGCGTGGTGCGACGGGATGTCGCAGCGAACCCCGACAGTGCGGTAACGTCGGCTGTCGCTTCGCACGTGAGTGGAACATGCCGGTTGCCCTGGACTGCCTGCTGCTGGATTTCGATGGCGTGCTGGTCAACTACGCGCGGCACCTGCGTGTGCGCCACCTGGCCGAGGCCTGCGGATGCACGCCCGCGCAGGTGCACACCGCGCTGTTCGACAGCGGACTGGAGCAGCAGTTCGATCTGGGGCTGGACAGCACGCGCTACCTGCAGCAACTGGGCGATGCACTCGGCGTGGCGATCAGCCTCGCCCAGTGGCAGGACGCGCGCATTGCCGCCTCGCCGCCGCAGACCGGCGTGGTCGAACGCGTGCAGCGCATCGCGCAGGTAATGCCGATCGCCATCCTCACCAACAACGGCGCACTGATGGCGCAGACCATTCCGCGCATCCTGCCTGCGCTGGCGCCGATGCTGGACGGGCGCATCCTGTGCAGTGGCGAACTGGGCGGCCGCAAGCCCGACCCGGCGGTGTTCCTGAAAGCGGTGGAACGGCTCGACGCACGTCCCACCCGCACCCTGTTCGTCGACGATCTGTTCGTCAATGTGCGCGGCGCACGCCTGGCGGGCCTGCATGCCGATACCGCGAGCGACAGCCGCAGTTTCGGCAAGCTGATGCACCGGTTCGGCATCAACGCCTGACGCCGGGCAGTGCCCGGCGTCAGGCGGCGTTACCTCAGCGCGACGCGATGAACGACTGGACGGCTGCCCGCAGCCGCTTCAGGCCTTCGGTAATCTCTTCATCGGTGATGTTCAGCGACGGCACGAACCGCAGCACGTCCGGCCCGGCCTGCAGCGTCAGCAGCCCGTGCTCGGCGGCATGGTCGAGGATGGCCCCGGCCTGACCGGCGAAATCCTTGTCCAGCACCGCGCCCAGCATCAGGCCGCGGCCGCGCACCTGGCTGAACACCTTGAACTCGTCATTGATCTTGCCCAGCCCATCGCGCAGCGCCTGCGACTGACGGCTCACGTTGCGCGCGATCTCCGCCGAGGACAGCTTGCGCAGGGCCACGCGCGCCACCGCCGCCGCCAGCGGGTTGCCGCCGAAGGTGGTGCCGTGCGCGCCGAACTGCATGCTCTCGGCCACCTTGGGGCCGGCCAGCATCGCGCCGATCGGGAAGCCGCCGCCCAGTGCCTTGGCCAGGGTCACGATGTCCGGCTTGATCTCGTCCTGCCAGTGCGCGAACAGGGTGCCGGTGCGGCCCATGCCGACCTGGATTTCGTCCAGCACCATCAGCGCGTTGTGCTGGTCGCACAGCTCGCGGATGCGCTTCATGAAGCCCGGCTTGGCCGGCATCACCCCGCCTTCGCCCTGGATCGGTTCCAGCATCACCGCCGCGACGTCGCCGGCAGCCATCGCCGTTTCCAGCTGCACCTCATCGTTGAAGTCCACGTAGCGGAAGCCACCGGGCAGCGGCTCATAGCCTTCCTGGTACTTCGGCTGGGCGGTGGCGGTCACCGCGGCCAGCGTGCGGCCATGGAAGCTGCCGCGGAAGGTCACGATGACGCGCTGGTGGGCCGGGCGGCCCTGCGAGGAGGCCCACTTGCGCACCAGCTTGATCGCCACTTCGTTGGCTTCGGCGCCGGAATTGCACAGGAACACCCGCTCGGCGAAGCGCGAGGCGGTGACCAGCTCTTCGGCCAGGCGCAGCGGCGGCTCGCTGTAGAACACGTTGCTGGTGTGCCACAGCTTGCCGGCCTGTTCGATCAGCGCGGCCTTCAGGTCCGGATCGTTGTGGCCCAGGCCGCACACGGCAATGCCGGCGGCCAGGTCGATGAACTCACGGCCCTGGTTGTCCCAGACCCGGGCGCCCTGGCCACGTTCAAGCACCACCTGGCGCGGCTTGTACACCGGCAGGTAGTAATGCGACAGGGACAGGAGCGGATCGGGGGCAGCGGCGGTCATGGCGGTCAGGGGTCCGGGAAAGGCTCCATTCTCCCCCTCCACCGGCTGGGGCACAATGCGGCCCATGCACCCCTTCCGCGCCCCCCAGCTCAACCCCGCCACCGAATCCGGCTGGCGCCGGACCTGGTTCGACATCATCTACCGCCACGACACCCGGCCCTCGCGCAATTTCGACCTGCTGCTGGTGTACGCCATCATCGCCAGCGTGCTGGTGGTGATGTTCGACAGCGTGCAGCGTTTCCACATCGAACACGCCAGCTGGCTGTACGTGGTCGAGTGGGGGTTCACCATCCTGTTCACCGCCGAGTACCTGCTGCGGCTGGTGGTGGTGAAGCGGCCGCTGCGCTATGCCTTCAGCATCTGGGGCATCATCGACCTGGCCTCGATCCTGCCCACCTACCTGTCGCTGTTCATTCCCGGTGCGCAGAGCCTGCTGGTGGTGCGTGCGCTGCGCATCCTGCGCGTGTTCCGCATCCTCAAGCTGACCCGCTACATCGAAGAAAGCGGCGTACTGATGGAATCGCTGTGGCGCAGCCGGCGCAAGATCCTGCTGTTCCTGTTCACGGTGGTCACCATCACGATCATTGCGGGTACGTTGATGTACGTGATCGAGGGCCCGAACCATGGGTTCACCAGCATTCCGAGCGCGATGTACTGGGCGGTGGTGACGATGGCGACGGTGGGCTTCGGCGACATCGTGCCGCAGACGGTGCTGGGGCGGTTCGTGACCTCAGTGTTGATCCTGATTGGTTACAGCATCATCGCGGTGCCCACGGGCATCTATACCGCCGAGCTGGCCAACACCATGCGTGATGCCGAGCGTGCCGCCAAGCGCGATGCGCGTGGCTGCCCGCAGTGCGGGCTGGAAGGGCATGAGGCCGAGGCGAAGCATTGCCGCGCGTGTGGGGCGGCGTTGCCGGAGACGTTCAATCAATGAGAATGGATGGATCATTGGTGCGTAGATCCACGCCCTGCGTGGATGCTCTTCGTTCCGGGGTCATGAACGCCTGACGGTCTGCTTCGGATCGTCTAAACGTCGGCAGCCAACCGTTGGCCCTCGCATATGGCTTCGGACGCTTGTGCCGCGCTGCGCGCGGTGTCCACGCAGGGCGTGGACCTACGAATTGTTACGTGCGCAGGACGATTCCGTAATCAAAAGCGGCGTTCGTGCATGTGCGCACGTACGCGAGTTGCGTATCAATCGAGGAACAAATCCGGCAACAGCGGGCGCGTCGGGTCCACTGCGTATCCGCTCAGGTCGGTGATACCCGCCTCGGCCAGCACCTCGTCGTCGAGCAGGAACTGGCCGCTGAAGCCCACGGCGTCGCGGGTCAGTACCGCGTGCGCGGCGTCGGCGAGGATGTCGGGGGTGCGGCAGCCGCCGATGTCCACGCCGGGAATCATGTTGATTGCGTCAGTGGCGATCACCGTGCGCGGCCACAGTGCGTTGACGGCCACGCCTTGCGGGCCGAACTCGGCCGCCAGGCCCAGGGTGACGAAGCTCATGCCCATCTTGGCCAGCGTGTAGCCGGTGTGCGGGGCCCACCACTTCGGGTCCAGGCTCGGCGGCGGCGCCAGGGTGAGGATGTGCGGATTGGGCGCCTGCAGCAGGTGCGGCAGGCAGGCCTGCGCGCACAGGAAACTGCCGCGCGAATTGACCTGCTGCATCAGGTCGAACCGCTTCATCGGCGTATCCAGCGTGCCGCGCAGCCAGATCGCGCTGGCGTTGTTGACCAGGATGTCGATGCCGCCAAAGGTATCCACGGTGGCGGCCACCGCCGCGCGCACCTGGTCTTCTTCGCGGATATCGCACTTGAGCGCCAGGCCCTGCCCGCCCGCAGCGGTGACCGCTTCGGCTGCGCTGTGGATGGTGCCGGGCAGTTTCGGGTTGGGCACGGCGGACTTCGCCGCAATGGCCACGTTGGCGCCGTCGCGCGCGGCGCGCAGGGCAATGGCCAGGCCGATCCCGCGCGAGGCGCCGGTGATGAATAGGGTTTTCCCTTGCAGACTGGCCACGTTGATCAACTCCTGCGAATTCATGATCGGCCAAGTATGCCGCGCCCACGCGCAATTAACCGCCCCTTGACGATAGTTACTGCCCCGGTTACTGCTGCGAGGTATTCACCATGCGCCGTTCCCGCTGTCTGTTCACTGCCCTCGGCGTGGTCCTGATCGCCACCGCCTGCCAACGCGAGCCCACCAACGCCGCGCCGGATGCAGCACCCGCTGGCACTGCCAAGACCCCCACCGCGCAATCACCCGCCAACGGCACCCTGCGCTGGAGCAACGCAGTGGTCTGGAGTGGCGACCTCAATGCCTGCCGCCAGGGCGAAACCGCGGCGACCCGCGAGTGCTTGATGAAGGCGATGCTGGCCGGTGGTGCGAGCGACGATGCCGTCACCGCCGCCGAGCAGCTGAGCAGCGCCGGCGAGCTGGCCCATGTGGTGGCCTGGCACGACCAGGACGGCGTCGGCGTAGCGACGGTGAACTACCCGTTCCGCGCCAACACCAACGAGGGCACCCGGCTGATCGATGCCAGCGGCAAGCGCATTGACGTGGACAACGTGCAACTGGACGACACGCTGCGTGCCGACCCGGCCGTACAGGCGCTGCTGGCGACCGATCCGCAGGCGACACCGTTCGCCCCGGCGCAGGCGGCGGGCACCGCTCCGCTGGACGGCGGCGGCGTTCGCCTGCTGTACCGCACGCCACTGCGCGAGTGCCACGCCTGCCCCGACCTGGGAAGCGTGCAGATGGGGTACGACTTCGACGCCAAGCGTAATTTCATCACGCAGCAGCTGGTGCCCGTGGCACCGTAAGCATGTTGGCGCATCAGAGTCCGTAGAGGGAATCAAAGAATTCCCTCCACAGCCGCGCGACCCGTTGCCGTGCCCCGCGACCCAGCGCGGCAATGACGGTTGCGACCACCGCGCACAACAGCAGGACCCCGCACACAAGCAGGCCGACCCAGCCTGGCATGGCGTAATACGCCCAGATGCCGAGCGCGAGCGCTGCCAGTGCGAGGGCTATGTGGACCGTCTTGTGCATGGTCTATTCCCCTATCCCAGGATTCCTGTGCCGCACCATGTCCGGCATCTGCCGCGCCAGGTCATGGCTTCGGTCCCTGCCCTTCATTGTCTTCCCAGTGCAGGATCTTGCGGGTCACGAACCGGTACACCGGCTTGCCGGTGCGGAACCACAGGTCGCGTACCCACGAGTGGCGCTTGAGTACGCGCTTTTCCACCGGGGTGAGTGACTCGCGGCAGTACATGCGCTTGTGCTTGAGCAGGTGGCGCAGGTCTTCGCGGGCCAGCAGGCGCATCCAGCGCGAGCGCGGGTTGCCGATCACGGCCAGCTGGAAGTCGATCAGCGCCGGGCTGCCGTCTTCGCGCACCAGCCAGTTGGCTTCCTTGGCAAGGTCGTTGTGGGCGATGCCGTGGCGGTGCACCCGCTGCAGCAACCGGCGTGCGGCGCGGAAGTAGGCGAGATCACCGCGCGGCGGGCGCTGGTACATCGCGTCACCGGCCATGAAGCTGCGGTCCAGCCAGCGGCCGTTCCAGGCCAGCAGCGCCGGGGTGTCGGGCATTCCATCCAGATGCGCCAGCGCGCGGGCTTCACGTCGGGCCAGCCACCAGGCCGGCAGCCGCAGCCACCACGGGGTGGCGAGCAGGTCGCGGCGGACGAAGCGCGTGCCGCCTTCTTCCATCAACAGGATGCGGCCGAAGCTGTCGGCCTTCAGGGCATGTGCGGCAGGCGGGAGCGGGCGGTTCATGGTGCCCATTCTAGCTGGCGGGCAGTCAGTCACTTTGACCCCTCTATAATCCCCCGATGGACTCGTCATGGATCGATGCCACGCTTGCGTGGATCTCAGCTCACCCCGTGCTTGCCGGTGCGGTCATCTTCCTCATCGCCTTCTGCGATGCCGTCATCGTGCTTGGCGCCATCGTGCCCGCGCTGCCGCTGCTGTTCGCGGTGGGCGTGTTCATCGGCCTGGGGCAGATCTCCGGACCGTACGCCGTGGCGTGCGCGGCGCTGGGCGCGTTCGCCGGCGATGGCATCAGCTACTGGATCGGCCGGCGCTGGGGTGACCGCCTGCGCGGCTTCTGGCCGTTCAGCCGCTACCCGCAGCTGCTCGACCGGGGCGAGACGATGTTCCGCCGCAATGCGTTCAAGAGCATCCTGGTGGCGCGCTATGTAGGCGCGATCCGCCCGTTCGTGCCGGCCATCGCCGGCATGATGAACATGCCGGCCATGCGCTACGTGCAGGCCAGCGGCATCGCCAGCCTGTCCTGGGCGGTGCTGTTCCTGGCCCCGGGCTGGGTGCTGGGCGAGGCCTATGACGCGGTGGCTGCGGTGGCCGGGCGGCTGGTGATGGTGCTGGCGCTGGTCGGCGTGGTGATGGGCGTGGTCTGGGCGATCGTGCTGTACGGCTACCGCTGGTCGGCCGCACGCATGGACAGCTGGCTGGCCGGGCTGCTGCGCTGGTCGCAGCGCCACCCCACGCTGGGCCGCTATTCGGTGTCCGTCTTCGACCCGCAGCGCCGTGAATCGGTGCCACTGGCGATGCTGGCGCTGATGCTGCTGTTGCTGGGCTGGTGCTGGTTCGCGCTGCTGATGGCGGTGGTGGCCCATGGCGAGCCGCTCAGCCTGGACCTGGCCGTGCACCAGGCGATGCTGGCGCTGCGCAATCCGCTGGCCGATTACCCGATGGCGGCGCTGGCCTCGCTGGGCGCCTGGCCGGTATTGCTGCCGGCCACTGCGGTGACGATGGGCTACCTGATCTGGCGCCGCCGCTGGATGGCCGCCGCGCACTGGCTGGCCGCGCTGGCCTTCGGGCTGGCGCTGACCAAGCTGCTGGGCGCCACGGTGACGGTGGTACGCCCGCCAGGGGCGAGCAGCGGCTTCGGCTTCCCGTCGGTGTCGGTGACCATGGCCACCATCACGTTCGGCTTCTTCGCGGTGCTGATCGCGCGCGAGCTGCCCGGGCGCACCCGCGTGTGGCCCTACCTGCTGTCGGGCATCATCGTCAGCCTGATCGGCTTCTCGCGGCTGTACCTGGGCGCGCACTGGCTGAGCGACGTGGTGGGCGGGATGCTGTTCGGCATCTTCTGGCTGCTGGTGCTGGGCATCGCCTACCGCCGCCGATTCAACCGCTCGTTCTGGGTCAAGCCGGTGTCGTGGCTGTTCTATGGCACCTTCGCGGTGGCCGCGTTGTGGTACGCGCCGCGCAACATCGCGGTGAAACTGGAACGCTTCGAACCCGCACAGCCCGCACCGGCCAACGTGGCCGCGCAGGACTGGTGGGGCAGCCAGTGGCGCACCCTGCCCTCGCGCCGCAATGAGTTCGATGACGACCAGCGCTGGCCGCTGGACGTGCAGGTGGCCGGGCCGCTGGCGCCGCTGCGCGAGCGCCTGGAAAGCCAGGGCTGGCGCGTGCAGCCGCAGGCCGGGTGGGAACAGGCGCTGCTGATGCTGGACAAGTCGGCCACGCCGGACGAAGTGCCGGTGCTGCCGGCCACGCTGGATACGCAGGTGGAATCGCTGCTGCTGCTGCGCCCGGGCAATGCGCCCAACGAGATCTTCGCGCTGCGCCTGTGGCCGGCCGCCACCCAGCTGCAGCCGGGCGACCAGCCGTTGTGGCTGGGCAGCGCGCAGACGCTGCACTACCAGCACTTCCACCTGATCGGGATGTGGCGGCCGATGCGCGGCATCGATCCGTCGCTGAAGGCGGTGCGCGAGGCGCTGCAAGGGTTGCCGCAGCAGGTCGACACGCATCCCGAGACCGGGATGCCCGTGTTGAGGGTCCGAACGTACTGAGCGATCACGACCAACGGTCGTGATCTACCCGTTTCAGCAACGGCGGTTGTGGTTGGCCCCATTGCCGTCGCCCCGGCCTTGAGTGACCGGGTTTCGGGTTACCAGTTTTCGTCGATCGGCGTCGAGTTGGCCGGCATCCAGCGCAGCAGCGCGTCCAGGCGCTGGTGCGGGTCGTCGTGCTGCAGCAGCTGCAAGCGCTGCGATTCTTCCAGCGGCAGCAGTTCGGCGAGCCGCCAGCCCACCCATGCGGCCTGGTCCAGCAGCGCAGGGTGCGCGGGCGCGAACGCGGTGCCGGCCTGTTCGATGATGTGGCCCAGCACGGTGGACAGCAGCGCGTGTTCCGGGCGCAGTTCGTCGTCGTGGTCGGGCGTGCTCCATTCCACTTCGGCCATGATCAGGCCGTTGTCGCGCACACGTACCTGGCGTACATGGAACCGGCGATGGCCGCGCAGGCGCAGCACCAGCACGCCGTCATCGCCCATGTCGAAATCGTCGATGCGCGCTTCCACGCCGTGCGCGGCCGGGGTGGCCGGGGCGCCGACCTCGTTGCCGTCCAGGATCAGGCAGACCCCGAAGTGGGTGTTGGCGCGGCTGCACTCGCGCAGCATGTCCAGGTAGCGGCGCTCGAATACGCGCAGGCCCAGCGCGGCGCCGGGCAGCAGCACCGCGTGCAGCGGGAACAGGGGCAGCGTGGCGATGGAATCGGTCATGGCCAACCGATTATCGCGCCTGCAGCTGGGCCAGGAAACGGCGCGGCGCGCCGTCGAAGCCGCCGTTGGACATGAACACGACATGGTCGCCGGGCTGCACGGTGGCCCCCAGTCGTGCCAGCAGTGCATCGGTATCGGGCACGGCGTGCGCCTCGCCACGCACGGCGGCAATCACGCTGGCCGCATCCCAGGCCAGTTCCGGCCGGTGCAGGAAGACCACCGCGTCGGCCAGCGCCAGCGAGGGAGCCAGCGCATCGGCGTGTGCGCCCAGCCGCATCGAGTTGCTGCGCGGCTCCATCGCGACCACGATGCGGCGTGCGCCGACCTTGGCGCGCAGGCCTTCCAGGGTGGTGTGGATGGCGGTGGGATGATGGGCGAAATCGTCATAGAGGGTGATGTCGTCGGCCACGCCGATCACTTCCATGCGGCGTTTGACGCTGCGGAAGGTGGCGAGCGCGGGAATCACGGCGGCAGGTTCAACGCCCACCGCATGCGCAGCGGCGAGTGCCGCCAGGCCATTGAGCACGTTGTGGCGGCCCAGCAGCGACCAGCGCACTTCGCCCAGCGCCACGCCACGGTGGTGCACGATGAAGGCGCTGCCATCGGCATTGACGAGCTCGGCATGCCATTCCAGCCCGGGATCGAAACCAAACCGCTCCACCGGGGTCCAGCAGCCCATGGCCAGCACTTCGGCCAGGTGGGCGTCTTCGCCGTTGACGATCAGCCGGCCGCGCGCGGGCACGGTGCGCACCAGGTGGTGGAACTGGCGCTGGATCGCGGCCACGTCCGGGAAGATGTCGGCGTGGTCGTATTCCAGGTTGTTGAGGATGGCCACCAGCGGGCGGTAATGCACGAACTTGCTGCGCTTGTCGAAGAACGCGGTGTCGTACTCGTCGGCCTCGACCACGAACTCACGGCCCTGCCCCACGCGGGCGGACACGCCGAAATCCTCGGCCACCCCGCCGATCAGGAAGCCCGGCTCGCGGCCGGCGGCCTGCAGCAGCCAGGTCAGGATGGTGGTGGTGGTGGTCTTGCCATGGGTGCCGGCCACGGCCAGCGTGTCGCGGCCCGGCAGCACCTGTTCGGAGAGCCACTGCGCGCCGGAGATGTAGCGCTGCCCGGCATCCAGCACCGCTTCCACGGCCGGGTTGCCGCGCGACAGCGCGTTGCCGACCACGACCTCGTCGCAATCGCGGGCCACGCTGTCGGCGCGATAGCCGGGGTCCAGGGCGATGCCCAGCTGTTCCAGCTGGGTGGACATCGGCGGATAGATCGCCTGGTCGCTGCCACGGACCGTATGGCCCAGTTCCCGCGCCAGGGCGGCCACGCCGCCCATGAAGGTGCCGGCAATTCCAAGAATGTGGATCGTGCTCATACCCGATTGTCGCCCAAAGCTCCCGGAAGCGGGTAGAGCCACGCCCTGCGTGGCTGCGGGCAATGATCGAAAAGAACGTCGGGGTGTAAGGGAATCCCCGATAGCGGTGTACTGTGAAGACGGACACAATTCACCGCGCCAGCCGCAGTACCCCCGACGGTCCTACTCCCCAAGAGGCCATCCCCAGGGGGGCTCATATTGTGGGGCTCTGAGCAAGCCCGATCGCTGGCGCCTTACACCGCACGCCCGGTTTCCGAAAGGACCGGGCGTGCGCGTGTAGGTTGATCAGCGCTTGAGCGCTGCCTGGATGCGCGCTTCCACGTCGGCAAGCTCGCCCACGCCATCAACGCGCGCCAGGGTGCCGCGGCCCGCATAGAAATCCACCACCGGCGCGGTCTGGTCGGTGTAGACCTGCAGGCGCTTGCGCACCGATTCGGGATTGTCATCGGCGCGGCCCTGTTCCTGGGCGCGGCCGGCAATGCGCTCGACCAGCAGTTCGCTCGGCACATCCAGCTGCACCACCGCATCCAGCGGCTGGCCGATCTTGGCCAGCACGGCGTCCAGCGCGTTGGCCTGGGCCACGTTGCGCGGGTAACCGTCCAGGATGAAGCCATTGGCCACATCCGCCTGGCCCAGGCGCGATTCCAGCATGCCCAGCAGGATGTCATCGGACACCAGGTTGCCGGCGTCCATCACGGCCTTGGCCTGCTTGCCCAGCTCGGTGCCGGCAGCCACTTCGGCGCGCAGCAGGTCACCGGTGGAAATGTGCGCAATGTTCAGGTGTTCCTTCAGGCGCGTCGCCTGCGTCCCCTTGCCCGAACCGGGCGGTCCCAACAGAACCAATCGCATCAACCTGACTCCAACTTGGTAAAAAACGGAAGGGCGCGCGCCCGGGATTGTCCACAATCACGCTGCACCGCAATACGCGCACTTTACCTCATACCGGTAATGTCCCTGCAATGTCCTTCCCCCCGACAAAGGTCCCACCATGTCCAAAGGTACCCTGCTGTACGCCCAGTCAGGCGGCGTCACCGCCGTCATCAATGCCACCGCCTCGGCGGTGATCAGCACCGCCAGGGCCAAGGGAATCAAGGTCTTGGCCGCGCGCAACGGTATCCTGGGCGCGCTGCGCGAGGAGCTGATCGACACCTCGAAGGAGTCGGCCGCGGCGATTGCAGCGCTGGCCCATACCCCCGGCGGCGCCTTCGGCTCCTGCCGCTACAAGCTCAAGTCGCTGGAGGCCGACCGGGCCCGCTACGAGCGCCTGCTGGCGGTGCTGCGCGCCCACGACGTGCGCTGGTTCCTCTACAACGGCGGCAACGACTCGGCCGATACCGCCTGGAAGGTGTCCCAGCTGGCCAAGGCCTTCGATTACGACCTCACCTGCATCGGCGTGCCCAAGACCATCGACAACGACCTGGCGGTGACCGACACCTGCCCGGGCTTCGGTTCGGCGGCCAAGTACACCGCCGTGTCGGTGCGTGAGGCGGC
>DGIP01000327.1:12897-13527 GCA_002386405.1 Stenotrophomonas maltophilia
TGTCGGTGCGTGAGGCGGCGCTGGACGTGGCGGCCATGGCCGAAACCTCCACCAAGGTGTTCGTGTACGAGGCCATGGGCCGGCATGCGGGCTGGCTGGCGGCCGCCGCCGGGCTGGCCGGAAACGGCCCGGACGAGGCCCCGCACATCATCCTGCTGCCCGAACGCGCCTATGACGAGGCCGCGTTCCTGGCCAAGGTGAAGCAGGTGGTGGAACGCGTGGGCCACTGCGTGGTGGTGGCCTCCGAAGGCATCCAGACCGCCGATGGCCGCTTCGTGGCCGATGCCGGCGGCGGCAAGGATTCATTCGGGCACACCCAGCTGGGCGGGGTCGCGTCGCAGCTGGCCGCGCGCGTGAAGGACACGCTGGGCTACAAGGTGCACTGGACCCTGCCCGACTACCTGCAGCGCTCGGCCCGCCACATCGCCTCGAAGACGGATTGGGAACAGGCGCAGGCGGTGGGCAAGGCGGCGGTGCAGTACGCGCTCAAGGGCCAGAATGCGGTGATGCCGGTGATCGTGCGCAGCAGCGATGCCCCGTACCGCTGGAAGATCGAACCGGCGCCGCTGCACAAGGTGGCCAACCACGAGAAAAAGATGCCGGCCGGCTTCATCCGCCGCGATGGCTTCG
>DGIP01000228.1:0-525 GCA_002386405.1 Stenotrophomonas maltophilia
GTTCGCGGGTGCGCGCCTTCGGGGCATCGGCCTGTGCCACCGCCTTGGCCGCGCGCTGGGCCAGCAGCTCGGCCGCCGATTCGCGGTTCACCGCCGCGTCGTAGCGGCTGCCGACCGGGCTGCCGGCACGCACCTGCGCGCGCTCGGCCTCGGTGATCGCGCCCATCCGGCAGCGCGGCGGGGCGATCTGGGTCTGCTGCACGGGCGAGGGAATGCCCTTGTCCTGCAGCGTGGACACCAGCGCCTCACCGGTGCCCAGCTGGGAGAGGGCCGACACCACGTCCAGCTTCGGGTTGGGCACGAAGGTTTCGGCGGCGATCTTCACCGCCTTCTGGTCGCGCGGGGTGAACGCCCGCAGCGCGTGCTGCACGCGGTTGCCCAGCTGGCCCAGGATGTTGGCCGGCACGTCGTCCGGGAACTGCGAGCAGAAGTACACGCCCACGCCCTTGGAGCGGATCAGCCGCACCACCTGCTCGATGCGCTGGACCAGCGCGGCCGGCGCATCGTCGAACAGCAGGTGCGCCT
>DGIP01000228.1:739-1112 GCA_002386405.1 Stenotrophomonas maltophilia
CGTCGAACAGCAGGTGCGCCTCGTCGAAGATGAAGACCAGCTTGGGCTTGTCCAGGTCGCCCACCTCGGGCAGCGTCTCGAACAGTTCGGACAGCAGCCACAGCAGGAAGGTCGAGTACAGGCGCGGCTTGAGCACCAGCTGGTCGGCGGCCAGGATGCCGATCACGCCGCGGCCGTCGTGGTTGACCCGCATCAGGTCGGCCAGCTCCAGCGCCGGCTCGCCGAAGAACGACTCGCCGCCGTCCTGCGACAGCCGCAGCAGCGAACGCTGGATCGCCGCCACGGTCTGCGCGCTGACCAGGCCGTATTCGGTGGAGATGTCCTTGCGTTCGTCGGCCACCAGGCCGAGCAGGGCGCGCAGGTCGTCCAGGTC
>DGIP01000228.1:1377-3199 GCA_002386405.1 Stenotrophomonas maltophilia
GCCCTGTGCAGCAGCGTGTTCAAGCAGGCCACGGTCGTCGGCCAGCTTGAACACGATGTCCAGCACGCCCGACTGGGTGTCGTTGAGCTCCAGGATGCGCGCCAGCAGGGTCGGGCCCATTTCGCTCACGGTGGTGCGCACCGGGTGGCCCAGCGTGCCGTACAGGTCCCAGAAGATCGTGGGGCTGCCGGACGGCGCGTAGTCGGCCACGCCGATTTCCTTCGCGCGTTGCAGCAGGGCCTCGGTGCCCGTGCCGGGTACGGCCAGGCCGGAGACGTCGCCCTTCACGTCGGCCAGGAACACCGGCACGCCGATGCGCGAGAAGCCTTCGGCCAGGGTCATCAGGGTCACGGTCTTGCCCGTGCCCGTCGCGCCGGCCACCAGGCCATGGCGGTTGCCCAGTTTCGGTTGCAGGGTGACGGGGACATCGTCGGTGATGCCTTTGCCGAGCAGGATCGGATCCATGGTCAACTCGCTCTGTGGACGGGCTATGTGAATGGGCAGGATTCTAAACGTCGGCGGGTATCGGCCACCTGACCGGGTTGCCCCGATGCGAGTGGCACGGCTACTCTGCCCTGTCTTTCGCCCACAGTGCCAAAAATGCCCGTTCCTGTCCTGTTTGCCCGTGGTTGGCCGTTGTTGGCGCTCGCTTCCCTGCTGTCGTTCGTGCCCGAGGCCCACGCCCAGCGGGTCTCCGCCCGCGACAAGGTCAAGGTCGAGGCCCTGGAGCAGCGCATGGCCGCGGCTGAAAAGCGCTATGCCGATGCGCTGGTGCTGGTCAACAACGCCGACCCCAAGGGCAAGAACGAAGGCGATGCCGCGCTGGAGGACATGGAGGACGTGATCAGCGCCTGCATTGCCCAGAAGGGCTGCCAGGTCAGCAACCTGCTGGTGACCTACAAGCGCCTGCTGAAGAACAACGCCGATGCGCGCGATGGCGACGACAGCGACGCGATCGCCGTCGATGGCGGCCTGCTGGAGGCCGACCCGGACCACGTGGGCCCGCTGACCGCCGACGTGCCCGAGGCCGCGCGCGCCGCCGCCCTGCTCAACGACAAGCGCCATGCCTTCGACAGCATGGTCGAGTACAACCCGGCCGTGCAGGCCGGCATCCGCCGCTGGCTGACCGACATGCGCCCGGCGTTGATGAACACCTACGAGAACTACCAGAGCCTGCGCGCGGTGATGTGGCCGGAGTGGGAAAAGCGTGGCCTGCCCGAGGCGCTGCTGTTCGGGATCATGGCCAAGGAGTCCAACGGCCGCGTGCATGCCTCCTCGCGCGCCGGCGCTGCCGGGCTGATGCAGTTCATGCCGGCCACCGGCCGCCGCTTCGGGCTGGGTCCGGACGGCACCGGCTTCGACACCCGCTTCGACGCGCGCAGCGCCGCTGAAGCCAGTGCCAGCTACCTCAACGAGCGCATGCGCGAGCTCAACAACAACGTGGAGCTGTCGCTGGCCGGCTACAACGGTGGCGAAGGCCGTGCCGGGCGGGTGTATCGCCAGAACATGGGGCAGAGCTTCTGGGTGGACAGCGTCTACAACCAGTTCCCGGCCGAAACCAAGGACTACGTGCCGATGGTGATCGCCGCGGCGTGGATCTACCTGCACCCGCAGCAGTACGGCGTGGACTTCCCCAAGGTCAGTGCGCAGCCGGCCACGATCCGCCTGGCCAAGTCCACCACCATCTATGAGCTGACCATCTGCCTGGGCAGCACCGGCACCCGCGACGGCTACATGCGCGCGCTGCGCAACCTCAACCCGCGCTACGAGGCCGACGGCTGGATCCCGGCCGGTACCCTCATCAACGCCACCACCCGCATTG
>DGIP01000229.1 GCA_002386405.1 Stenotrophomonas maltophilia
GGCCACGCTGGCGGCCAGCATCGCCGCGCACGTGGTCGAAGACAGCCTGTCCCCGCGCGAAACCGAAGTGCTGGGCCACGTCGCCGGCGGGCGCTCGAACAAGAGCATCGGCGAGCAGATGCGCATCTCCGAACAGACGGTCAAGGCGCACATGAAGAACATCATGGAAAAACTGGGCGCCCGCGACCGTACCCACGCCGTAACCCTGGCCCTCAAGCGCGGCATCATCACCCTCGACACCGACCCGTAACGCCGGGCCCTGCCCGGCAACCACGCACTCCAGGCCGAAACTCACCGCAACCGAACCACCAGACTGCAACCCGCCGCCACGGTAGCGAGCGTCGCCACCCCGCTCCACCCAAAATGCGCCAGCACCACCGCGCCCAGCGCCCCACCGGCGGCCATCCCCAGGAACACCCCGGTGAACAGCAGCGCATTGAGCCGGCTGCGCGCCTCCGGCGCCAACCCATAGACCAGCGTCTGGTGCGATACCAGCGCCGCCTGGAACCCGAAGTCGAACACCACCGCACTGATCGCCAGCAGCGGCACGATCGCCACCCGCGGCAACCACGCATCCAGCAGCAGCATTGCAAAGCCCAGCAGCGCAATCCCGATCGCGAGGCGCGCCACCGCATGGCTGCCGAGTCGATCCGCCCAGCGCCCGGCCAGCGGTGCGGCCAACGCGCCGGCAGCACCGGCAATGCCGAAGGCACCGGCCACCGCGCTGCCCAGCTGGTAGCGGTCGTGCAGCATCACCGCCAGCGTTGACCAGAACGCACTGAAGCCCACCGCCAGCAGCCCCTGCGCGAACACCGCGCGGCGCAGCTGCGGCTGCCCGCGCCACAGGTGGGCCAGCGAACGCAGCAGCGCCGGATAGCGCAATGACGTGGTGGGTGCCAGATGCGGCAGCTCGCGCGCCAGTACCAGCGCCATCACCACCACCGAGCCGGCCGCGATACCGAACATGGCCCGCCAGCCCAGTGCCTCGGCGACCAGCCCGCTGGCCACCCGCGACAGCAGGATGCCCAGCAGCAATCCGGTCATCACCTTGCCCACCACCGCGCCCCGCTCGGCTTCCGGCGCCAGCATCGCCGCCGACGGCACCACGTCCTGGGCCACGGTGGCCATCAACCCGATCAGCAGGCTGGCCAGCAGCAGCGTGGGCAGGCTGCCCGACAGCGCGGCCCCGGCCAGCGCGGCGGCCAGCACCAGCGACTTGAGCAGGATCAGCTGGCGGCGGTCGAACCGGTCACCCAGCGGGGCCAGCAGCAGGATGCCCAGCGCATAGCCCAGCTGGGTCAGCGTCGGCACCATGCCGGTGGCCTGCGCATCGCTGCCCAGGCCGCTGGCGATGACGCCCAGCATCGGCTGGCTGTAGTAGATCGAGGCCACCGAGAACCCGGCTCCGGCCGCCATCGCGACGATCAGCCGCGACGGCACCGCAGAGCGGGGGACGGCAACCGCCGGGATATGCACGCTGGACATGAGCCACTCCACGATTGAAGAACGTGGCGCAAGCATCGCGCTTGGAAAGCCCGGCGTGTAGTAGGCTTCGGTACATATCCATCATACGAAGGTTGTATGAGCACCCCCTCCCCGGCGCCCGGTGCAGACCGGATCGACCTGCTGCACACCTTCGTCCGCATCGTCGAAAGCGGCAGCCTGTCTGCCGCCGCCGTGCAGCTGGGCACCACCCAGCCCACCGTCAGTCGGCGCCTGCAGGCGCTGGAACGGTTGTTCGGCCTGCACCTGATCAAGCGGTCCACCCACCAGATGACGCTCACCGACGATGGCGAGCGCTGCTATGCGCACGCACGCGCCCTGGTGGACGACTGGGATGCGATCCAGGCCGACCTGCGTGGTGAAGTGGACGTGCCGCGCGGGCGCCTGCGCGTGGTGGTGCCGCATGCCTTCGGCCAGGCGCAGCTGCTGGACCCGATGCTGCAGTTCATGGCCCGCCATCCACAGGTCACCCTGGAGTGGATGCTGGAAGACCAGCCGGTGGACTTCATTGCCGACGGCATCGACTGCGCCATCCGCGTGGGCCGCGTGGAGGAACCGCAACTGGTGGCGGTGCCGCTGGCCGAAGTGCCGCGGATCGTCATCGCCGCGCCCTCGCTGCTGGACGCCGCCGACCCACGCGACCCCGCCCTGCTGCCCGGACTGCCGTGGATCGCCCTCACCACGTTCTACCGCGACCGCTTCACCCTGCTGCCGGCCGATGACGGTCCGGCGCTGCGGGTGGACATCCAGCCGCGCCTGCTCACCGACAACCTGTTCGTGGCGCGCCGCGCGGCCCTGTCCGGGCTGGGCGCGGCGGTGGTGTCGGCGTGGCTGGTCGGTGATGACCTGCGCGAAGGCCGGCTGGTGCAGCTGGTGCCCGGCTGGGAGGCGCCGCCGTTGCCGGTGCACCTGGTCTATCCCGCCGCGCGCCAGATCCCCTCGCGGCTGCGCGCCTTCATCGACGCCATGAAGGCCAGCCTGCCGCACACCCATGGGATGCGCTCGTTGCCGATGCCCTCACCTTGATAACATAGCCTCTGCTATATTCGGCCGCATGAGCGCGGACCCCACCTCTCCGACCACTACCGCCTGGCCCCAGGCCACCGGCAATCGCCCCAGCCTGGGCGAGATGCATGCCAGCGTGGCGGTGCCCAGCGGAGGGCACTGGTGGTTCCGGCTGCTGGCCTTCCTCGGCCCGGGCTACATGGTGTCGGTGGGTTACATGGACCCGGGCAACTGGGCCACCGACATTGCCGGTGGCGCGCAGTTCGGCTACCTGCTGCTGTCGGTGATCCTGCTCTCCAACCTGATGGCCATCGTGCTGCAGGGGCTGTCGGCGCGGCTGGGCATCGCCACCGGGCGCGACCTGGCGCAGGCCTGCCGCGACCATTTTTCAAAGCCGGTGAACCTGGGCCTGTGGGTGCTGTGCGAGATCGCGATCATCGCCTGCGACCTGGCCGAAGTGATCGGTACTGCCATCGCGCTGAAGCTGCTCTTCGGGCTGCCGCTGATGATGGGCGCGATCATCACCGCCGTGGACGTGGTGCTGGTGCTGTGGCTGATGCATCGCGGCTTCCGCGCGCTGGAAGCGTTCGTGATCGCCCTGCTGCTGGTGATTTTCGCCTGTTTCGCGGTGCAGATCGCGCTGGCCGCGCCGCCGCTGCAGGCGGTGCTGGGCGGCTTCATCCCGCGCGCGGAGGTGGTCACCAACCCGCATGCGCTGTACCTGGCCATCGGCATCATCGGGGCCACGGTGATGCCGCACAACCTGTACCTGCATTCGTCCATCGTGCAGACCCGCGCCTACCCGCGCACCGACAGCGGGCGGCGCAGCGCGCTGCGCTGGGCGGTGACCGACAGCACCATCGCATTGATGCTGGCGTTGTTCATCAACGCTTCGATCCTGATCCTGGCCGCGGCGGTGTTCCATGCCAACGGGCGCACCGACGTGCAGGAAATCGAGCAGGCCTATGAGCTGCTGGCGCCGATGCTGGGCGTGGGCGTGGCCTCGACCTTGTTCGCGGTGGCGCTGCTTGCCTCGGGCATCAACTCCACGGTGACCGCCACCCTGGCCGGGCAGATCGTGATGGAAGGGTTCCTGCGCCTGCGCATCGCGCCGTGGGCGCGCCGCCTGCTGACCCGTGGCATCGCCATCGTGCCGGTGGTGATCGTCACCGCGATCTATGGCGAACAGGGCACGGCGCGCCTGCTGGTGCTGAGCCAGGTGGTGCTGTCGATGCAGCTGCCGTTCGCGGTGATTCCGCTGGTGATGTTCGTCGGTGACAAGGCACGCATGGGCAAGCTGGTGGCCCCGCGATGGCTGTTGACGCTGGCCTGGGTGATTGCCGCGGTGATCGTGATCTTGAACGTCAAGCTGTTGGCCGAGACGTTGATGGGGTGATCGGGGATTGACGATACGCGTTGGCCGCGTAGAGCCAGGCCCTGCCTGGCTGCTCTTGACCTCAATCACGGTTGAGGTGGCACAGTGCGTTCAATCCCCTCGAGAAGCGCCTACATGACGAACGCAGCATCGCCACCCAGCCAGCACGACCTCTGGAACGGACCCGCCGGCGACGCCTGGGTCCAGGCACAGTCCCTGCTCGACGGCATGTTCGCCGGCTTCGAGCCGATTCTTGCCGATCCCCTTGCCACCGAACCCGATGCGCGCGTGCTCGACGTCGGCTGCGGCACCGGCGCGGTCTGCCTGGCCATTGCCGATCGGCTGGGCCCGCAGGGCCGGTGCAGCGGCGTGGATATCTCCGCGCCGATGATCGCCGTGGCACGTGAGAGGGCGCTGGCTGCCGGCAAGGCCATCGATTTCGCCGTGGGCGATGCCCAGCAGCATCCCTTTGCCCCCGCCAGCCTGGACCGCATCGTGTCGCGGTTCGGGGTGATGTTCTTCGATGATCCGGTGCGCGCGTTCGGCAACCTGCGGCAGGCGCTGCGTCCCGGCGGCGTGTTGCATGCCATTGCCTGGCGCAGTCCGGGCGAGAATCCGTTCATGACCACCGCCGAGCGCGCCGCTGCGTCGCTGCTGAGCCTGCCGGCGCGGGCCCAAGGTGGCCCGGGGCAGTTTGCGTTTGCCGATGCGGACGACGTGCTGGATATCCTCAATGACAGTGGTTGGGACCAGATCGACATCGCTCCGCTCGATGTGGAATGCAGCATCGCCCGCGACGACCTGCCAACGTACGTGTCATTGCTGGGGCCGGTCGGGCAGGCGTTGCGGGCCGAGGGGTTGGATCCGGACGTCCGGCAGCGGGTGCTGTCGACCGTGGTCGACGCGTTCGCACCCTTCATGCAGGGCGATCGGGTGGTGTTCACCGCCGCGTGCTGGTCGATCCGGGCCTCGTAACCGCAAACCGACCAGAACCCACGTCACCACGGGTCCGCCATTTGTCCCGGGTGACCGTCATTCGGCCCAAAGTCAATGACAGCAAGGGGCGGCAGGCAGATGCTGGGGCCATCACCTCTTGTCTGTGGATCAACATGAAACGTCGTGACTGCCTGAAAGCCGGCCTTGCCCTGCCCTTGCTCCCGCTGGTTCAGAAAGCTGCCGCAGGCAATGCAACGGCGTCACGGAACGCCATCGCCCGTGTCCGTCCCGATTCCGCCGGATGGCCGTCGGCCGATGAATGGGACCAGCTGTCCCGCGCCGTCGGTGGACGGTTGTCGGTGCCGGTCTCACCGTTCCTCGGTGATGCTGCCACCCGCGCCGAGGCACTGGCGCAGATCCAGAACCCGTTCTTCATCGGCGACCAGCCCGCGTTGACCCAGACCAGTGGCTACCACGGGGCGTGGCTGTCGCGGCCCAGCGCGCGGGTGGTGGCCGCCGCCAACAGCGCCGATGTCGCGGCGGCGGTCGAATTCGCGCGGCGGCACCGGCTGCGGCTGGTGGTCAAGGGTGGCGGGCACAGCTACCACGGCACCTCCTGCGCGCCCGATTCGCTGCTGGTCTGGACGCGCGCCATGAACGCGGTGGAGCTGCACGATGCCTTCGTAGCGCAGGGCGCACCGACCGGTACCGCATCGCAACCCGCGGTCAGCCTTGGCGCCGGCGCGATGTGGATCGATGCCTACGATGCGGTCACCACCCGCGCCGGCCGCTACGTCCAGGGCGGCGGCTGCACCTCGGTGGGCGTCACCGGGCTGGTCACCGGCGGCGGCTTCGGCAGCTTCTCCAAGGGGTTCGGCACGGCAGCGGCCAGCCTGCTCGAAGCCGAGGTGGTCACCGCCGACGGCCGCGTGCGGGTGGTCAACGCCAGCCAGGATCCCGAGCTGTTCTGGGCGCTGAAGGGCGGTTGCGCCGGCAGCTTTGGCGTGGTGACCCGGATCACGCTGCGCACCCATGCCCTGCCGACCACCTTCGGCGGCGTGTCGATGAAGGTCAAGGCAGACAGCGACGCGTCCTTCCAGGCACTGGCCGCCGAAGTGCTGCGCTTCTACCGCGATGCGCTGTGCAATGCGCAGTGGGGCGAACAGCTGCGCTTCGACAGCCATCGCACGTTCGCGGCGTCGATGGTGTTCCAGGGGCTGAGCCAGGAACAGGCTGCGGCGGTGTGGGCGCCGTTTGCGGCGTGGGTGGCCGCGCGCCCGCAGTACACCGTGATCGACCCGCTGCAGGCGTTGGCATTGCCCGCCCAGCACATGTGGGACGCGGACTTCTTCCGCAGGCATGCCCCGACGCTGATCGCCGAAGACACCCGCGTGGGCGCGCCGGCCACGCACATGCTATGGAAGGGCGACCAGGGCCAGGTCGGCTGGTACCTGCATGGTTATGCCTCGGCGTGGATGCCTTCCGCACTGCTGGGCGATGCCCGGCGCGATGCCGCCGCCGCAGCCATCTGCAGCGCCGCCGCGCACATGCCGGTGGAGCTGCACTGCAACAAGGGGCTGTTCGGTGCACCGGCCGATGCCCTCGCGGCCAGCCGCGATACCGCCATGCATCCGGCGGTGCTGGATGCCTTCGCGCTGGCGCTGATCGGCAACGCAGGCGGCCCGGCCTTTGCCGGCAGCGGCGGCACCGTGGACGAAGCCGAAGCGCGTGGCGGCAGCGCCAAGGTCAGCCGTTCCTACAGTGCTCTGCGCGCGGTGCTGCCTGCCGCGCCGACCTACGTTTCCGAATGCGATTTCTTCCAGCGCGACTGGCAGCAATCGTTCTGGGGCCCGCACTACCCGCGGCTGCTGGCGGCCAAGCGGCGCTACGACCCGGACGGTTTGTTCGTGATCCATCACGGCGTGGGCAGCGAAGACTGGAGCGCGGACGGCTTCGAACGGCGCAGCTGACGCGGCGCCCGCACTGGCTTAGGCTGCGGGACACCCGCCCGCTGCTGGAGTTCGCCCCGTGCCGTCGTCCACGCTCGCCGTACCCGCCCTGCTCTGCCTGTCCATCGCCGCCGCGTTGCTGCCCGCCACCGCTGCCGCCCAGGCCGCACCCACCGCCGCGAGCGTGCCGCAGGCGCAGGGCTTCAACGCGCTGCTCGACGCGCAGACCATGGCGGCGATCAACGCCGATCCCGAACTGAAAACCCTGCTCGGGATCAGCGGCGACGGCGCGGCCGATACCTCCGACCGGCTCACCGACGTGTCGCTGGCCCAGCGCGAGGTCAACCGGCGCTTCCTGGCCGACAACCTGGCCGCGATCAAGGCGTGGAAGGGCGCGCCGCTGGACCCGCAGCAACAGCTCAGCGACGGCCTGGCGCGCTGGTTCTACCAGGCGCAGATCGACCTGATGGCGGTGCCGTGGGCCGCGGCGTGGCTGCCGGTGGGTGGCAGCACCTATGCGGTGGACCAGTTGTTCAGCCTGCCGGTGAACCTGCCGCAGTTCTTCGACAACCAGCACGCCGTCACCGACGTGACCAGTGCGCGCCACTACATCGCACGCCTGAACGCGATGGGCAGCAAGCTGGACCAGGTGCGTGCCAACCTGGACATGCAGGCCGCGCAGGGCGTGGTGCCACCGGAACTGGCCCTGGCCGGCGCGGCCAGCCAGTTCCGCACGCTGCTCACGCCCGCGCCGAAGGACAGCCTGTGGGTGGGTTCGCTGCAGCGCAAGCTGGACAAACTGCCGGCGATTCCCGCCGCCGAACGCGCCGCCCTGGTCGAACAGGCCACCGTGGCCGTGCGCGATTCGGTCAACCCCGGCTACCAGCGCCTGCTCGACCGCGTGCAGGCCCTGCAGGCCACCCACCCGGGCAACAAGGGCATGTGGGCGCTGCCGCATGGCGATGCGTTCTATGACGCGGCGCTGCGCTGGTACACCAGCACCGACCTGGGTGCCGATGCCATCCACCAGATCGGCCTGGACGAAGTGGCGCGCCTGGAAAAAAGCATGGACGCGCGCCTGCGCGAGATCGGCCTGCGCGATGGCACCGTGGCCGAGCGCATCCGGGCATTGGGCGACGATCCGCGTTACCGCTACGCGGACAGCGATGCCGGCCGCAGGGAACTGATCGGCGACATCGAACAGCGCCTGCGCGACCTCGACCCGCTGCTGCCCACCTACTTCGGCCACCTGCCGTCGCAGAAGCTGCTGGTGCAGCCGGTCCCGGCGCACATGCAGGCCACCTCGCCCGGCGGCTACTACTACCCGCCGGCGATGGACGGCTCACGCCCGGGCACCTTCTTCATCAACCTGGGCGACATGGCCTCCAACACCCGCTGGAGCACGCCTACCCTGACCTACCACGAAGGGTCGCCGGGCCATCACTTCCAGATCTCGATCGGGCAGACCCTGACCGACCTGCCGCTGCTGCGCCGCAGCCTCAACCCCAGCGCGTTTTCCGAAGGCTGGGCGCTGTACGCCGAGCAGCTGATGGCCGAAGCCGGCGTCTACCGCGACGACCCGGCCGGCGACATCGGCCGGCTGCAGGCCGAGATGTTCCGCTCGGTGCGGCTGGTGCTGGATACCGGCCTGCACCGCAAGCGCTGGACGCCCGAGCAGGCCGTGGCCTACATGCGCGAAAAGACCGGCATGACCGAGGCCGACGTGCGCATCGAAGTGAACCGCTACCTGGTGCAGCCGGGCCAGGCGGCGTCCTACAAGATGGGCCAGCTGCGCCTGCTCGCGCTGCGTGCGAAGGCGCAGCAGCAGCTCGGCGACCGTTTCGACATCCGCGCCTTCCATGACCTGATCCTGGGCAATGGCGCGATGCCGATGACCGTGGTGGAACAGGCCGTGGACGCATGGGTGGCCAGTGGCGGCGGCGATCCACGGCGCGCGCCCTGACCGGTAGAAATACCTACGCCGTTTCGGTGTAACTCCGCTTGTCCACCCCGTAACGGGTGCGCACAGTGGGTCATGGCCTGCCTGGCAGGCCCGGACCCACAGGAGAGCACCATGCGTTCTTGCCGTTGCTGCCTGCTGCTTGCAGCCGTGCTGGCCGTACCGCTGGCGTTGCCAACCGCCAGCGGCGCGCCGCCCGTTGCCGTTGCCGAAACCGCTGCAGCCGCCACCGTCGATCCCGAGGCGATCGGCGCGTTGACCCGCATGGGCAAGGCACTGCGTGCGCTGCCGCAGTTCAGCATGGCCGCCACCACGCGCACCGAGTACGTGCTGGATGACGGGCAGAAACTGGCCCTGGCCGGCACCGTGGATTACAAGGTGCTGGGACCGGACCGCTTCTTCGTGGAAATCCGCAGCGACCACCAGCACCGGCAGCTGTTCTACGACGGCCATACCCTGACCATCTACTCGCCGAAGCAGAAGTACTACGCCACCGTGGAGCACCTGGACCGCAGCAGCCAGGCGCTGCTCAGCGATTCGGCCACCCGGCTGGGCGTGGAATTCCCGCTGGCCGACCTGTTCCTGTGGGGCACCCCGGGGTTCCCGACCCAGGGCATCACCTCCGCGTTGTTTGTCGGCAGCGAACGCATCGATGGCGAGCCGACCCGGCACTACGCCTTCCGCCAGCCCGGCGTGGACTGGCAGGTGTGGATCTCC
>DGIP01000069.1 GCA_002386405.1 Stenotrophomonas maltophilia
GCTTGTCGGCCTTGGTCAGCAGCGCGTGCGCCGGCAGCCCGCGCCGGACCGCATAGGCCAGCATCTGCCGGTCGTAGTCCTTGAGCGGGTGGCGGATGTCCATCACCACCACCAGCCCGCGCAGGGCCTCGCGGGTGCGGAAGTACTGGTCGATGAAGGCCTGCCAGTGCGCCTGCAGGTCCAGCGGCACCTTGGCGTAGCCGTAACCGGGCAGATCGACCAGCTTGGCGTCCGGGGTGACTTCGAAGAACACCAGCTGCTGGGTGCGGCCGGGGGTCTTGGAGACCCGGGCCAGGCTGTTCTGGCGGGTCAGGGCGTTGAGGGCACTGGATTTGCCGGCGTTGGAGCGGCCGGCAAAGGCCACTTCGGCCCCCACGTCGTCCGGCAATTGCCGGGTATTGTGGGCCGAGAGCAGGTAATGGGCGCGTTCGAGGAGCAATGACATGGGCATAGGATCGCATGTCCGGGCCCGGCGCGTGCTGCCGGTCACGGGTTTTGCCGCACTGCCGCGTTGACCCCGGCGTGAAACGGCATGGATAATCGGGCGATCCCCGCGTGTGCAGCCTGCACACGCCAGGCCGGTCCACACGGAGCTTCCGCATGCGCCATGCTCGCGTTCTTGCCGTTTCCGCTGTCGCTGTATCGTTGCTCGCCGCCGTTGCGTACGCCCAGACCGCAGTGACCCCGCTGCCGGACAACACGCCGGTGAGGACGGCGTCGCTCGAAGTCGATTTCAGCAAGACCACCTGGGGCGATGCCAAGGCGGGCCAGACCAAGGCCGCCGCCTGCGCGGCCTGCCACTCGGCCGATGGCAACGCCACGGTGGAGATGTACCCCAGCATCGCCGGCCAGAGCGAGCGCTACGTCGCCCAGCAGATGGCCTTGATCGCCAACGGCCAGCGCACCTCCGGGGCCTCGGCGGCGATGGTGCCGTTCGTGCAGGACCTCAGCCCGCAGGACATGCGCGACATCGGGGCGTATTTCGCCACGCAGAAGGCCAGTGCCGGGCTTGCCGACGACAGCCTGGTGGCCGAAGGTCCCTACAAGGACAAGAAGTTCTACGAAATCGGCCAGCAGCTCTACCGCGGCGGCGATGCCTCGCGTGGCATTCCGGCGTGCATGGCCTGCCACGGCCCCACCGGTGCCGGCAACCCGGGCCCGGCCTACCCGCATGTGGGGGGCCAGCACGCCTCGTATGTGGCGCGGCGGCTGCAGGAGTACCAGGCCGGGGTGACCCAGCAGACCGACAAGGCGCACTTCCAGATCATGGCTACCATCGCCAAGTCGCTGACCGAACAGGAAATCCAGGCACTGGGCAGCTACCTGCAGGGCCTGCACAACCGCGCCGATGACGTGGCCGCCGCCGCGCCGCGCTCGGCCGTGGGCGGTGCACGCCAATGACGGCGGGCCGGGACCGATGACAGATGCGCCCCGCCCAGGCGGCGGGTTATGTTCACTGCCACGCCGGCACTGGGCCGGCGTTGTTTTTTCCGATGGAGATGGATGTAGATGACGTTGATGCCCCGCCTGATGCTGTTGCTTCTGGCCCTGAGCCCCCTGTCCGTACTGGCCGCGCCCGCCCCCGCCGCACTGGTGGAAGGCAAGGATTACGAAGTGATCCAGGCCCCCGGCCCGCTCGCGCCGCTGGCCGGCAAGATCGAAGTGGCGGAAGTGTTCGGCTACACCTGCCCGCACTGCGCCCACTTCGAGCCGCTCCTGCAGGCCTGGCAGAAGAAGCTGCCCAAGGACGTGCGCTTCACGCCGGTGCCGGCCGTGTTCGGCGGCTACTGGGATTCCTATGCCCGCGCCTACTACGCCGCCGACCAGCTGGGCGTGGCCAAGCGCAGCCATGCGGCGATGTTCGACGCACTGCATGAAAAGGGCTCGCTGCCGCTGTCCAACGTGTCGCCCCAGGAGCTGGCCGGCTTCTACAAGGACTACGGCGTGACCGAACAGCAGTTCACCACCGCGCTGAAGAGCGATGAAGTGGAGGCCAAGCTCAAGGTGGCCAAATCCTTCGCCCAGCGCACCAAGGTGCAGGGCACCCCGTCGCTGATCGTCAACGGCAAGTACCTGGTCAAGGGCACCTCCTTCGACGAGATGCTGCGCAACGCCGATGCGCTGATCGCGCGCGAACGCGCCGCGAAGGCCCGCTGAACCGTCACGTACCCTGCACGCGGCGCCCCGGCGGCCGCGTGTCATCATTCCCCCCTGGCCGGCGCCCGACGCGCCGGCCCCAACATGCTCTGCTGGAGACGCTTCGATGAAGACCCGTTTCGCCCTCATGCTCATGGCCCTGCTGCCGATCCTGGCCGCCTGCAAGGCCCAGGACGGTACCGCCAACACCGCCACGCCGACCGAACCGGCTGCGCCGACCAGCACCCCGGCCACTGAAACCGCCCCGGCCCCGACCGAGGCTGCACCGGCCGCCAGCGGTGAAACCGCCGCCGCCGAGACCGCCGCCGCCGAAGCCACCACCCCGGCCCCGGCCCCCGCGTCCTCGCAGCCGACCGGTCCGGCCCCGGTGGAAGGCACCGACTACGTGGTCATCGCCGACGGCAAGCCGTTCCAGCCGGCCACCGGCAAGATCGAAGTGGCCGAAGTCTTCGGCTTCGTCTGCCCGGCCTGCGCCGCGTTCCAGCCGCTGATCGGGCCGTGGAAAGCCGGCCTGCCGAGCGATGTGAACTTCGTGTACGTGCCGGCCATGTTCGGCGGCACCTGGGATGACTACGCCAAGGCGTTCTACGCCGCGCAGGCGCTGGGCCTGGAAGACAAGACCCACGAAGCGCTGTACAAGGCCATCCACGTCGACCAGTCCCTGAAGGGCGAGCGCGGCCGTGATTCGGTGCAGGAGATCGCCGCCTTCTATGCCAATCACGGTGCCGATGCCAAGCAGTTCGAAGCCACCATGTCGAGCTTCGCGGTGAGCGCCAAGACCAGTGCCGCCAAGCAGTTCGCCCAGCGCAGCCAGATCACCGGCACGCCGTCGGTGATCGTCAACGGCAAGTACCTGGTCAAGGGCAAGAGCTTCCCGGACATGCTGCGCATCGCCGATCACCTGATCGCCCGCGAACGCGCCGCCAAGGGCAACTGAGCCATCAAGAGCAAGCGACCGTCGTGACTTCCCCCAACACGCGGACCCTGCGCCTGCTGACGGCCAACATCCAGGCCGGCTCCAGCACCCGCCGCTACAGCGACTATGTGACCCGCAGCTGGTCACATGCGCTGCCGGCGGGGCGCAAGCGGACCAGCCTGGACGCCATCGCCCAGCTGGCCCGCGGTCACGACATCGTCGGCCTGCAGGAGGCCGACCCCGGCAGCCTGCGTTCGGGCTTCACCAACCAGACCCACTATCTGGCCGAGCGCGCCGGCTTCAATTACTGGAGCCACCAACCCAACCGCCGCATGGGCGGGGTGGCCTCCAGTGCCAACGGCCTGTTGAGCCGGCTGGAACCGGTGGAAGTGCAGGACCATGCCCTGCCCGGCCGGATCGGCGGGCGCGGCGTGCTGCTGGCCAAGTTCGGCGATGGCAACGAGGGCCTGGCGGTGGCCGTGGCCCACCTGTCGCTGGGCACCAACTCGCGCATGTCGCAGCTGGCCTTCATCGCCGACCTGTTGTCCGAGCATTCCAACGCCGTGCTGATGGGCGATTTCAACTGCCTGGCCGAACGCCCGGAAATGCAGGTGCTGTACCAGAAGACCAACCTGCAGCCGCCCGGCTGCGCGGTGCCTACCTTCCCGAGCTGGCGCCCGGACCGGGCCATCGACCACATCCTGCTAAGCAGCGGCCTGCAGCAACGCAGCGCCGAAGCGGTACCGGCGGCGTTTTCCGATCACCTGGCGCTGGCCATGGAGATCGATGTGCCCAGCCACGCCCTGCGCTGACCACGTAAACGGGATGTCCACAGCGCATATGCGCTAATGCGTGGGGTCTGCCGGCAACGGCACCGTGAGCCCCTTCATCCATGAACATCGTGGAGACGCCTCCCAGCGAGGTGCGCACGCTTCGACCCGTCTTCCTGCTTGCCGCCACGATCGTGGCGGCATTCGCCATTCTGGTCACCGCGTTTCCCATTTCCTCCGGCGTGCTGTTGCTGGACGCGCAGACCTGGGCGTCGCGCAACGTCGGCTGGTACTACCTGCTGGCGATGACCGTGTACCTGGTGTTCGTGGTCGGCGTGGCGCTGTCCGGCTACGGCCAGGTGAAGCTGGGCGCGGACCATGACGAGCCGGAGTTCAGCTACCTCTCCTGGGCCGGCATGCTGTTCGCGGCCGGGATCAGCATCACGCTGTTCTTCTTCTGCGTGTCCGAACCGCTCACCCATTACCTGCAGCCGCCGCAGGGCGGCGTGGGCGGCGGCGAAGCCGGTGCCCGCCAGGCCATGCAGCTGTTGTTCCTGCACTGGGGCCTGCACGGCTGGGGCGTGTTCGCGCTGGCAGCGATGGCGCTGGCCTACTTCGCCTATCGCCACAACCTGCCACTGGCGCTGCGTTCGGCGCTGTACCCGCTGATCGGCAAGCGCATCAACGGCCCGATCGGCTACACCGTGGATGCACTGGGCATCGTGGCCACCGTGTTCGGCATCGGCGCGGACATGGGCTTTGGCGTGCTGCACCTCAATGCCGGCCTGAACGTGCTGCTGCCGATCCCGCACGCACCGTGGGTGCAGGTGGCGCTGATCGCGCTGATGATGGGCGCGGCGATCATCGTGGCGGTGTCCGGCGTGGAAAAGGGCGTGCGCTGGATGTCGGACATCAACATGCTGCTGGCCATCGCGCTGCTGCTGTTCATGCTGTTCGCCGGGCCCACCCAGTACCTGCTCAGCACCTTCATGCAGAACCTGGGCGATTACCTCGGCAACGTGGTGGGCAAGAGTTTCGATGTGTATGCCTACGGCGGCCGCGCCGACTGGCTGGGCAACTGGACGGTGTTCTACTGGGCCTGGTGGATCGGCTGGGCGCCGTTCGTGGGGCTGTTCATCGCGCGCATCTCGCGCGGCCGCACCATCCGCGAATTCGTGTTCGGCGTACTGCTGATCCCGCTGGGCTTCACCCTGGCGTGGCTGTCCATCTTCGGCAACAGCGCCTTGGACCAGGTACTGCACCATGGCCAGGAGCACCTTGCGCAGTTGGCCGTGGATAACCCGCCAACCGTACTGTACGCGCTGCTGGACAGTTACCCGTGGAGCCGCGCGGTGATCACCGTGACGGTGATGGTCAGCTTCATCTTCTTCGTCACCTCGGCCGATTCGGGCACCGTGGTGCTGTCCACCCTGTCCTCGCACGGGGGCCTGCCGGAAGAAGATGGTCCGCGCTGGCTGCGCGTGTTCTGGGGGGTGATGACCGCACTGGTCACCGCCGGGCTGCTGCTGGCCGGCAGCATGGACGCACTCAAATCGGCGGTAGTGCTCGCCTCGTTGCCGTTCTCGGTGGTGCTGCTGCTGATGCTGTGGGGCCTCACACGCGCACTGGGTGAGGAATCGCAACGCAAGAAGGCCTCCCAGTACTCGCCGATCCCGCTGATCGGCCAGTCGCGCCACCAGCGTGGTTGGCGCCAGCGCATCACCCAGGCCGTGCATTTCCCGGTGCGCGACGAGGTGTACCGCTTCATGGATACCGACGTGCGCCCGGCCATCGAAGCGGTGGCCACCCAGCTGCGCGAGCAGGGCCTGGACGTGACCACCCAGTTCGAACCGGGCCAGATGGAGCTGCAGGTCAACCATGGCGAACAGCAGGTGTTCCGCTACCAGGTGGTGATGCGCGTTTACCTCACCCCCTCGTTCGCCGCGCAGCGCTTCCGCAACCAGCGCTACTACCGCGCCGAAGTGCACCTCTATGAAGGTGGACAGGATTACGAGCTGGTCGGCTACAGCCGCCAGCAGATCATCAACGACATCATCGACCAGTACGAGCGCCACCTGCAGTTCCTGCATCTGACCCGTTGAACCCGCTGGTCTCCCGACGCAAACAGGAGTCATCGACATGCCCACTTTCCCCGACCAGCTGCTGTACATCGGCGGCCGCTATGTGGCCTCGCAGGGCAACCGCACCTTCGAGGTGGTCAACCCGGCCAACGGCGAGGTGTTGGCCAACGTGCACAGCGCCAACAGCGACGACCTGGACGCCGCGGTGGAAAGTGCCCATGCGGGTCAGAAGGCCTGGGCCGCGCTCACCACCGTGGAGCGCTCGCGCATCCTGCTGCGCGCGGTGGCGCTGCTGCGCGAACGCAACGACGACCTGGCCGAGCTGGAAAGCCTCAACACCGGCAAGCCGCTGAGCGAAACCCGCAGCGTGGACATCGTGACCGGTGCCGACGTGCTGGAGTACTACGCCGGGGTGATGCACGGGCTGGAAGGCAGCCAGGTGCCGCTGCGCGAAAGCAGCTTCTTCTACACGCGGCAGGAACCGCTGGGCGTGGTCGGCGCGATCGGTGCCTGGAACTACCCGATCCAGATCGCCCTGTGGAAGGCGGCCCCCGCGCTCGCCGCCGGCAACGCGATGATCTTCAAGCCCAGCGAAGTGACCCCGCTGACCGCGCTGAAGCTGGCCGAAATCTTCACCGAAGCCGGCCTGCCCGACGGCGTGTTCAACGTGCTGCCTGGCGATGGCGCCGGCGTGGGGTCGGCGCTGACCGAGCACCCGGGCATCGAAAAGATCTCCTTCACCGGCGGCACCGCCACCGGGCGCAAGGTGATGGCCAGTGCGTCCAGTTCCACGCTCAAGGAGGTGACGATGGAGCTGGGCGGCAAGTCGCCGCTGATCATCTGCGCCGACGCGGATATCGCCCTGGCCGCCGACGTGGCGATGATGGCCAACTTCTACAGCTCCGGCCAGGTCTGCACCAACGGCACCCGCGTGTTCGTGCCGCGCGCCTTGCTGGCGGATGTCGAGCAGGCGCTGCGCGAGCGCGTGGGCCGTATCCGCATTGGTGATCCGTTGGCCGAAGACACCAACTTCGGCCCGCTGGTCAGCGCCGCGCACATGCGCCGCGTGCTGGCGCACATCGAAAGCGGCAAGGCCGATGGCGCCCGCGTGGTGTGTGGAGGCGAGCGCCTCACCGACGGCGCGTTGGGCAAGGGCTGCTATGTCGCCCCGACCATCTTCAGCGACTGCCGCGACGACATGGCCATCGTGCGCGAGGAGATCTTCGGGCCGGTGCTCAGCCTGTTGTCCTATGAGGACGAGGACGAAGCCATCCAGCGTGCCAACGCCACTGAGTACGGCCTGGCCGCCGGCGTGGTGACCGCCGACCTGAGCCGCGCGCACCGGCTGATCCACCGCATCGAAGCGGGCATCTGCTGGGTCAACTGCTGGGGTGAATCGCCGGCCACGATGCCGGTGGGCGGCTACAAGCAGTCCGGCGTGGGCCGCGAGAACGGCCTGGCCACGCTGCGTGCCTACACCCGCACCAAATCCGTCCAGATCGAACTGGACCGCTACGCATCGGTGTTCTGACCATGAAGCGCGAATACGACTACATCATCATCGGCGCCGGTTCGGCCGGCAACACCCTGGCCGCGCGCCTCACCGAAGACGCGGGCGTGAGCGTGCTGCTGCTCGAAGCCGGCGGCCCGGACTACCGGCTGGATTTCCGCACGCAGATGCCGGCCGCGCTGGCCTACCCGCTGCAGGGCCGGCGCTACAACTGGGCCTATGAAACCGAGCCGGAACCGCACATGGACAACCGGCGCATGGAATGCGGGCGCGGCAAGGGCCTGGGCGGTTCCTCGCTGATCAACGGCATGTGCTACATCCGCGGCAACGCGCTGGATTTCGACCAGTGGGCCACCTTCGATGGCCTGGAGGACTGGAGCTACCTGGACGTGCTGCCTTACTTCCGCAAGGCCGAAACCCGCGACATCGGGCCCAACGATTACCACGGCGGCGACGGCCCGGTCAGCGTGGCCACCCCGAAGAACGACAACAACGTGCTGTTCCACGCCATGGTCGAGGCCGGCGTGCAGGCCGGCTACCCGCGTACCGACGACCTCAACGGCTACCAGCAGGAAGGCTTCGGCCCGATGGACCGGACCGTAACCCCGCGCGGGCGCCGCTCCAGCACCGCGCGCGGTTATCTGGACATGGCCAAGGGCCGGCCCGGGCTGGAGATCGTCACCCACGCCACCACCGACCGCATCCTGTTCGACGGCAAGCGCGCGGTGGGCGTGCGCTACCTGGCTGGCAGCAGTGTCGACCCGATCGACGTACATGCACGCCGCGAGGTGCTGCTGTGCGCCGGCGCCATCGCCTCGCCACAGATCCTGCAGCGCTCCGGCGTGGGCGCGCCTGCCTTGCTGGCGTCGCTGGGCGTGCCGCTGGTGCACGACCTGCCCGGCGTGGGCGAAAACCTGCAGGATCATCTGGAGGTGTACATGCAGTACGCCTGCACCAAACCGGTGTCGCTGTACCCGGCGCTGCAGTGGTGGAACCAGCCGGCGATCGGCGCCGAATGGCTGTTCGCCGGCACCGGGATCGGCGCCAGCAACCAGTTCGAGGCCGGCGGCTTCATCCGCACCCGTGACGACTTCGCCTGGCCCAACATCCAGTACCACTTCCTGCCGGTGGCGATCAATTACAACGGCACGAATGCGGTGAAGGAACACGGGTTCCAAGCGCACGTGGGGTCCATGCGCACGCCCAGCCGTGGCCGCGTGCATGCGCGCTCGCTGGACCCGCACCAGCATCCCTCGATCCTGTTCAATTACCAGTCCACCGACCAGGACTGGCAGGAGTTCCGCGATGCGATCCGGATCACCCGCGAGATCATCGCCCAGCCCGCGCTGGACGAATACCGCGGCCGCGAGATCAGCCCCAGCGCGGACTGCAGGACCGATGCCGAGCTGGATGCCTTCGTGCGCGCCCGTGCCGAAACCGCCTACCACCCGTCGTGTTCATGCGCGATGGGCACCGATGCGATGAGCGTGGTGGACGGCCAAGGCCGCGTGCACGGCATGCAGGGCCTGCGCGTGGTGGATGCCTCGATCATGCCGCGCATCATCACCGGCAACCTCAACGCGACCACGATCATGATCGCCGAGAAGATCGCCGACCGCATCCGGGGCCGCGAACCGTTGCCGCGCAGCACGGCCACGTACTACGTGGCCGGCGATGCGCCGGTGCGGCGCTGACGGGGCTTACCCCGTCGGTTCGGCGAACACCGGCTCGCGTCGTTTGGCGGTCACCGTGCTGCCAATCGACGCCACCACCGTGCAGCCGATCGCCGCCCATTGCAGCGGCGTCAGGTGTTCGGCCAGCAGGCCCATCGCCAGCAATGCGGCCACTGCCGGTTCCATGCTGATCAGGATGCCGAAGGTTTCCTTCGGCAGGCGCTTCAACGCCGCCATTTCCAGCGACATCGGAATGGCGCTGGAGACCACCGCCACGCCCAGCCCGAACAGCAGGATCTTCGGGTCCAGCAGCGCCATGCCGGCGTGCGCCACGCCCACCGGCACCACCACCAGCGCCGCCGCGCACAGGCCCAGCGATACCGTGTGCCCTGCATGCAGGTGGCCGGCGCGTTTGCCGAAGATGATGTACAGCGCCCAGCACACCGCCGCGCCCAGTGCATACAGCACGCCGCCCAGATCGAGCGGTTCGCCATGGCCCAGTGGCAGCAGCAACAGCAGGCCGGTGGCGGCGCAGCCGACCCAGACGAAATCGATCGGCCGGCGCGACGACCACATCGCCACCGCCAGCGGCCCGCAGAATTCGATGGCCACCGCGATGCCGAACGGGATCGTGCGCAGCGCCATGTAGAACAGCAGGTTCATCACCCCCAGGGTGATGCCGTAGCGGAAGATCGCGCCCGCGTCGGCCCGCGTGGTGGTCCAGCGCCACGGCCGGAACACCGCCAGCAGCACCAGGGCGGAGAAGCCCACGCGCAGCGCGCTGGTGCCCTGCGCGCCGATCACCGGGAACAGCTGCTTGGCGAACGAGGTGCCCACGGCCAGGGCGGTGACCGAGCCGAGCACGGCCAGGACGGGGAACACTGTGGAGAGGCGCGACGAAGTCATCGCGGGAGCATACCCGTAGCGACACGCCATGCGTGTCCTGCGTGTCGCTTGGCACCCCTGGGGACACGCATGGCGTGTCGCTACGTCAGCCGCGCACTGCCGCTTCGATCCTGGCCACGTCAATCTTCTTCATGGTCATCATCGCTTCGAAGGCGCGCTTGGCCACGGCCGGGTCGCTGCTGTTGAACGCCTCGGTCAGCACGCGCGGGGTGATCTGCCACGACAGGCCCCACTTGTCTTTGCACCAGCCGCAATCGCTCTCCTGCCCACCGTTGCCGACGATGGCATTCCAGAGGCGGTCGGTTTCGGCCTGGTCGTCGGTGGCGATCTGGAACGAGAACGCCTCGCTGTGCTTGAACGCCGGCCCGCCGTTCAAGCCGATGCAAGGAATGCCGACTACGGTGAACTCCACGGTCAGCACATCGCCCTTCTTGCCGGACGGAAAGTCGGACGGCGCGCGATGCACGGCCTGCACCGAGCTGTCTGGGAAGGTGGCGGCATAGAAGGCGGCCGCTTCCTCGGCGGTGCCGTCGTACCAGAGACAAAGCGTGTTCTTGGCAATCATTGGACGTTCCTGGAAGCGGGCCGCAGCCCGTGTGCGACCACCGTAGGCGCGGCCACGTTAAAGGCGGGTGGGTCGAGGGTTGAAACCGGTAGACATTGCGGATGGGACTGATTCGCATTACCATGCTGCGGTCCCGTTCGCGCCAGGGAGGCGCACGGCGATCAGTTGCCAAAGCCCGTGCCGCTGCACCGCACCCGCCCGCCTACTGCACCCCACCGTCCGCAGCGCCCGGCATCCGAGGATCGCCGCCTGGTGCGCCGCCGCCCAGGAAACGCTGATGCTCCGTACCGCCGCTGTGCTGTCCCGCCCCCTGTCCCACGGCCGCCTGCCGCAGGCGCTGCTGATCGCCCTGGCCAGCCTGGCCGCCGCGCCTGCCTTCGCGCAGGACGCCGCCCCCGACGCCACCACGCTGGACAAGATCGTGGTCAAGGGCGAGCGCGCGGAAGGCTATTCGGTCCGCCGCACCTCCGCCGGCACCCGCTTCGACCTGGCCCCGCGCGAGATTCCGCAGTCGGTGAGCATCATCAGCCACCAGCGCATCGAGGACCAGAACCTCGACGACATCATCGACGTGCTGGCCAACACCACCGGCGTGAGCAGCACCCAGTCCGATACCGAGCGCACCGAGTTCTACGCGCGCGGCTTCTATATCGACAGCTACCAGTACGACAACCTGCCCACCCAGATGGTGCAGAACTGGAGCTACGGCGATTCCGGCCTGGACCTGGCCCTGTACGACCGCGTGGAAGTGGTGCGTGGTGCCACCGGCCTGCTGACCGGCGCGGGCAACCCGTCGGCGTCGGTCAACCTGATCCGCAAGCACGCCGACAGCGCCGAACTGACCGGCAGCGTGTCGGTCAACGTCGGCAGCTGGGGCCGCACCCGCAGCACCGTGGATGTGACCACCCCCTTGAATGCCAGTGGTTCGGTGCGCGCACGCGTGATCGGCAGCTACCTCGACACCGAATCGCAGATGGACGGCTACGACCAGCACAAGACGCTGGGCTATGCGGTGATCGACGCCGACCTGACCCCGGACACCCAGCTGAGCGTAGGCTACGACTACCAGCAGAAGCGCGCCAACGGCGTGACCTGGGGCGGCTTCCCGATGCTGTTCTCCGACGGTTCGCCGACCCCGTTCGACGAATCGTTCAGCGCCAACCCGCGCTGGACCTACTGGGACACCACCAGCAAGCGTCTGTTCGCCACGCTGGAACACGGCTTCGCCAACGACTGGAAGGTCCGCATCGGCGCCACCCATGACGAGACCAAGGCCGACGACAAGCTGTTCTATCCGGCCTACAACGACTGGACCACCGGCGCTTCGCTGCTGGACCCGGTCACCGGCGCCGGCGTCACGCCGTCGGCCGGCTTCTACAACACCGAGCGCAAGGTCGATGCGGTAGATGGCTACGTGGAAGGCCCGTTCCAGCTGTTCGGCCGCGAGCACCAGGTCATGGCCGGCCTGAGCTACAACAAGCGCCGCTACGCCAACTATGGTGACTACCAGGGGGGCTGGGCGCCGCTGGACAACTACCTGGGCGGCGTTGCCGATTTCCCGGAACCCAACTGGCTGGATACGCTGCCGCTGCAGAGCTCGGGCACCATCACCCAGAAGGCCGGCTATGCCGCCACCCGCCTGTCGCTGGCCGATCCGCTGAAGCTGATCCTCGGCGCGCGTTACACCGACTGGAAGAGCGAGGGCGAAGGTGCCGACCGTTCGCACAAGGTCACCACCCCGTACGCCGGCCTGGTCTACGACCTCAACGACACCTGGTCGACCTACGCCGCCTACACCGAGATCTTCCAGCCGCAGACGCTCAAGCAGCAGGACGGCAGCTACCTGGATCCGGTGGACGGCAAGAGCTACGAAGTGGGCGTCAAGGCTGCCTGGTTCGACAACCGCCTGAACGCCTCGCTGGCGGTGTTCCGCATCGAGCAGGACAACGTGGGTCAGGCCACCACCATCCCGGTGGAAGGCAGCCAGAACGAGTTCGCCTACATTGCCGCACGCGGCACGGTGAGCCGTGGCTTCGAGCTGGAGTTGAACGGTGAGCTGGCCCCGGGCTGGAACGCCACCTTCGGTGCCTCGCGCTACGTGGCCAAGGACATCAACGGCGCCGACATCAACACCAACCTGCCGCAGACCACCATCAAGCTGTTCACCAGCTACACCCCGCAGTCGCTGAGCGACCTGACCGTCGGTGGCGGCGTGAACTGGCAGAACGGCATCTACTACCCGGTGCCCGCGTACGGCCGTATCGAGCAGGACAGCTACGCCCTGGTCAGCGCCTTCGTGCGTTACCGCCTGGCCCCGCAGTTCAGCGTGCAGGCCAACCTGAACAACCTGCTGGACAAGCAGTACTTCTCGCAGATCAACGGCTACGGTGCCTACGGCGACGGCCGCAACGGCTCGATCACCTTTACCTGGTCGTTCTGACGAATCGACCCCGGTAGCACCCGACCGTTGGTCGGGTGGCCGGTAACGCACAGAAGGCCGGGATTTCCCGGCCTTCTGCTTTTGGTCAGAAGCGCAGGTCCGCGCGCAGGTACCAGTAACGCCCCTTCGGGATGTCGTAGGTGGACGCGTCATACCCGTTCAACGAGCACGACAGGCAGATCGGCGGATCCTTGTCGAACGCGTTGTTCAAGCCGGCGCTGAGCTGCAGGCCCTTCATCCAGTCGAACTTGTAGCCCACCTGGAAGTCGTTGTAGGTGGTTGCCGCCAGTTCGTTGGTACCGGCCGCCTGGTCGCTGCACACCGGGAACGCGGCGGCATCGCCGCACTGTTCGGTGAGCTTGGAGATGTGGCGAACGGTCCACGACGCATTCCATGCACCCATGTTCCAGCTCAGCGACGCGTTGCTGGTCCATTCCGGAATCGAGCTGTCGGTGACTTCCACGCCCGGCTCCTGCGGCTGGCGCTGGCCTGCCGCACCCACCGCCTCGTAACGGCCGACGAAGGTGTTCTGCCAGCCGATCTTGAACTGGCCCACATCGGTCTGCGGCAGCGTCCAGAACAGGTCCACGTCCCAGCCGTCGGTCTTTATCGAGCCCAGGTTGGTGAGGCGGTTGTTGAAGCCGCTGACCGCACCGGTGGAGGCACGGGTGATGCCATCGCAGTAGATGGAATCCAGCGTATCCACGCACAGGTCGAGCTGGGTCTGCGCATTGATCGCCTGGATGGCACCTTCGATGTTGTGGCGGTAGAAGGTCACTTCCACGTCGAAGCGTTCGGACCACGAGGCGTTGTTGCCGAACCACGGGCTCCACACGAAGCCGGCACTGAAGCTGCGCGAGGTTTCCGGACCCAGCTGGTCATTGCCGCCGGTGGTGACCGAGATCTGCGAGTTGGCCTGCTGGAAACCGGTTGGCACGCCCAACGCCGCACAGTTGGCCGCACTGCCACGCGGCGGCGTACCGCCCAGGCCCACGGAGCACGGATCGAACAGCTGCAGGTCAGCGCGCGCCGCCGAACCGTACAGTTCACCGATGGACGGTGCGCGGAAGCCTTCGGCATAGCTGGTGCGCAGCACGAAGTCATCGGTCACCTGCCAGCGCAGGCCGTACTTGGGCGTGAACTCGCCACCGAAGGTGGAGTAATCCGAATAACGCCCGGCCAGGCTCAGGTCCAGCTTCTCTCCGAGTGCGCTCTTGGCGAAGATCGGCACCGCCAGTTCCAGGTACACCTCGTTGACGTCGTACGAACCGGAGGTCGGCAGCGACGGCACGCCGTTGTAGTGGCCGCGCACTGTGATCGGATCCGGCTGGTATTCGCCTTCGTACTTGCGATACTCGTAACCGGTGGCGAACGACAGCGGCCCCGCCGGCAGCGTGAACAGGTCACTGCTCAGGTTCGCGGTGAACAGCGTGAGCTCGTTCTGGCTCTGGTCGTGCACCACCGGCTGGATCCAGTCCAGCATCGGACGGGTGATGGTGCCGGGGCCGCCGAAGATATTCAGCGGCACGCAGCCCGGGGTGGCCGCGCAGATGGCCGGGTCACCCAGCGCGATGTTGGCGTTGTAGATGTTGTAGCTGCCGTAGTTGGTCTGTTCGGCCTTGTTCTTGCTGTACATGCCGTTGACGTCCCACGACCAGCTGCGGTCGGCGGCCTGGAACAGGCCCACCAGCCCGGTGGCAAAGTACGTGGTGTTCACTTCCTGCTCGAAGATGCGCGGCCCGCCTTCCACCGGGCGGCGGCCGATCACGATCAGATTATCTGAAGCATCAAGATCGAACCCAAAGGGGTTGTACGGATTGAGACCTGAGATAATGATGTTGTCAGCAAGCGGATTTCCGGTCGCCCCGTCGGGGCCAAAGAACAACGGCTCCGGCGCAGCTTGATTTGTCGACTCACGGCGATTGGCCAGCGCCTTGATATACCACTGCACGTTGTCGGTGATGTCGAAGCGGAACTGGCCGAAGATGCCCTTGCGCTCGGACGGGGTCAGCAGCAGGTTGTATTCGGCGAAGTTGAAGCGGTCCGCCGTGGTGAAGCAGTGATAATCGTCAGTTCGATCACATCCACCAACTCCGTTGAAAGCCGGCGACGTCGCACCATTGTTGGGCGTGATGTTGTGTTCGATTCCAGTATTCGGATCTACAAAGCGGAACCGCCCGGTCGGAGTTGCTGAACTACCGAATGAGAGACCCGTCCCCGGGATCGGGTAACGCGACTGTTCGCGGGTGTTGGCATATACCGCGTCCTGCTTGGTCCAGCTGGCGCCCAGGAACAGGCTGTAGCGGTCGCCACTGGTGCCCCAGGCCAGGTCCACGCCCTTCTGGGTGCCATCGCCCTTGCTGTACTCACCGTAGTTCACGGTGACCTGGCCGCCATCGAACTCGCGGCGGGTGATGATGTTGACCACGCCGGCAATCGCGTCCGAGCCGTACAGCGACGAGGCGCCGTCTTCGAGCACTTCAATGCGCTCGACGATCGCCAGCGGAATGGTGTTGAGGTCGGTGGCCGCGCCCACGCCCGAGGCGGAGGACTCGTTGACCCAGCGGATGCCATCCACCAGCACCAGCACGCGCTTGGCGCCCAGGTGGCGCAGGTCGACCTGGGCCGAACCGGCGCCCACGCCGCTGCCATCGGGCGGGAAGCCGAAGTTGCCCGACGAGTTGAACTTGGCGTTGAGCGCCGAACCGGAACCGGTCAGCTGCTGCAGCACCTCGCCGATGGAGTTCAGGCCGGTGCGTTCGATCTCACTGCGGGTAAGGGTCTGGATCGGCACCTGGCCTTCGACCTCGGCCCGCTTGATGCGGGTACCGGTGACTTCCACCCGGTCCAGTTCGGTGGTGGTGCGGGGAGCATCCTGCGCGGTGGCAAGGGCGGGGACGGACAGCAGGCACAGCGCTACGGCAGCCGCCAAGGGGCGGTAATGCAGGTTGTTCATTCGCTCTCTCTCCAAAGGAATGGCTTGCTGGGACCGCCTCGCCTCCCCCTTGAAGCGCGGCAGCGTCTCCTTTGTAAACAACCTGTAAAGATGACGGTGTGATGGATTCGCCAGATTCACATCCATTTAACAAAATTACAGGGTTTGAAAGGCTTACGCCGGTGCAGCCCTTAGAACCTGACGATCGGAAAACCGGACTAACGGGCGTAGGGAAATTCTCAATTTTTCGATATTGCGACGCTAGCCTCAGATTCACACCTGCGGCAGACACATATATGGCACTCCCCCACGCCCCTAAGTATTAAGGAGCGTCCGCATGAGAGTCACAGTAATCCAAGCAGCCTTTGCAGCAGCCGTGATCTTTTTTTGCTCGATCAGTGACGTGAGGGCAGGCGGGCTTATCGAGTGCAACAACTGCGCATCACCTAGAGACGCAGCCCTGCTCACGGGGGCCGGGTTGACAGTGGTGATGGACTTTGACGGAGCTAAACTCACAGCATTCAATGTCGAGTATGACCGCGAGCTTAGAAAGTGGCGCGCTTTACCCACTCCCGTTCCGCCTCAGATTCAGTTGTCATTTCTTCGAGTAGTGGATGCCACTACTAGCCTACAGCTGCGTAGCTCCAAGGTTGAGGCAGCGTCAGGGGGCGGACCCGTGCTGTTCCTGCATCCCGACAACCCAGGGAATACAAATTCGATCACTTTTCCGGATTCGTACAGGTCATCGAATACATTCGACGTGGTGCAGTCAAGCACCCTGCGCACTCGACTGGGACAGTATCTTGCCGCCGAGATCTCTGGAGCAAACACGGACAGCCCCAACTGGAATGCGCTCGCCGAATCCATACAGCAGCAAGTGCTGACATGGTCAGGCTTAAAGGGCGGCGGAACTATTACAATTATTATCACATGGGGTGATGGCTCAAAAACCATCTACAAAATTACGGCAACTAACGCCACGGAAGCAGCGTACGTTAAGGGGGAGAGCCGCGATTCCACCGGGAACAAGGTTCCGGACGAATCCATTTCAGACCCCGCGACCGCGCCAAGCTATGCGGGTTCGTACTACTTCGGGCAGACGAACGATATGAATCGCTGGATTCGCTCCGCTCAACAGTACGGAGTTCCGGTTACTGGATCCACTTCGGCAGGAAATAGAATGTCATGCGCATGGGACGGGCGCACGGTGACCTGCAAATTGGACTGAGCACCTCGCGTAGAATTACGGGCCATCCTGCTTGGCCACGGCTGAGTTCTGCCTGGATTCCCGGCCCCTCACAGGGCCGGGAATAGACAACTCTGGAATACAGCTCAAGGGTTCACGAACGCGATCTTTTCCATGTGCGCGTTGTTGGCGGCTGCCAACACCTTGGCCATCACGTCGTACTCGGCGTTGGGGTCGGTGGCGATGCGCAGCTCGGGAACGTTTCCTGTGTTGGCCTGTGCGGCGTCCTGCATGCGCTGCTGAAGCGAGCTGACCGCAACCATCTGCCCATTCCAGCTGACCTGGTTGCTGGCGTCCACGCGCAGTTCGATCGGCGGCGGCGGTGCGGTGGGCGGTACCACGGTAGTGGGTTGCGGCAGGTTGACCGGGATGGGCATGGACACCATCGGGGCGGTCACGATGAAGATGATCAACAGCACCAGCATTACATCCACCAACGGGGTGACGTTGATGTCGGCCAGTGGTCCGGAGTTGCCTGCTGCACTGAATGCCATGGTGAGGGTCCTTGTTGTTGGGTTCCTGCGGGCCGGCCAACGGCCGGCGCTACCGTTTCGTTTGAGTCTCCTGCAGCCGTTTGGGCTGGCGGCTTTGACATTACGCCCGTGCGTGGCGCCTGTTCAGGGGGGGGGACGGGTGCCGTTCATCATTGAGTTGGCTTGCCCTCACCGGCTTTCACCCCCGCCCGCTATCCTTTCGGCGATGTCCCGCTCGCGCC
>DGIP01000277.1 GCA_002386405.1 Stenotrophomonas maltophilia
GCGGGGGTACGGGGGCTTTGCGAAACATGGATGTTTCGCAAGAGCCTCCAGGGATGGATTCACGGCGCCCCCCGTACCCCCGCACCCGCCGGCCCAGCCCAGACCATGCGAAAACCACCGGCTGTTCGCCAAAATGCAAAAAGGCTGCCGGGCAAAGCCCGGCAGCCTCTTTCAATCTGCAATCGCAATAAGCCGTACGGGGCTTACGGCGCCAGCTTGGCCTTCAGCTCACCCAGCAGCTTGGTCGGGGCCGCACCGGTAGCCGGCAGGCCGCGCGGATCCACGGCCGAGATGTAGGCGCCGGCTTCGACGGCCACCACGCGGACGAGGAAATCGCTGCCTTCGAAGGCCACATCGTAGGAGCCCAGCAGCTGGGCCTTGCTGGCGATCTTCACGCCTTCAACCGACTCCAGCGCCGTGCCGACCTTGCCGAACACCTCGTCCTTGCTGCCCGGGATGGTGAAACCGGCATTGTTGGCCGGCGCCTGCGACGGGGCGGGCTTGTTGGCCTGCGAGGCCAGCACCGGCATCTGGGCGGCCGGGCTGGCGCCCGGGGCGTTCAGATCCGGCGGGATTTCCAGCGGGCGCACTTCCGGCGCCAGTGCGTAGTCGCCCTTGACGCCGCGCTTGCAGCCGGTGACACCTGCCAGCGTGGCGGTGGCCAGAATCGCGAACGACAGCACGCGGATGGCGGAAACGGATTGACGCATGTGAATCTCCTGGGTCAGGCCACTGATGTCAGTGGCTGGAAAGGGCTTCGAGCGCACCGATGTCGGTGGCCAGGTGTTCGGCGGCGGCGTGGTGGGCGGCCGACAACGGCAGCAGCGGCAGCCGCAGGCCGTGGCCGATGCCGATCCGGCGCAGCAGGTCCTTCACCGGGATGGGGTTGGGTTCCACCCCGCAGAATTCATGGAACGGCTCCAGCCGGGCATCCCAGGCCTCGGTGGCCTCGCGCTCGCCCGCCGCAGCCAGGTCGCACATGCGCCGGTAGGCACCGGGCAGCGCGTTCGAGCCGACCGAGATCAGCCCATCCACGCCGGACAGGATCGACCGGGCAGCCGTGCCGTCATCGCCACTGAGGATCGCAAAGGTCGGCGAACGCAGTGCCAGCAGGGCTTGGACCCGGCCCACATCGCCTACCGCTTCCTTGATGCCCACGATGTTCGGGTGCGCGGCCAGCTCGGCCACCGTCTCCGGCAGCATGTCGCAGCCGGTACGGCCCGGCACGTTGTACAGGATCACCGGCAGGCCGCCCTGGTCGGCCACCGCGCGGTAGTGCGCGATCAGCCCGGCCTGGGTCGGGCGCACGTACGGCGGGGTCACCACCAGCGCGTGGGTCGCGCCGCTGGCCGCCGCCCGGCGGGTCTGTTCGATCGTTTTGGCGGTTCCCGACAGGCCGGTACCGGCCAGCACCGGCACGCGCCCGGCGACGGTTTTGACCGCACTGCGCAGCAGCTGGTCGTATTCGTCATCGGACAGGGTCGCGGCCTCGCCGGTCGACCCGGCGACCACCACCCCGTGAACGCCACCCTCCAGTTGCAGGTGCAGCAGGCGCTGCCAACCGTCGGGATCCAATGCGCCATTGGCCTGGAAAGGCGTGGCCAGCGCGGTGATGAGACCGGAAAGGGACAAGGAAACGATGCTCGGAAGAAAGGGGGACGAAGGCCGCTGGAAGCGCGGTCGGACGTACGTTGCATGTTACTTGCGGGTCGAAAGCGCGGGCAAGTATGCTGGACTCCGGCGAACGCGCCGTCGCCGGCGCCGTTCAGACTCATCCCGCATTACCGGAACCACCTTGACCGACACCACGCCGCGGCCTGCGCCGACCGAAAACCATCTCCTGATCAACGCCTACACGACGCATCCGGAGTCCCCCCTGCTGCCCGTCACCCGGCGCATCGCCGACAGCGGCTGCAACCTGGTCGATGCCCGCCTTGCCACCGTGGGCCGCGATGTCTCGGTCACCGCCCTGGCTACCGGCTCCTGGGACTCGGTGGCCAAGCTGGAAGCCATGCTGACCCGGCTCGAACGCGAGGAAGGCCTGAAACTGGTGTGGTACCGCACCGGCGCCAAGCAGGCGCAGTCCAACCTGCTGCCCTACATCGTGGAAGTGATCGCCGCCGACAAGCCCGGCATCCTGTTCCAGCTGGCCGATTTCTTCGACCGCCAGGGCATCACCATCGAAAACCTGCAGAGCACCCGCTACCGCGCCATGCAGACCGGCGCGGAGATGTTCTCGGCGCAGGTCACCATCGGGGTGCCCGCCAACATGCACATCGCCGCACTGCGCGACGATTTCCTCGAATTCTGCGACCACCTCAACCTGGACGCGATCATGGACCCGATGAAGTTCTGACGGCTTCGCGCGTTCATCACGAACGCGCGGTGTTTCATGCAGTTGTAAGACGCTTCACTCAGGCTCCGCAGCAAGGACCTCATGAACAACGGCGATACCCTGGACAGCACCACCCTCGCCCTCCCGCTGGCCCTGTCCGGCGGCGACCACACCACCCTCGGCGATCTCGCCGGCCAGTGGCTGGTGCTGTACTGCTACCCCAAGGACAGCACCCCGGGCTGCACCACCGAGGGCATCGATTTCAACGCCCTGCTGCCGAAGTTCAAGCGCGCCGGCGCCCAGGTGTTCGGCGTTTCGCGCGATTCGGTCAAGTCCCACGACAACTTCTGCGCCAAGCAGGGCTTTGCCTTCCCGCTGGTCAGCGATGGCGACGAAGCGCTGTGCACCGCGTTCGATGTGATCAAGCTGAAGAACATGTACGGCAAGCAGGTGCGTGGCATCGAACGCAGCACCTTCCTCATTTCTCCCGACAGTCGTATCGTGCAGTCGTGGCGCAAGGTGAAAGTCGCCGGCCACGCCGAATCCGTGCTTGAAGCGCTGAAGGCCGCGAAAACCCAGTGACCCACCTGCACCCCACAATGGCCATCACCCTGCCCTGCAGGTCGTGATGGCTTGTCCCTGTTCTGCCACCAGGAAATGACGATGACCCGAGGCAAGCGCATCTACGTTCTGGATACCAACGTGCTCATGCACGATCCAACCGCGCTGTTCAAGTTCGAGGAGCATGATGTCTACCTGCCGATGCAGGTGATCGAAGAGCTGGACAACGGCAAGAAGGGCACCTCCGAAGCGAGCCGCAACGCCCGCCAGGTGAGCCGCTTCCTCAACGAGCTGGTGCAGGCCTCCGGCCTGGACAACCTGGCCGACGGCATTCCGCTGCAGCGCCCGAACGGGCTGCAGCTGCGCGGCAAGCAGAGCGTGGGCCTGCTGCGCTTCCAGACCAGCCACTTCGATGCCGGCAAGAGCTTCGGCGCGGTGATTCCGGACAACGCCATCCTCGGCGCGATCCTGGCGCTGAAGGAACAGGTGCCTGAGATCCCGGTGGTGTTCGTGTCCAAGGACATCAACCTGCGGATCAAGGCGGCCATCGCCGGGATCGTGTCGGAAGACTACGAGAACGACCGCGCGCTGGACGATTTCAGCCTGCTCTACACCGGCGCCACCGAATTGCCGGAAGATTTCTGGAAGAAGCACACCAACGACCTGCGCAGCTGGAGCGACAAGGGCCGGACCAGTTACGAAATCCAGGCCACCGATGACGAGGACTGGCATCCCAACCAGTACGCGTACCTGCCGGGCGACGATGAAGTCGAACTGCGGGTGGCCAAGGTCGACGGCAGCGGCAAGATCACCCTGTCGCTGGTCAACGATTTCCGCCATGGCAGCCATGCGGTGTGGGGGATCGGCGCGCGCAACCGCGAGCAGAATTTCGCGCTGAACGCGCTGATGAACCCGGAGATCGATTTCGTCACCCTGCTCGGCACCGCCGGTACCGGCAAGACCCTGCTGGCGCTGGCCGCCGGCCTGGCCCAGACCATGGACCAGCAGCGCTACCGCGAAATCATCATGACCCGCGCCACGGTCAGCGTGGGCGAGGACATCGGCTTCCTGCCCGGCACCGAGGAAGAAAAGATGACCCCGTGGATGGGCGCGCTCACCGACAACCTGGAAGTGCTCACCCACACCCAGGAAGGCGGCGCCTGGGGCCGTGCGGCGACCAACGACCTGATCGCCAGCCGGATCAAGATCCGCTCGTTGAACTTCATGCGCGGGCGCACTTTCCTGTCGCGTTACCTGATCCTGGACGAGGCGCAGAATCTCACCCCCAAGCAGATGAAGACGCTGATCACCCGTGCCGGCCCCGGCACCAAGATCGTCTGCCTGGGCAACGTCGAACAGATCGACACGCCGTACCTGACCGAAACCACCTCGGGCCTGACCTACGCCGTGGACCGCTTCAAGAACTGGCCGCACAGCGCGCACATCACGCTGCGCCGTGGCGAGCGTTCGCGCCTGGCCGATTACGCTTCGGAGGTGTTGTGAACCGTTCCCTCTCCCGTGCGTTGCTGCCGCTGGCGCTGGCCGCGCTGGCGGCTGCCTGCACGCCCGCCAACACCCGCCCCGGTGCCACCGTGCCGACGGCGGTCAAGACCGGCCAGTCGTGGGTGGTGACCCGCCCACTGGTGGTTGCCCAGGTACTTGATACCTGCTCGCGTCCCAGCCCCGGCCAGACGCCGGGGCGGGTGACCGGCTACTGGGCGCCCAGCCGCCAGCAGATCGAACAGCTGGAAAGCCGGTTGCCCTCGCTGGAAGCGCAGGTGCCCAACGTCACCGATTTCGACCGCCAGTACGTCGGCATCGAAGTGGAAGGCCGCAAGCTGATCTACCTCAACGCCTTCCGCCTGCCCGACCACAGCGAGATGGACCCCGCCCGCGAAGCGATCCGCGTGTGCGATGGCGGCAACCAGTTCTGGGGCGCGCTGTTCGATCCGGCCAGTGGCGAGTTCTCCGAGCTGGCGTTCAACGGCGGCAAGACCGGGTAGCACCCGATGGCGCAACGCGCCGCCCGGCTGCACAATCGCGGGATGAGCCCTTCCACCCCCGTGTCCGTCCTCACCATCGCCGGTTCCGATTCCGGCGGTGGTGCCGGCATCCAGGCCGACCTGAAGGCCTTTGCCGCGCACCGCGTGCATGGGCTGTCGGCGATTGCCGCGCTCACCGCACAGAACACCCGCGGCGTGACCGCCGTGCACGTGCCGCCACTGGACTTTCTGCAGGCACAGATCGATGCCTGCTTCGCCGATTTCGACATCCACGCGGTCAAGCTGGGCATGCTGGCCAACGCCGAGGTGATCGGACTGGTCGCCGATGCCCTGCAGAAGCATCGTCCCACCCACGTCGTGCTGGACCCGGTGATGGTAGCCACCAGTGGTGCGCGCCTGCTGGAAGGCAGCGCACTGGACGCGCTGCGCACGCGGCTGCTGCCGCTGGCCACGCTGCTGACCCCCAACACCCCCGAAGCCGAACTGCTGCTCGGCCGCCGCATCGAAAACGCCGATGACGCCGAAGATGCCGCCGCCGCGCTGCTCGACCTCGGCGCCGGTGCGGTGCTGCTCAAGGGCGGCCACATGGCCGAAGGTGCGCGGGTGATCGACCGCTACTTCGATGGCGTCACCCGCGAAGAATTCATCCACACCCGGCTGCCGGTGGACGCGCATGGCACCGGCTGCACGCTGGCCTCGGCCATTGCCGCGCAGCTGTGCTGCGGGCTGTCGCTGCCGAACGCCTGCGAGGCGGCCATCGATTACGTCGCACGCGGCCTGCAGGGCGGCTACACGCCTGGCCGCAGCGAGGTGCTGGTGCTGGATCACTTCGGCGCGGCGCGGCCGGCATGACGCGCGCGCTGGTGGTTCCCGTGCAGGCCGATGACGGCCATCGCTTCGAACTGATCGGGCGCGTGCCACAGCAGCCGCGCGCGCAGCTGCTGTGGCTGCCGGCACTGGGCGTATCGGCGCGCAACTACCAGCCGTTTGCCGATGCGCTGGCCGCACGCGGCATCAGCGTGTTCCTGCACGAATGGCGCGGCAACGGCAGCAGCAGCCTGCGCCCGTCGCGCGCGCAGGACTGGGGTTACCGCGAAATCCTCGAGCAGGATCTTCCGGCCAGCCTGGCCGCGCTGCGCCTGCATGGCAACGCGCCGCTGATCATCGGCGGGCACAGCCTGGGCGGGCAGCTGGCCTGCGTGTTCGCCGGCCTGCATCCCAGCGTGTTCGCACGCTTCTGGCTGGTCGCCACCGGCACCCCGTACTGGCGCACCTTCCCTGCCCCGCGCGGCTGGACGCTGCCGCTGGTGTACCGCTTGCTGCCGTGGCTGGCGCAGCGCCAGGGCGTGCTGCATGGGCGCCGGCTCGGCTTTGGCGGCACCGAAGCGCGCGGGCTGATCCGCGACTGGGCCCGGGTGGGCCGGAACAACCATTACGCGGCGAAGGGCGTGCAGGCGGACCTGGAAGGCGGCATGCGGCGCCTGCACGGCCACGCCGACGCGGTGGTGCTGGCCGACGACTGGCTGGCGCCGCCCGGCTCGATGCAGGGCCTGCTGGCCAAGCTGCCGCAGGTCGCCTCCACACTGTCCGTCGTACCGGCAAGCACGCTGGGCACGCGGGCCGACCACTTCGCGTGGATGAAGGCGCCGGAGGCCGTGGTGAAGGCGCTTTTTCATTCATTTGAATGAAGTCCTTCACAAAAGCGTTGACGGATGCGGCGTCGATCCGCATAATTCCGCTCCTGTTGACGCGCCCGTAGCTCAGTTGGATAGAGTACCTGGCTACGAACCAGGCGGTCGGGAGTTCGAATCTCTCCGGGCGCACCATCAACAGGCTGGCAGTTTCGCCTCTGCCGGTAGCAACAGACAACGTGATGTAAATGCGCCCGTAGCTCAGTTGGATAGAGTACCTGGCTACGAACCAGGCGGTCGGGAGTTCGAATCTCTCCGGGCGCACCATTACATCGCGGCAACAACCAGACAATGCAAGCGCGCCCGTAGCTCAGTTGGATAGAGTACCTGGCTACGAACCAGGCGGTCGGGAGTTCGAATCTCTCCGGGCGCACCATTGCATCGAAGACGAAAAAAGGCAGCCACGGGCTGCCTTTTTTGTTGGTGCATTCACGACCCTAGCGGGTCGCCGACACGTACCGCCGACATGGCCATCCGGTCCGCTTCGCGCGGGATCTCCGGCGCCGGGCAGCTGCCACCGGCATGGTCGTCATGCGCCAGCCAGTCATCGACCACGCCCCCCAGCAGGTCCAGCCGCAGCGGCAGGGTGATGTGGTCTTCGCCGCGCATCTCGATGTAATGCACGCGCGGGCTGGCGGCGGCCAGCGCACGCCCCTGGTCCACCCGCACGTGCGCATCGTCCTGGCCGTGCAGCAGCAGCACGCAGGCGCGGGTATCGGCAAGCGCACGGGTCACGTCCACCGTGTCCAGGTCCAGGTCCAGGCGCTGGCTGGCGGCGGCGATCACCGCGTTGATGTCCTGCCCGCCATAGCGCCAGCGCCCGTAGGCGGCCATCGCCTGCGCCTTCCACGCGGTGGGCTGCAGCGACATCAGGTGCGGGATCATGCTGCGGATCGCCTCGCCGGCATTGGCGAACGATTCCATCGCCACCACACCGGTGACCCGGTCGCCCAGCTTGTCCGCCGTGAACAGCGCGGTGGCCGCGCCGTAGGACACGCCGAACAGGTACAGCGGCCCGACCACTTCACCGCGCTGCTGCAGCGTATCGATCACATCGACCACATCGTCGGATTCAAACGTGCCGTAGCCCGACGGCCCCGCCCCGGATTGGCCGTGGTTGCGCAGGTCGATGGTGATGACCCGGTAGCCCGATTCGGCCAGCTGCAGCGACCACGGCAGCATCGAATCGCCGTTCATCATCCAGCCGTGCAGCAGCACCACGGTGCCGCGCGGGGCCTGCGGCTTGAACGGGTGCGGCAGGGCCAGCTGCAGGCCCGTGTTCAACGGCTCGCCGTTCTCATGGTGCTGCGCCAGGTACTGGTAACGCAGGCCATAGCGGCCCGGATCGAACGCGCGCCAGAACAGCGGCACCCCGGCCCGGCCGGTCACGAAGCCATGCCGGTTGGGCACCGCCGCCACCGCTTCGCTGATGCGGGCGGTATCGAGCAGCGTGGACACCCCACCGGGCGCGACCAGCCGATCGCTGAGCGAGGTGGACGCGGCAGAGGAAGTGAGCGATGAGCACGCAGCCAGCCACAGGCCGGCCCCGGCCAGCAAGAGCAGCAGCAGGCGTTTCATGGGCGCAGAGAGTCAGATTGAGCCGCGCAGGTTAACCACCGCGCCCGGGCCGCTCTACCGCAACCACATGACCAATCGATGACAGGACGGCATTCATTCAGCCATCCGGCGTCACAGCCATTCGCGCATCTGCCCCCACCACCCCTCCATCAGCCCCGGCTGGCGCATCCGCTCGCGCCACCAGCGCAGCGCAGCACCCTCCTCCCCGGTGCGCCAGGCCAGCCAGAACGTCTCGTCCGGCTTGGGTTCCTCCACCTGCCGCACCACCAGCCGCCCCTGCGCCACCGCCGCCTGCACATACGGCTCGGGCAGGAAGCCGAAGCCCAGCCCCGCGCACTGCAGGCGGAACTTGCTGACCGTATCGGGCACGGTCACCGTCTCCTGGCCCATCAGCAGGCCGACCGTGCGCGGCAGCAGCCGCCGCGCCGAATCGGCCACCGCGATGGCGCAGTGCGCCGCCAGCTGCTCGCGCCCGAGCGGTTCCGGCAGC
>DGIP01000212.1:0-230 GCA_002386405.1 Stenotrophomonas maltophilia
CGCGCGGCACCAGCACCAGCCGGCGCCAGCGGTACAGCGGAATGGCGATGCCGGCGGTGGGTTCGGCACCGGCGGTACTGATGATGGCGATATCCGCATCGCCCTGGCTGAGCAGGTCCAGCGCGTCGCTTTCGGCGGCCTGCTGCAGGTGCACGCTGACCTGCGGGTAGGCCTGCTTGATGCGCGCCACCGCCGGCGGCAGCACGAACCGCGCCTGGGTGTGGGTGGTG
>DGIP01000212.1:456-9056 GCA_002386405.1 Stenotrophomonas maltophilia
CGCGCCTGGGTGTGGGTGGTGGTCAGGATCAGCTGGCCCTGGCTCTCGCGGCGCTGGTTGGCCGCGTAGGTACGGATGTTGTTGGCTTCGGACAGCACCGCGCGGGCGCGGCCGATCACTTCCACGCCGGCCGGGGTCACCGCTTCCAGGCTGCGGCCCTTGCGCACGAACAGCAGGAAGCCCAGTTCATCTTCCAGCTGCTTGAGCTGCTTGGACAGGCCGGGCTGGGTGGCGTGCACCCGGGAGGCCGCCAGCGTGATGTTGAGCTCGGCGTCGGCGATGGCGACCAGGTAACGGAGTTGGGTCAGCGTCATGGGCGTGCGCGCAGCAGGAAGGAAGGGGGTCAAGCCGACTGTAAGGCAGTTGCCGTCACCAGCTTATAACCAAATGTTGTTTATGAAGGTAATCAGGTCATTTCGCGCGCTCATATGCTGGCGCTACGGTCTGGCGAAACCCGTCACCGATCTTCCGTGGAGCAGTCCCATGGCCCTGTACAACTCGATCCTGGACACCATCGGCAACACCCCGGTGGTGCGCCTGAACCGCATTGCCCCCGACCACGTCACCCTTTACGCGAAGGTGGAGTCGTTCAATCCCGGCGGTTCGGTGAAAGACCGCTTGGCGCTGGCGATCATCCTGGACGCCGAAGCCCGCGGGGTACTCAAGCCCGGCGACACCATCGTGGAGGCCACCTCGGGCAACACCGGGGTGGCGCTGGCGATGGTGGCGGCCGCGCGCGGCTACAAGTTCGTGGCCACGATGGTGGAGACCTTCTCCATCGAGCGCCGCAAGCTGATGCGCGCCTATGGTGCCAAGGTGATCCTGACCCCGGCCGCCGAGCGCGGTTCGGGCATGGTCAAGCGTGCCCGCGAGCTGGCCGAGGAACACGGCTGGTTCCTGGCCAGCCAGTTCACCAACCCGGCCAACCCGGCCTACCACCGCAACACCACGGCGGCCGAGATCCTGCGTGACTTCGCCGGCACGCGGCTGGACTACTTCGTGACCGGCTGGGGCACCGGCGGCACCCTCACCGGCGTGGGCGAGGTGCTCAAGGTGGCCCGCCCGGAAACCCGCATCATCGCCACCGAACCGGAAGGCGCGGCGCTGCTTGGCGGCGCGGAGTGGAAGCCGCACAAGATCCAGGGCTGGACCCCGGATTTCGTGCCGGACGTGCTCAACCGCGAGGTCTACGACGAACTGCTGAGCATCGACGATGCCCGCGCGATTGAAACGGCGCGCCGGCTGGCAGCCGAGGAAGGCATCTTCGTGGGCATCTCGGCCGGTGCCACCGTGGCCAGTGCGCTGGATGTGGCGGCCAAGGCGGCGCCCGGCAGCGTGCTGCTGGCGATGCTGCCGGACACCGGCGAGCGCTACTTCTCCACGCCGCTGTTTGCCGACATCAACGAAGGCTCCGACGACGAGTGGCTGGCCGGCACCCCCTGAACCGGCGGCCCTGGCTGAACGTGACGCCCACCCCTGCGGTGGGCGTTTTCGTTTCCAACGGGACCTTCATCTGCCGTGAAGCCGGCCCGCCGCAAGGTAGGGCTGTTGGGTGGTGCCCGCCGGGTCGCACTGCCTGAGACGACGATGACGCAGCCTAGATGCCCTGGCCGCTAGCGTGTGAGGCGGCAGTCATCCCGTTGTATGGACCCGGTATTGAAGGAGCGGCACGCATGAAGATCGAAGTGTGGCAGGGCGACATCACGACCCTGGCGGTGGATGCGATCGTCAATGCGGCCAACGAGTCCCTGCTTGGCGGGGGTGGCGTGGATGGGGCGATCCATCGCGCGGCCGGCCCGCAACTGCTGGCCGAATGCGCGACGTTGCCGGAGATCCGCCCGGGCATGCGCTGCCCGACCGGTGAAGTGCGCGCCACGGCCGGCTACAACCTGCCGGCGAAGCATGTGCTGCATACGGTGGGGCCGGTATGGCAGGACGGCCTGCGCGATGAGCCGGCGCTGCTGGCCAACTGCTACTGGAAATCGCTGCAGCTGGCCGAGAAGCTGGGCCTGAAGTCGATCGCGTTCCCGGCAATCAGCTGCGGGGTATTCGGCTACCCGCTGCACCAGGCCGCGCATATCGCGGCCACCGAGACATTGACCTGGCAGCGTTCGCATCGCGAACCGCAGCGGATCATCCTGGTGGCCTACAACGCAGCGACGTTCAAGGTGTACCAGCAGGCGCTGGCGGCGCTGGGGCAACCGGTGGAGGTGGCGGGGCCGTTACCGATCCCGAGCGTGGGTGTCGAGCTGCCGGCGCCTGCGCCGTAGAGCCACGCCCTGCGTGGCTTCGCGGTGCCGGACGGAGAGCAGCCACGCAGGGCGTGGCTCTACCGGCTGGGCGCATACACCCATTCGTTGAAGAACGGCTGCAGCGTACGCCCTGCTGCGTTTTCCATGGCCTGCTGGAAATCCCTGGTCTCCACGCTCTTTCCATCATGGGCGCGGGTGTAGTCGCGGATGCCACGCCAGAACGCTTCTTCACCCATCGCCTCGCGCAGCAGGTGCAGTACGTAAGCCCCCTTCTGGTACACCACGGCGCGGTCATCGCCGGTGGGCGCTTTCCAGCTTTGATACACCAGCGCGTGGTCGGCGCCCTTGGCGCGCAGCGCCTCCAGACGCGTGCGCCAGCGCTGCACCTGCGCCTGGTACGCCGCTTCGCCCTGCGTGTGCTGCAGGTAGGCGGCGGTCATGAAGTTGGCGAAACCTTCGTTGAGCCAGAAGTGCTCCCAGCCGACGCACGTCACCCGGTTGCCCCACCACTGGTGGGCGGCTTCGTGGGCGATCAGGGCGACGTGGTCCGGGTCGTCCAGCACCTCCTGCCCGTACGCCTCTGACATCAGCGACAACCCGGCCATTTCCTGGCCGATGGTGTCGGCCACCAGCGCCTGTTCGTAGTCGCCGCGATAAGGCAGGCCTGCAAGCGCGGCAAAGAAATCGAGCATGCCGCCGGTGCGCGCGAAGATCGCCTGCAGCTGTCCGGGTGAGCGTTCGGCGGACAGGAAGCGCAGCGCGGTGTCGCCGTGTCGTGCGCGGACCTGCTGGTAGCGGCCGGCCGCAAACCCGTACACGTAGCCGGGCATCGGCGTATCCAGCCGCCAGCGGTGTTCGATGCGGCCGTCGGCGAGCGTACGTGCGGGCAGCGTGCGACCGCTGCCGGTAGCAAGCAGATCGTTGGGCAACGTCACCGACAGGGACAGCGTGGCGCGCTCATCGGGTGCATCCACCGAGGGCATCCACTGGCTGGTGGAGAAGATGGTGTAGACCTCGCTGCGCCCGGGCGCGAATTCGAGGCCGTACGGCGGCGTGCCGGTGTAGGTGATCTTCAGCGCTGCCTGTTCGTCGCGCTTGAGCGGCGCGTCGAAGGCGATGCTTACGGTTGCCTGCTGCTGTTCGAACCGCAGCGGCCGCCCGTTCATGCTGACCGAATTGATCTTGAGCTCGCCGCTGTCGAGCTGGATTTCCGCCAGGCCAGCCGTTTCCGAGCGCAGCAACACAACCTGCCTGCCCACCACCTGCCGGGCGGCGATGTCGGGCACCAGCGCGACGTCATAGTCCAACACATCGAAACCGCGCGCGGCATGGGCCGCGTTGGACGCCGACAAAAGCAACAACAGCAGCCATCCTGCGCGCATGGTCGTGGAATCCCTTGGGTAAAAAAAACGCCGGCATAGCCGGCGTCTTTTTCTATCACATGCGGTCGGCGAGATCAGCCGTTCCACTTGCCCAGTGCGGCCTGGCCGTTTTCCTTGGCGCGGTCGTACACGGTCTGCTGTGCCTTGGCGACGTTGGCCTTGGTGTCCTTGGCCCACAGCTTGAGCGCGGCCTGCTGCATGGCGCGGCCGTAGGAGAAGCTCAGCGGCCACGGCAGGTTGCCCATCTGGTTCATGGCGTTGAGGTGCGCGGTGGACTGCTCGTCGCCCTGGCCACCGGACAGGAACACCACGCCCGGCAGGATCGCCGGCACGGTGCTCTTGAGGCACATGACGGTCGATTCAGCCACTTCCTCGACATCGGCCTGCTCTTCGCAGCCCTTGCCGGAAATGACCATCGAGGCCTTCAGGATGGTGCCTTCCAGCAACACGTTCTGCTGGTACAGCGCGTCGAACAGCGAACGCAGGGTGGCTTCGGTGACTTCGTAGCAGGTCTCGATGTCGTGGTCGCCGTCCATGATCACTTCCGGCTCGACCATCGGCACCAGGCCGCATTCCTGGCACAGCGCGGCATAACGGGCCAGCGCATGGGCGTTGGACTCGATGCAGGTACCCGACGGAATGCTTTCGCCGATGTTGATCACCGCACGCCACTTGGCGAAACGCGCACCCAGCTTGTAGTACTCCTGCAGGCGCTCACGCAGGCCGTCGAGGCCTTCGGTGACCAGCTCGCCCGGGCAGCCGGCCAGCGGGTGGGCGCCCTTGTCGACCTTGATGCCCGGAATCATGCCGTTGTCGGCCATGTACTTGGCGAACGGCACGCCGTCCTTGGTGGACTGGCGGATGGTTTCGTCGTACAGGATCGCGCCGGAAATGTGCTCGTTGAGCTTCGGCGTGGTCAGCAGCAGCTCGCGGTAGGCACGACGGTTCTCTTCGGTGTTCTCGATGCCCACGCTGGCGAAGCGCTTGGCGATGGTACCGGTGGATTCGTCGATGGCGATGATGCCCTTGCCCGGGGCGACCATGGCCTGGGCGGTTTCGGCCAGCTGTTCGATGCTCATGTATTTCCTGTGGCGGGTGCGGGAAAACCGCAATTATAGCCCCGCCACTCCGTGAACTGGCCGTTCAAGGATTCTGGAACCGCTTTCAGCCGGGCAGGGCCCGGCGCTACGCCATGGTCGCCGGTGGAGCCGGGCCCTGCCCGGCTCCATTCATCGGAACTTAGAGGTCGCCCAGGCCGCTGGCGCGGCCGTCTTCACCTACTTCCAGCAGGCGCAGGGTGTTGGTGGCGCCATGGGTTTCCATGTGTTCGCCGCTGGTGAACACCACGCGGTCGCCGGCCTGCAGCTGGTTGGCTTCCACCAGCAGGCGGATGCTGCCGCGTGCGGCTTCGCGCGGGGTGAAGCCGCGGCTGTCGAAGTTGATCGGGAACACATCGCGCATCAGCGCCATCTGGCGGCGGGCACCGTCGTGGCGGGTCACCGCGAACACCGGGGCCGAGGCGCGGAAGCGCGACAGGTAACGGGCGGTGCCACCGGATTCGGTCATCGCCACGATCGCGCGCACGCCCACGTGCTGGGACAGGAACATGGTGGCCATGGCGATGGCCTGGTCGGCACGTTCCAGGTTGCGCGGCGAAGCGCCGAAATCGGTCTCGGTCTGGAACTGGCGCTCAGCACCCAGGCAGATGCGCGCCATGGCTTCCACGGCCTTCACCGGATAGGCGCCGGCGGCGGTTTCGGCCGAGAGCATCACCGCATCGGTACCGTCGATGACCGAGTTGGCCACGTCCAGCACTTCGGCACGGGTCGGGATCGGGCTTTCGACCATCGACTGCAGCATCTGGGTGGCGGTGATCACCACCTTGTTCTGGGCCAGCGAGGCCTTGATGATCTTCTTCTGCAGGCCCGGCAGTTCGGCATCGCCGATTTCCACGCCCAGGTCACCGCGCGCCACCATCACCACATCGCTGGCGTCGACGATCTCTTCGAGGTTCTCGATGGCTTCGGTGCGCTCGATCTTGGAGACCAGCGCGGCGTAGCAGCCGTGCGATTCGGCGATGGCGCGGGCGTCGTTCATGTCCTGCGCGTTGCGGCAGAAGGACACGGCGATGAAATCCACGCCGATCTTGGCCACGATGCCGATCAGTTCCTTGTCGCGCTCGGTCAGCGCGCCCAGCGACAGGCCACCGCCCTGCTTGTTCAGGCCCTTGCGGTCGGACAGCACGCCATCGTTGAGCACGGTGTTAACGATGCGCTCGCCCTGCACTTCCACCACCTGCAGCTGCATCAGGCCATCGTCGAGCAGCAGCACGTCACCGGCCACCACGTCCTGCGGCAGGCCCAGGTAGCTCACGCCCACCTGGGTGGTGTCGCCGGCCGGCGCATTGGCCGAGGCGACCAGGTCGAAACGGTCGCCCGCCTTGAGATGGATCTTGCCTTCGGTGAAACGCTCGATGCGGATCTTCGGGCCCGGCAGGTCGGCCAGGATGCCCACTTCCACGCCCACGCGCTGCGCGGCAGCGCGCACGTCGGCGGCGCGCTTGGCCTGGCCGGACGGGTCGCCATGGCTGAAGTTGAGGCGGACCACGTTCACGCCGGCGCGGAACAGATCCTCCAGCACGCCCGGCGGGTCGGTTGCCGGTCCGAGGGTGGCAAGGATCTTTGTACGGCGCTGACGCTCAATCATGGTTAAAGGGCTCCCGGGAAAGGATTGAAATTAGCACACCCTTCACGTCCCATGAATACGTTTACAGCATTGTCGCGCTTGGGTTTCACCGATGTCCTACAGGACATGACCGGACCGGGCACGACATGCGGCGGCGTACGGAACGCCGCCGCGTGGCTCAATCGATCAGCGACAGCAGCGCATCCGGCGTCGCGGCCAGGTGCAGCGCGCCGGCAGCCTGCAGTTCTTCGGCACCGCCAAAGCCCCACAGCACGCCAATGTTGCGCATGCCGTGGTGGCGCGCGCCTTCGATATCCATGCGCCGGTCGCCGATCATCCAGCACTGCGCAGGCGGCAGCATCAGCCGCCGCAGCGCCTCGGCCACCAGGTGCGGCTTCTCGCTGCGGCTGCCGTCCGGGGTGGCGCCGATGACGTCCTCGAAACACGCACCAAACGGCAGGTGCTCGACGATGCGCCGCGCATGCGGCTCGTTCTTGGCGGTGACGATCGCCAGCCGGTGGCCACGGTCGCGCAGCGCCTGCACGACCTGGCCGATGCGCGGGTAGACCTCGTGCTCGCGCCAGCCGACCACGTCGAAGCGTTCGCGGTAATACGTCACCGCCTGCTCCACCTGGGCCGGATCTTCGAACAGCGGCGCGAAGCTGGTGCGCAGCGACGGGCCGATCCAGCGCCGCAGCTCCTCCTGCGGCGGCACCGGACGCCCCATCTCCGTGAGCGCATGCGCCACGCATTGGGTGATGCCGACGGCGGAGTCGATCAGGGTGCCGTCGAGATCGAAGAACAACGTGTCCCGGTGTTCATCGGCGTGACGCCCAATCGGCGCCACGCCCGATGCCATCACCATCAGTTGCCCCGGGCTTCGAGTGCGGCCACGGCCGGCAGGGTCTTGCCTTCGAGGAACTCGAGGAACGCGCCACCGCCTGTGGAGATGTAGCTGACCTGGTCGGCGATGTCGTACTTGTCGACCGCGGCCAGGGTGTCGCCGCCACCGGCGATGGAGAACGCCGGCGAGGCGGCGATGGCCTGGGCCAGCGCCTGGGTGCCGTGGCTGAAGGATTCGAATTCGAACACGCCAACCGGGCCGTTCCAGACCACGGTGCCAGCCTTGGCGATCAGGCCGGCGTAGTGCTGGGCGGTCTGCGGGCCAATATCCAGGATCAGGTCGTCTTCGGCCACGTCAGCCACCGCCTTGACCGCGGCTTCGGCATCCGGAAGGAACTGCTTGGCCACCACCACATCGGTGGGCAGCGGAATATCGGCGCCGCGCGCCTTGGCATCGGCCACGATCTTCTTCGCGGTATCCAGCAGGTCCGGCTCGTACAGCGACTTACCCACGGAGTAGCCCGCCGCGGCGATGAAGGTGTTGGCGATGCCGCCGCCCACGATCAGCTGGTCGACCTTGCCGACCAGGTTGGCCAGCAGCTCCAGCTTGGTGCTGACCTTGCTGCCGGCCACGATCGCCAGCAGCGGCTGGGCCGGGGCGAGCAGTGCCTTGGCCAGTGCGTCCAGCTCGGCCATCAGCAGCGGGCCACCGGCGGCGACCGGGGCGAAGCGGATCACGCCATGGGTGGAGGCCTGGGCCCGGTGCGCGGTGCCGAAGGCGTCCATCACGAACACATCGCACAGCGCGGCGTACTTGCGCGACAGGGCTTCGTCATCCTTGCCCTCGCCCACGTTCATGCGGCAGTTTTCCAGCAGCACGATCGACCCCGGGGCCACGTCCACGCCGTCGACCCAGTCGCGCACCAGCGGCACGTTCACGCCCAGCAGCTGCGACAGGCGCAGCGCCACCGGTGCCAGCGACTCGGCTTCGCTCCACACGCCTTCCTGCGGGCGGCCCAGGTGCGAGGTGACCATCACCGCCGCGCCCTTTTCCAGCGCCAGCTTCAACGTCGGCAGCGACGCGGTGATGCGCTGCTCGGAGGTGATGCGGCCGTTTTCGATCGGCACGTTCAGGTCCTGGCGGATCAGCACGCGCTTGCCGGAAAGGTCGAGGTCGGTCATGCGAACGATGGACATGGGGCAGCAACTCTTTGGCGGAAAAGGAAAGGGCGCCGCGCACGGCGCAGACGCCCATTGTAACGGCCCCGGTAGGTGACGACCGTCGGTCGTCATTCCCCCGTTGGCGGTTTCTGCCGCAACAGGCTCATGGCGAACCCGCCAACGATGAGCACCCCCAGCACCAACAGGCCCCACAGCAGCCAGCGCTTCCAGTCGCGCACCGGCTGCACGGCGGCGTCGCCGCCCAGCGGCTGCGCGC
>DGIP01000166.1 GCA_002386405.1 Stenotrophomonas maltophilia
GCTCTTCCGATCTGGTGCCCACGCACCGGGCGTCCACGGCCACGGTGATTGCCCCATGGACGGCGCATACCGCCGCCGTCGCATCGCTGCACGCGTCCAGCGCGACCACCACCAGCACCGGCTCGCGGCCCAGACCGGGATGCGCGGCCGCCACCGCAATGGAGGCCAGGCAGCGACCAATGGCGTGGGCTTCATTGTGTGCCGGCACGATCACGCCGATCATCGCAGGCCTTCCCAGCAGGCAACGCTGGTCGGTTCGCGACTCCAGGCCTGCATCAGCAGGTCGGCGTCCTGGTAGCAGAAGGCCTCCTCCAAGCCACGGCCGAACGCGCGGTGCACCTGCTGGGCCGAGCTCAGTGCTTCATCGAACGGATGCACCCAGTGGCACGCCAGCAGCAGGCCGTCATCAGCAAGGCTGCCCCGCAGCTTTGCCGCCATCGCCACCACATCCTGCGGTGCAAGGTAGTAACCGACCTCACTGACCACGATCAGGTCGAAGCGTTCCTCGGGCCATTGTTCCGGATGGCGGGCCTGTTCCAGCCGCACGTTGGAAAGGTGCCGGGTCGAGGCAACCGCGTCCTGCAGTGCGGCCTCACTGAGGTCGGTCGCCAGCAGCGCGTCGCAACGCGTTGCCAGCTCTGCGCTGAGCACACCATTGGAACATCCCAGCTCCCAGGCGCTGCGATAGCGCGGTCGGGGCAGGCACGCCAGCGTAAGCGCGCGCTTGCGCGCCTCGTACCAGCGGCTGCGGTACTGGAAGGGGTCGGGCTGCTGGTAGATCTGATCGAAGTAGGCGCGGGTATTCATCCAATCAACACCTCAAAGGAGCGCCGGAACCGGGCGAGCACGTGTTCGGGCAGGATCGGCTCGCAGCCCAGCGCCTCCCCTTCCCCGGTCTGTGTGGCGAAGGCCGCCATGGCGTGCTGCTTGCGGGCCTGCGCGTCCGGGCACAGGGCAATGCGCTGCGCGGTTGTCCACGGGCCGGCGGGCGCTTCGGCATCCAACCAGTGCCAGGCCCAGACCGGATACTGCAGGCTTCTGGCGCCGCAGTCGGCCGCCGCCGCAAGCGCCGCGCGCCCCACCGCTTCATGGTCCGGGTGGGCGTCGTGGATCCACGGTGCCAGCACGATGTCACCTGCGGACATGCAGGTGCCGAGGTGCGCGGACAGGTCGGCTTCGTGGCGCGCCACCGCGCCATCGGGTAGCCCCAGCGCGGTCACGTGCGTGGCGTCCATGCCCAAGGCCTGCATGGCCACTGCCAACTCGCGTCGCCGCGCGTCACGCAGGCCTGCCGGTGTCCAGCGCGGATGGTCGGGGTAGCAGGCTTCACCGTCAGTGACCGACACCACGTGCACTCCGCAACCCTGTGCTGCAGCCGCCTGCATCAGGCCGCCACAGCCGAGCACCTCGTCGTCGGGATGGGGGGAGACCACGATGAGCCGTCGCGCACCGAGCAGCACGGTGTCCGCTTCCACCAATGGCAATGCGTCCAACCATGCACAGCGCTCCCACGCCGACTCCAGCGTGCCCTGCCCTTCGATCCGAACCGCTACAGCGTCCACGGCTGCTCCTGTCGCTGGATCGCCCGGCCCAGTTCGGCCCAGTCGCGGTCGGCATGGCTCTGCCGGATGAACACGGTGAGATCGGCCCAGCGCCGCGCATGCTCCGGATCCAGGCACATCGGCGCCGGTCCGAGTGCACGGCCTACGGCATCCAGCACCTGCACGCAGCTGCGCTCGACCACGCTGCGCACCCGGATCACATCGGACTGATGGGGCTGCGCGGGCATCGCATCGATCCACGCGGCCAGCTCGCGCAGCAGTGCTGCCGAGGACTGCAGGGCCATGTCGACCTGGCCCAGCAGCGCTGCTGCCTGTGGGTCGCCTTCCACGCGAGGCGAGCGCTGCAGGGGTGACGCCAGTGCCACGGCTGCGCCATACCAGCACGCCGCAATGCCTGCACCGCCATGCCAGAAACCGGGCCGGGCCAGATAGGCACCCTTGGGGCCCACGGCCTCGGCATGCACGCGGTCGAACTGCACGTTGCCGCTGGGAATGCCGCCCATACCGGTGGCATGCCAGCTCTGCGGCTGCAGCAGGATGCCGGGCGCATCGGTGCGCAGGCAGACCAGGCGCGAGCCCTCGCCACAGCGCGCGCTGACCAGCGCGACATCCACCAGCCCGGCGCCGGAGCACCAGGGTTTGGCGCCAGTGACCGTGCCGGTTTCTTCGTCATACCGCAACGTGGCCTGTGGACCCTCGGCTGCCCACACCGCCGCCAAGCGGCCATCAGCCAGCGACGGGGCATGCAGGTCGGCCAGGATGGCCTGCGCGTCGTAGTGCGCCTCCATCACCTTGGCCACGCACAGGTCGCGTCCGGCGATGGCGGCCAGCGCGCGCCAACGCTCCAGCGTGTGGCCCCGGCCGGGCAGCGGCAATGAAGGTTGGCGGGCAAGCACCTCGCGCGCGGCCGCTTCAAGCGCCGGTGCGGCATGTTCGGAGATCTGGTCCATGCCCAAGGGATAACCCGCCCCCCGTGGCTGGGTGGTGAGCCCGGCGTGTGGATGCCGTGCACCCGACGCGGACGCCGCGCTCACCTGCACGACTTCAAGCTTGCCCGCTCAACCCCGCTCATCGGAGCACTGCATATGAACGCGTCATCTTCCAACCCGCTGGAAGGCAAGGACGACCAGCAGAAGGCGCACACGCCGGACAAGCTGCGCAACGACGATGCCCGGTGGAAGGACAAGGACATGCCCGAGCAGGAGCACACGGCCACCCCTGACGATTACGAACGCCCACCCAAGCCGTAGCCGCAAGCCCTGTCTCATCACGGGAACGAGGGTTGTGATATGCGAAGCTATGGGCGTTAGCACGCATCCCTTGGGGATTGAACGAATGTCGTCCTGGAACCTGAAACAAAACGCCTTGGATCTCAACAGCTGTGCCAGAGAACCGATACGTACTCCAGGAGCCATCCAACCCTACGGCCTGATCCTCGTCCTCGATCCCCGGACGCTCACCGTCAAAGAACGCGCCGTGGCACGCGCAGATCTGATCGAGACGCTGGGCGACCCGTTGGGTCAAAGCATCGATACCCTGCTCGGCGGCGCTCTGGCGAGCTGCCGCCCGGCACTGGAAGCACTCGCACCCGGCGCCACGCAGTTCCTCGGCGCGCATCCGGTTGGCGGCCATGCGGGACATCACACCCTGGCCCACCGGCTGGGCGACGATCTGATCGTGGAGCTCGAAGAGCCCGTGCCGGGCGAACCGGGTTCGCTGGAAGATCTGTACCCCGCCATCCGTGCCTTCATGGGCGTGATCGAGCGGGTACCCAGCACCCGCGAACTGTGCGAGCTGGCGGCCGTGCAGATCCGCCAGCTCACAGGCTTCGACCGCACCCTGGTCTACCAGTTCGACAAGGAGTGGAATGGCGCGGTGGTGGCCGAGGACGGCAATGGCGTGCTGCCCAGCTACCTGGACCTGCGCTTCCCCGAATCCGACATCCCCGCCCAGGCCCGTGAGCTGTACCGCCAGAACCGGGTACGGCTGATCGCCGACAGCGACTACCAATCGGTGCCGCTGGTCCGCACGGCCGACACCGCCGCCGCGCCGCCGACCGACCTGAGCCCGGCCATGCTGCGCAGCGTCTCGCCGGTGCACCTGCAATACATGCGCAACATGGGCACCGGCGCCTCGATGTCGGTCTCGCTGCTGCGCGAAGGCGAACTGTGGGGCCTCATTTCCTGCCACAACGAAGCGCCCAAGCGGGTGCCGTACCACGTGCGTACCGCCTGCGAGTTCATCGGGCAGATCCTGTCCCTGCAGATTTCGTTGAAGGAACGCGCGGCGGTGGTGGAAGAGCGCATCGCGCGCCGTGCCATCCAGGTGCGCCTGCTCGGACGCATGGCGGGTGACCAGGATTTCATGGCGGCACTGGGCCGCGACCAGCAGAACCTGCTGGCGCTGACACAGTCCGCTGGCGCGGCGATCGTGCACCGGGGCGAATGCATCCTGCATGGCGAGTGCCCCCGCCAGGAGCAGGTGATGCAACTGGTGCAGTGGCTGACCGCACAGCAGCACGATGGCGACCTGATCTGCACCGACCGCCTGCCGCTGGAGTGGGACGCCGCCGATGCGTTCGCGGACGTGGCCAGCGGCGTGCTCGCCATTTCCATTTCGCAGATCCACGACAGCTTCGTGCTGTGGTTCCGGCCGGAAGTGGTGCGCACCGTGCGCTGGGGCGGCGATCCGCGCAAGGAGGACACCGGCCTGCCGCTGTCGCCGCGCACCTCGTTCGAGGGCTGGAAGGAAACGGTGCGCAGGCAGTCGCTGCCGTGGAACGAGGTGGACCGCGATGCGGCGCTGGAACTACGCACCGCCATCGTCGACATCGTGCTGCGCAAGGCCGAAGAAATGGCCGCGCTCAATGAGCAGCTGCTGCGCAGCAACAAGGAACTGGAAGCCTTCTCCTATTCGGTCAGCCATGACCTGCGCGCGCCGTTCCGCCACATCGTGGGCTACTCGGAACTGCTGTGGGCGGCAGCGGGCGAAAGACTAAACGATTCAGAAAAGAGATACCTCGATACCATCGTCGAGTCCGCACAATCTGCCGGAACACTGGTGGACGACCTGCTCAGCTTCTCGCAGATGGGCAGGTCCACGATGGGTCAGATCTCGATGGACATGACGGCGCTGGTACAGGATGTACGACACAAACTGGACATGGAATACGAAGGACGCACCATCGCCTGGACGGTGCCGAACCTTCCGCGCGTGCAGGCCGACCCCGGCATGCTGCGGCTGGTCTGGCAGAACCTGCTGTCCAACGCGATCAAGTTCACCCGCGACACCGCCCACCCTGCCATCGAAGTGGGCCACTACCGCACCGACACCGAGCACGTATTTTTCGTCCAGGACAATGGCTGCGGTTTCGACATGCGCTACGTGGACAAGCTGTTCGGCGTGTTCCAGCGCCTGCATCATTCCGACGAGTACGAAGGCACCGGCATCGGCCTGGCCAACGTGCACCGCATCATCACCCGCCACGGCGGCCGGACGTGGGCCGAAGGGCAGTTGGGAGTGGGCGCCAAATTCTTCTTCACCATTCCCTTTGCTACTGGAGACAAAGTATGAGAGATCTGCGGCCGATTCTGCTCGTGGAGGACAATCCGAAAGACGCTGAGCTGACGCTGGCTGCACTCGAGCGCTGCCAGCTGCTGAACGAAGTCACCCATGTGCGGGACGGAGTGGAAGCACTGCAGTACCTGCGCAGCGAAGGGCGCTACGAGGGCGCCATGCACGGCGGCCCGGTGGTGGTGCTGCTGGACCTGAAACTGCCCAAGCTCAACGGACTGGACGTACTGAAGGAAATCCGCACCGACGCGGCGCTCAGCAGCACCCCGGTGGTGATGCTGACTTCTTCGCGCGAAGAGCAGGACCTGATCCGCAGCTACGAGCTGGGTGTGAACGCATTCGTGGTCAAGCCGGTGGACTTCAAGGAGTTCCTCGAAGCGATCCAGGGCCTGGGCATGTTCTGGGGCATCACCAACCAGCCGCCGCCGCACGGCACGCTGTTTGGTGCCAAGAGCCGCAAAGATGGCTGACGATCTGCCCGCGACACCGATCCGCATCCTGATGGTGGAGGACAACGCGCTCGATGCGGAGCTGATCACGCTCCAGCTGCGCCGCGCCGGCCTGCCGTTCACCTTTGAGCGCACCTGGTCCGACCAGGGCATGCGTGATGCGCTGGCAGCACACGACTTCGATGTGATCCTGGCGGACCACGTGCTGCCCGGCTTCAGCGGTGACCTGGCGCTGGAGTTGGCCGGCGCCCTGGCGCCAGAGGTGCCCTTCATCTTCGTCTCCGGCACGCTCAGCGAAGAGCTGGCCGTCGAGGCGTTGAAGCGCGGCGCCCGTGACTACGTGGTCAAGTCGCGGCTGCAACGCCTGCCCGATGCGATCCTGCGCGCGATCAATGAAGCCCAGGAGCGGCGCCGGTTGCTGCAGGTCGAAAGCGCGTTGCGCGAAAGCCACCAGCGCCTGCGCCTGATCACCGATTCATTGCCGGCGCTGATCGCCTACCTCGACCGCGACCATCATTACCGCTTCGCCAACCAGGCCTATATGGAATGGCATGGCCTGGACCCTGAGGCGATGGTTGGCAGGCATGCACGCGAGATGGTCGGCGACGAAGGGTTCGCCGGCCTGCAGGAACACCTGGACAAGGTGCTGCGGGGCGAGCGGGTCAGTTTTGAAACCCTTGCCCACCGCCGCGTCGGTCCCCCGCGCCATGCGCAGGTGGACTTCGTTCCCGAGCTCGACGCCGACGGCGGGGTGCTGGGCTACTACGCCATGGCCCGTGACATCAGCGAGCTCAAGCAGGTCCAGGCGCTGCTGACGGCCAGCAATGAATCGCTGGAGCGCCAGGTCAGCGAACGCACCTCTGCCCTGCACCGCAGTGAAAGCCGCCTGCAGGCGCTGTTCGAATCCAGCTTCCAGCACCAGAACCTGCTGACCCTGGATGGGCACATCATCGATACCAACTCCGCCTCGCTGGCCGCGATCCTGGCCACGAAGGAGGATGTCCGCGGCGCACTTTATTGCGAATCCGCCTGGTTCGCCAATACCGAAGGCGTGCCGGCCATCGTCTGCCAGGCGGTGCTGGAGGCGGCCGCAGGCAACGCCTCGCGGCATGAGCTGGACCTGTTGCTGCCCACCGGCAAGCGCACGTTCGAGTTTTCGTTCCGCCCGCTGCTGGACCACCAGGGCACCATCACCGCCGTGGTTTCCGAAGCGGTGGAAACCACCGCGCGCCGCCAGGCCGAAGAGGCACTGCGGCAGAGCCAGAAGATCGAGGCGGTGGGCCAGCTCACCGGCGGCATCGCGCATGACTTCAACAACATCCTGACCGTGATCGCCGGCAACGTGGAGTACGCCAAGCTGCTCACCGAGCGCCTCGGTGATGTAGCGGATGGCTCCACGCGCGCATTGGACAACGCGTTGAAGGGCGTGATGCGCGCGGCCAACGTGACCCAGCGGCTGCTGGCATTCTCGCGCCGGCAACCCCTGCGCAGCATGCCGGTGGACCTCAACGCCCAGGTGCGCGACATGGAAGACATGCTGCACCGTTCGCTGGGTGAGCTGGTGCAGCTGGAAATCGTGCACCACCCGGACATCTGGTGCGTGGAAGTGGACCCCAGCCAGCTGGAAGCCTCCGTCCTCAACCTGGCGGTCAACGCCCGCGATGCCATGCCGGAGGGCGGCCGCCTGGTGATCGAGGTGGACAACGCCCATCTGGACGATGACTTCACCGCGCAGAATCCCGATGTGCCGCCGGGCCATTACGCGATGCTGCGGGTCAAGGACACCGGCCACGGCATGTCCGCCGAGACGCTGACCCGCGTGTTCGAACCGTTCTTCACCACCAAGGAAGTGGGGCGCGGCACCGGGCTGGGCCTGTCCATGGTGTACGGCTTCGTCAAACAGTCCGGCGGCCACGTGTTGGTGGATTCCGCGCCCGGTGCGGGTACGTCCATCACCCTGCTGTTCCCGCGTTCGGCAGCCGAGCTGCCGCAGGCTGGCCAGACCGAGCACCGGGGCCTGGGCGGTTACGAGATGCAGGAGGAAGCTACGGTGCTGGTGGCCGAGGACAACGACGACGTGCGCGCGTATACCGTGGACACCCTGCGGCAGCTGGGTTACCGCGTGCTTGAAGCACACGACGGCGCCTCGGCCATGCGCCTGCTTGAACGCACCGACGTCGACGTCGACCTGCTGTTCTCGGACATCGTGATGCCCGGCATGTCCGGTTGGGAACTGGCCAAGCGCGCGCTGGCGCACAAGCCGGCGCTGCGGGTGCTGTTCACCTCCGGCTACCCGCGTGACATCGACGCCAGCGGCGCCGTGGGTCGCAACATCGCCATCCTGGGCAAGCCGTTCACCCGCAGCGACCTGGCGCGCTCGATCCGCGGATCGCTGCAGGACGAATGACACGAGGCCGGTCCCATGACGCCGCTCGATAAACCCTTGCGCCGCGAAGTCCAGATCGGCAATGAGTCCTACACCCTGACCCTAGACCCCGAGGGTCTGAAGCTGGTGCGTAAAGGCCATCGGAAGGGCCTGGATCTGCGCTGGGAAGACTTGGTCAGCGGCGATGCGGCCCTCGCGGCCGCCCTGCAGGCGTCGCTGGAAGTGCCCTGAATCCAGCGGGCTGAATCGCCACCTCCGGCCAGAATCGTGCCACTGGTCTCATTTCGTTTGAGATCACACTCACACTTTGCCCTGTTTTGCCTCCCTAACGAGGGGCGAAAGCGGGCGCCGCATGCCTCACGTGTCTTGAACGAATGAGGTCAAAACGAAAGATACGTTGCAGTACTGTTTACGTTCTGTTAATTATTTGTGCAGCGCACCAGCCCTCTGGCACGCAAGGAGAACCAACCGGATGAGCACTTAACGAGAACGACCCAACCACAACCAGACTGCAAGGTGCATGCATGAACGACCGCATTGGCAAGTGTGTTCACGCTCCGAAAGCAATTTCGCCATTGGCATCTTCAGTAAAGGCGGCACTGGCCGCCGCACTGCTGCTCACCAGTTCCGCCGCGGTGGCACAGAACAGCGACAATGCTTCGACCAACCCGGAAACCGCCACCCTCGATACGGTTTCAGTATTGGGCAGCCGCACCAAGCCCCGCACCGTTTCCTCGTCAGCGGTACCCATCGACATCATCAGCGGCGAAGAATTCCGCAACCAGGGCGCCACCGACGCGCTCGACCAGCTCAAAGTGCTGGTCCCCTCGTTCAACGTCAGCACCATTCCCATCGATGACGCGGCCAGCCTGATCCGCCCGGCCAACCTGCGTGGCCTGCCGCCGGACAACACCCTGCTGCTGGTCAACGGCAAGCGCTTCCACCGCGCGGCAGTCATCACCTTCCTGGGCCACGGCCTGTCCGACGGCGCACAGGGTCCCGATCTTTCCGTGTTTCCCTCGCTGGCCCTGGAACAGGTGGACGTGCTGCGCGACGGCGCTGCCGCCCAGTACGGTTCGGACGCCATTGCCGGCGTGATCAACTTCGGCCTGAAGAAGCTGCGCGAAGGCGGTACCGCCGAAGTGTTCACCGGCCAGTACTACAAGGGCGACGGGCTGACCACCCAGTACTCGGCGCAGATCGGCCTGCCGCTGACCGAGCGCGGCTTTGCCACCCTTACCGCCGAATGGCGCAAGGCCGAGGACACCTCGCGCAGCGTGCAGCGCGATGACGCGGCCGCGGCCATCGCTGCCGGCTACCCCGGCGTGGGCGATCCGGCGCAGGTGTGGGGCTCGCCCAAGGTCGACGACGACCTGAAGCTGGTCGCCAACCTGGGCCTCACCACAGACGCGGTGGACTTCTACCTGTTCGGCAACTACGCCAAGCGCGATGTGGACGGCGGCTTCTACTTCCGCGACCCCACCGCACGTTCGGGCGTGTACTCCAACGACGGCGGCGAGACCCTGCTGGTGGGCAACCTCACCGGCGCCGGTGCCTGCCCCACCATCGCGCTGCGCGATGGCGCCGGCAACCTGCTGCCCTACAGCGGCGTGAGCGCTGCCGTGGCCGCGCTGCCGGCCAACTGCTACACCTTCCTGTCCAGCCTGCCCGGCGGCTTCACCCCGCGCTTTGGCGGCAAGCTGGAAGACAGCTCGATCTTCGCCGGCGCCAAGGGCAACCTGGGCGAGTGGTACTGGGACGTGAGCGGTTCCTGGGGCCGCAACGATATCGAGTTCATCATCTACAACACCGTCAACGCCTCGCTGGGCCCGGACCAGCCCGATGGCCTGTACTTCCGCCCGGGCGGCAACACCCAGACCGAGAAGAGCTTCAACGTTGATGTGACGCGGGATATCGCGGCCAGCTTCACCACCCAGCCGCTGCGCTTGGCGGCCGGTGCCGAGTGGCGCGAGGAGAGCTTCAAGATCAGCCCCGGCGATGGCCCCTCCACCGCCATCGGCCCGCTCACCGAGCAGGGCTTCGCGCTGGGTTCCAACGGCTTCAACGGCTTCAGCACGCGCACCGCAGGCACGTTCGACCGCCGCAACTGGGCCGCCTATGCCGATCTGGAAGCGCAGGTCACCGAACGCCTGCTGCTGGCCGGCGCCGTGCGCTTTGAAGACTACGATTCGTTCGGCAGCACCACCAACGGCAAGGTCACCGCACGCTTCGACTTCAACGAGCACTTCGCGCTGCGCGGCGCGTACAACACCGGCTTCCGCGCGCCCACGCCCGGCCAAGCCAACATCAGCCAGATCAGCACCGTGTTCGGCGGTACCGCGCTGGAAGATATCGCCACCCTGCCGCCGACCAATCCCATCGCGCAGCTCAAGGGTGCAAAGCCACTGACGCCCGAAGAATCCAAGAACCTTTCACTGGGTGCGGTGTGGACCGAGGGCGACTGGCTGCTCACCCTGGATGGCTACCAGATCAAGGTGGAAGACCGCATCGCGCTGAGTACCAGTTTCGCGGTGACCCCGGAAGAACGCGCGGCGCTGGTGGCCGGCGGAAACCCGGAAGCGGCCTCGATCTCCCAGGTGACCTACTTCGGCAACGCGTTCGACACCACCACCACGGGCGTGGACCTGGTCACCAGCTTCAAGAGCGATCACTTCGGTGGCACCACCACCTACTCGCTGGCGGCCAACTGGAACAAGACCGAGGTGGACCGCTTCAACCCGGACTTCATCGACGAAGCGCGCGTGTACAAGCTGGAGAAATCACTGCCCAAGACCAAGGGCTATTTCAGCGTCCACCACCAGCGGCAGATCTTCAACGCCAACCTGCGCTTCAACTACTACAGCTCCTGGTATGAAGACCACCTGGACAGCGGCGTGATCTCGGCGGCCGATGGCGGCCTGCCGATCTACGGCGGCAGCGCATTGATCGTGGATGCCGAAGTGGGCTGGAAGTTCGACTCGGGCCTGTACTTCAGCCTGGGCGCACAGAACCTGTTCGACCGCACCCCGGCCAAGAACCCGTGGTCCGGCGTGGCCGGCGCGGAGTACCCGGTGCATTCGCCGTATGGCTTCAACGGCGGGTTCTATTACGCGCGGGTGGGTTGGAAGTTCTGATCCAAGGGCCACCCCGCCGTTGCCGGCGGGGTGGCGAAGGCGCAGTGGAACCGTACAGGAGGCAAGAATTTTTCAGGATTCGCTTACTTCTGAGGCTGCCTGAGCTTTCGCAGGAAGTAGCGCGCCGGCAGATGCCGCACCCAGCGCGGCTGCAGCCAATACAGACGCGGTGCCCAGCGACGAAAGCGCTGCCAGCGCTTCTCGTCTGCCGGCGTCCATGGCAATGCGAACATCTCCCTCAGATGCGGCGGCAGCAACGCCCGCGTCACGAACGCCTGCAGCGGCAGCGCTGGGCGCAGGTACCACGGCGCGCCGCTGCCCAGCACGGCATGCAGGTAGGCGCGCACTTCCTGGTCCACCCGCAGCCCTGATTGGCGGCTCTCCCACCAGGCATCGAAGGCGTCGGCCGTGGGCGGCCACTGCTCGTCCACCACCTGCAGGGTGCGCCCGAACGTCCAGGCCTCGCGATACAGCGGTTCGCGGCTGCTTGCCGGCACCGGGCCAACGAACAGTTCGTACATCTCCAGCCCACCGCGGTAGAGCGTTGCCACAACCCACAACTGCAGGTCGCGGTCGAATGCGCTGTAGCCCTCGCCCTGCACGGGCACGTGCGCGCGATTGACATGGCGGGCGATGGTGGCCCGGTCCTCTTCGGTCCCCAGCGACACCGCGTAGATGTAGCTCATGGTGGCCCGCAGCCGTGAGAACGGCCGCCTCAATGTCTGGCTGTGGCGGGCCACGCCGCGTCCTACGCCGGGGTCGGCAAGCTGCCACGCGACCGCCGCGCCTGCACCGAAGAAGATGTAGGACTCGATGTTGATATCGGCCAGGCGGACAGGTGTGGGATTGGGCATGGGCCCAGTCTAGACACACGCGTGTGGCCTCGCCGTCACCCGTAACGCCCCGCATTGCTGCCTGATCGGCAACAGCGTGAGCCCTTGCGCGGATCTACTGGCCGCGCGCGCCCTTCCCTAGGCTGATCCTGCACGGCGCCCCTGCCGTGGATCCCGCCAAGGAGATTTCCTCATGTTCAGCCTGGAAAACACCGTAGCCCCGCCCCCGCCCGCGCTCGACGAGCTGGTCCCCTCGCGTTACGCGCTCAAGGTGGGCGATATCGACGTGCTGGTGGTCAGCGATGGCGTGCTGCCGTTGCCCACCCAGATGCTCGGCCACAACGTCTCCGCCGCCGAGCGCGCGCCGTGGTTCAGAGAGATGTACCTGCCGCCGGATGCGCTGGACTGGGCGTTGAACGTGATGGTGGTGCGCAGCGGGGACCGGAACATCCTGATCGACGCCGGCCTCGGCATGGACCCTGACCTGAACCTGCCGCGCGCTGGCCAGCTGATCCGTCGCCTGGGCGCTTCCGGCATCGACCTTGGCGAGATCACCGACGTGGTGATCACCCACCTGCACATGGACCACATCGGCGGCCTGCTGGTGGATGGCGTAAAGGAGCAATTGCACCCGGAGCTGCGTATCCACGTGGCCGCCGCCGAAGTGGACTTCTGGAAGGCGCCCGACTTCACCCGCACCAACATGCCGCCGGGGTTCCCCGATGCGCTGCGCGCCACCGCTACCCACTTCCTGGCCGAGTACGGCGGCTACGTGCGCACCTTTGACGAGGTGCAAGAGATTGCGCCCGGCGTCACTGCGCACCGTACTGGCGGACACACGCCCGGCCACAGCGTGGTGCGCCTGAGCTCGAATGGCGAAGCCCTGACCTTTGCCGGTGACGCCATCTTCGCGGTCGGCTTCGAGCAGCCGAACTGGCACAACGGCTTCGAACACGATCCGGAAGGCGCCGCGCAGGTTCGTATCACCCTGCTCAACGAACTGGCCGGTACCGGCGAAATGCTGGTGGCCAGCCACCTGCCCTTCCCGTCTGTCGGCCGCGTCTCGGCCGATGGCGACGTCTTCCGCTGGGTGCCGGTGTTCTGGGACTTCTGAGCTCGTTGACTGCTTTTACCCTCCCCCTTCCCTCTGCAGGAGACCACAGCATGAACACGATCACCCGTACCTTGGCCGCCACAGCGCTGGCACTTGGCGTCCAAGCCGGCGCTACCGCGCAGGCCACCGAGCCGCCGCGCACCAGCGCCCCCACCGCCATTGCCCACACCCCCAGCACCATCACCACCGCCGATGGCGTGCAGCTGTACTACAAGGACTGGGGCCCGAAGGATGGCCCGGTGGTGACCTTCAGTCACGGCTGGCCGCTGGATTCCGACAGCTGGGACGCGCAGATGATGTTCCTGGCCAATCACGGCTACCGCGTGGTGGCGCACGACCGCCGCGGCCATGGCCGTTCCAGCCAGCCGTGGGACGGCAACGACATGGATCACTACGCCGACGACCTGGCCACGGTGATCAACACGCTGGATCTGAAGGACATCACGGTGGTCGGCTTCTCTACCGGCGGCGGTGAAGTGGCCCGTTACATCGGCCGCCATGGCACCGGCCGGGTCAAGAAGATCGTGTTGATCAGCGCGGTGCCGCCTTTCATGCTCAAGACCGCCGACAACCCCGGCGGCGTCCCGGTCGAGGTCTTTGACGGCCTGCGCAAGGGCCAGCTTGAGAACCGCGCGCAGTTGTTCAGCGACGTGGCGAGCGGTCCGTTCTATGGCTACAACCGTCCCGGCGCCAAGCCCAACCAAGCGCTGATCGACTCCTGGCGTGCGCAGGGCATGCTGGGCGGCATCAAGAACACGTATGACTCGGTCGCCGCGTTTTCGGCCACCGACTTCCGCGAGGACCTGAAGCGGTTCAACGTCCCGACGCTGATCATCCATGGCGATGACGACCAGGTGGTGCCGATCG
>DGIP01000089.1 GCA_002386405.1 Stenotrophomonas maltophilia
CGCGCGCATCCCGTAGAGCCACGCCCTGCGTGGCTGGATCCCTCAACGGGCGGTAGCGGCCAGGAACCGTTCGCGGTCCTGCTGGGTGCGCCGGCGGATTTCCGCCAGCGCCTCATTTTCCGTAGCTTCCAGCATCGATTCGAACAGCCGCTGGAAGTGATTGCGCATTGCCGTGCGGGCCGCGCCCGGGTCGCGCAGGCGCAGGCCATCGAGGATGGCGGTGTGTTCGTCGTTGCGGGTGTCGCCGTCGTTGTGGCACACGTTGGCATACACCTGGCGCACCCGCGGCAACTCGTTGCGCATGCGCCAGATCAGCTGCACGCAGTGCTCCACCACCGGGTTGCCGGCGATGCGTGCAATGGCCAGGTGGAACTGGCGGTCGGCCTCGCTGGCCGCCGCCTCGCTCGAGGCCGGGTCGGTCATGGCCGCAATCAGCCCTTCCAGCATTTCCACTTCCGCATCGGTGATGCGGCTGGCGGCCATGGCCGCCGCCTCGGCTTCGATCACCGCACGGGCGGCGGTGAGGTCGAACGCCGATACATCCGGCAGCGCGCCAGGGGCGGCTGCCGGACGTGCCTTCACGTACACGCCCGAACCGGTCTTGATGGTGATCAGGCCCTGCGCCTCCAGGGCGATTTCCGCTTCACGCACGGTCACCCGGCTCACCCCCAGCCGTTCGGCCAGGTCGCGTTCTCCGGGCAGGCGCGAGCCGGGCGGGAATTCGCCCTTCTCGATCAGCGCGACGATTTCAGCGGCAATGGACTGGTAAAGGCGGGGTTCGGACATCTTCAAGGCCTGGCTGTACGGTGGCTGGGAACCGGAGTTGCGCTTAGAAACGGTAGCGTACCCCCAGATAATACCGCCGGCCGTAGGTGGTGTACTCGCGGAAGCTGCCCAGGATGGGCATATCCGACACCCGCGGCTCGTCCGTGAGGTTGCTGGCCGACAGCGATACCGACAGGTGCTTGTTCACCTTGTAGGTGGCGCGGAAGTCCAGCGAGCCATTGTCGCGCACGTAGCGGTTCTGCGCCGGGTCGCCGACGAACTGCTGGTAGTAATCGGAGCGGTACTTGTAGATGGCCTGCAGGTCCAGCTTGCCCAGGCCCCAGTACACCTGCGCCGAGGCCACGTGCTTGGACAGGCCGAAGATGTTGGCCGGCTCCACGATGCCCGGGGTGACGATGCCGGTGCTCGGGTCGGTGGACTCGCCCAGGCGCAGGTCTTCGGTCTTGAAGTTGGAATGGGCGTAGTTGTAGCTGGCCTTCACGCCCAGCCCGGCGAAGATGCCCGGCAGGTAGGAGAAGCTGTGCGAGCCGGTGAGCTCGAAGCCGATGAGGTCGCTCTTCTGGTCGCTGGTGGCCAGCTGCTCCACCGGCACGGTGACGCTCACCCCGTCGATGTCGAAGTTCTCGCCCACCACCACCGGCACCGAGCCGCCGTTGAACTGCTTGTAGTACACGGCAGTGGACAGCATGGAATCGGCGTTGGCGTACCACTCCAGCGAGACATCGGCATTCCACGACATCAGCGGGGTGGCGCGCGGGTTGCCGGTGGCGGTGATGTTGCCCAGCGCATCTGCCACGCTGCCGAATTCGGTATCCACCTCATCCAGGTTGAAGCTGCGGCCGTAGCCGAGCGCGGCCAGGTCCGGGCGCGACATCGCGCGGTAGGCGCCCACGCGCAGCAGCAGGTCCGGGCGCAGTTCGAAGGCGGCGTTGAAGCTGGGCAGCCATTCGTTGTTGCTGGACTTGAGCACCTGCCGGGTGAAGTCGCCGGTGGGCCGCAGGGTCACGGTGCCGTCGGGGTTGTTGACCACGTCCAGCCCGCTGCGCAGGCCCATCGAACGCACGTCGGTGTGCACCCAGCGCACGCCGATGTTGCCGGTGACCGGCACGCCGAACCATTCGCTGCTGTAGTCGCCCATCAGGTAGATGGCGCTGGTCTTTTCGGTCACATCGTTGTTGGCCGGGTCGCGCAGGTCCGCGCTGAGGCCGGTGTCGTCCACGCCGGTGAAGGCCTTGAACAGGCAGCGGCTGTCGAAGGTGGCCCACTGGTCGATGGTGTTGCCGCTGGCGTTGGCCAGGAAATCATCCTGCGGGAAGGCCTGGCGGCAGGCCTGGTTGGCGGCGCGGATCGCGGCGACATTGGTGGTGGTGACATCCACGGTGTCGGTGAAGTCGGTGTAGGTGGCTTCCGACCGGCGCAGGCCACCCTTGAGCGCGGTGAAGAAGCCGCTTTCCGGGGTGAACGCCGCATCGAAGCGGCCGGCGCGGATGGTGTGTTCGCGGTCCTGCTGGCGGCGGCGGATCAGGGCCGAATCGGTGAAGTTGTCCGGGTTGTTCACGTCGAACGCCGGATCGAGGTAGATGCTGGGCACATCGCCGCTGTAGTCGTAGGTGTAATCGACATAGCGGGTGTTCTTGATGCCGGCCACCGGGTTGCCGTTGACGTCGGTACGCCCGGCGCGCAGGCGGGTGGAGCGCTCGATCTGCGAACGCTGGGTGTTGGAGTAGGACAGATCCGTGGAGAACATCCACGCCGCGCTGGGCCGCACGATCACGTTGAACCCGCCGCCGGTGTACTCCTCCTTGCGTTCAAGGAAATTGCCGGTGGAATCGATGGTGGTGCTGCCGGTGTGGCTGAGCAGCGCGCCATCGTCGCTGACCACGCGGTTGTTGATGTTGCGCATCATCGACGACAACGTCAGGTCCGAGCGGTCTTCGGTGTAGTCGCGCTTGGAGTGCTGGTAATCCAGGTTCACTTCCACCGCGTCGTTGGGCCGCCACTGCAGCGCGCCGAACTGCGAATCGCGCTTGTCGTGTTCGATGAACTGGCGGTACAGGCGGCTGCCGGGCACCAGGTAGTACGGCACGCCGTTGGCCACGTCGTTGCCGTTGACCTGGGTGCAGTTGCGGGTGGCGCCGACCACTTCGCGGCCATCGCAGGCGGCCCAGGTGGTGCTGCTGGAGAACATTTCCTCCGGGTTGCTGCCTTCCAGCGCCTGCAGGCCGACCGAGACGCCGAGCTTGCCGCCGCCGCTGAAATCGAACTGGTCGATGTAGCTGGCGGTACCGCGCCAGCCCACGCCGTCGCCGTCCTTGAGGCGATCGTCGTATTCCTGCCAGGTGCCGCGCCCGTCCAGCTGGAAGGTGCGCTTGCCGTATTCGAGCGGCTTGACGGTTTCCATGTTGACGGTGCCGGCGGTGCCGCCTTCGACGAAGTCGGCGCGCTGGGTCTTGTAGATGGCCACGGTGTTGATCAGCTCCGAGGGGAACTGGTTGAAGTTCACCGAGCGGTCGCCGCTGCCGTTGGTGGCCTCGCGGCCATTGAAGGTGGACGAGCCCAGGAACGGGCCCAGGCCACGGATCGAGATTTCGGAGGCGCCGCCCTTCTCGCGGTGGGTGGAGGCACCGGTGATGGTTTCGATGGCTTCGCCGATCGACAACGCCGGCAGGTCGCCGATGTCTTCGGCCGAGAGCACGTCGGACACCACGGTCTCGTCGCGCTTCTTGTCGATCGAGGTCTGGATGGTGCCGCGGGTGCCGGTCACTTGGACCTGGTCCAGGGTGGTGGCCTGCGCCGGCGCGGTGGCCGGGGCGGCGTCCTGTGCATGGGCCAGCGGCAGGGCCGCGGTGGCGCACAGGGCATAGAACAGCGCGCTGTGCAGCGCGGTGTGGCGGAAGCCTCGTGGCGAGGCCGTACGGCGGTCATGCAACATCGTGATCTCCCTCCCAGGATGGATCGTCCGAATACACGGATTCGATCCGGAAGATTCACGGTTGAAGGACCAATGTCAATGAATTGGTACTAAAGTCTACCCCGGTAATCCACCTAGACCAGTTTCAGCCACATTTATGTGCGGATGCAGCAGATATTTGCGCAAATGGCTTACCAGCTGCGGCTAAAGTGGTATGTGATTGTGGTTGACGTCGTTGCGGTCGAGGCTGTTACCATCCGGACTCGCGTTGGGGTCTACGGTGATCTGGGAGGGTTAACCTGTGGCACAGCAACAAGATGTGGGTGTGAGTAGGGCGGTAGAGCGTTGGCGTTGGTGGGGTCCGCGCCCCATGAAAGGCGGGCGCCATTGCGTTGAGCGCGTCGCCACGCGCCCGGGACCCGCCGCCCGACACGGAAAATGGTTTTCAACGGGGTTGGCACTGGCGCTCCTGCCTGGGGCTGCCTGGTCTGCTGAGCACTTGGTGCATGACGCGGCTGGGTACGCTGCTGCCGCCAAGGGCCTGAAACCTGGCGATACCGTGATTCTGGCGGATGGGGTGTGGCGGGATGTCGATCTGCTGCTGACGGGGACCGGCAACATTGGTCAACCAATTCGGCTGACCGCGCAGACGCCGGGGAAGGTGATCCTGAGCGGGCAGTCGCAGCTGCGGCTGGCCGGGGCCTACCTGGAAGTCTCCAACCTGGTGTTCCGCGATGGCTGGGCGCCGGGCGGCGAGGTGGTGAGCTTCCGCAGTTCCTCCAAGGCATGGGCCGAGCACAGCCGGGTCACCGGCATCGTGATTGATGGCTACAACAAGCCCGACCGCGCCCAGTCCGATAACTGGGTGGCCATGTACGGTGCATTCAACCGCTTCGACCACAACCAGCTGGTGGGCAAGACCAACGCCGGCACCACCCTGGTGGTGGTGCGCAATACCACCAGCGGGTTGGACAACCGCCATCGCATCGACCACAACTGGTTCGGGCCGCGCCCCAACCTGGGCAGCAACGGCGGCGAGACCATCCGGGTGGGCACCAGCCACGATTCGCAGTCGGCCTCCAACTCGGTGGTGGAGAACAACTGGTTCGAGCACTGCGATGGCGAGGTGGAGATCGTCTCCAACAAGTCCGGCGGCAACCTGTACCGCGGCAACGTGTTCAAGGAATCGCGCGGCTCGATGGTGCTGCGCCACGGCCACGGCAACGTGGTGGAGCGCAACATCTTCCTGGGCAACGGCAAGCCGCACACCGGTGGCGTGCGGGTGATCAACCGCGACCAGATCGTGCGCGACAACTATTTCGAAGGGGTGGCCGGCGATGGCTTCGCCTCGGCGCTGGCGGTGATGGCCGGCACCCGCGATGCGCCGCTCAACCGCTATGAGCAGGTCGACAACGCGCGGATCAGCCACAACAGCTTCGTGCAGGCGCGCTACCTGTTCCTGGGTGCCGGGCTGGACGACGAGCGCAACGCGATGCCCGTGCGCAGCAGAATCAGCGACAACCTGTTCGTCGGCGATGGCAGCGGCGAGCTGCTGCGCACCCAGGGCGACCTTTCCGGCATTGCCTTCAGCGGCAACGTGCAGAGCCCAGCGGCCTCGCCCGGTTTCCCGAACGGCGTGCAGGGCCGCACCCTCGCCCTGCAGCGCGCGGCCAATGGCCTGCTGTATCCGCCGGCCGGCATCGAGGTTGGCGCGCCGCGCGACCTGGCGCCGATTGCACGCGATAGCGTTGGCGTGAGCTGGTATCCCAAGCAGGTCACCCGCACCGCGCTGGACAGCGGCCGCGCGCACCGCGTCGCGCCGGGCGAAGACACCCTGGTGACGGCGGTGGCGGCCAGCGCCGCGGGCGACCGCCTGCAGCTGCAACCCGGTGACTACCGCATCAGCCAGGTGCTGGCGGAGGACCACCCGCTCAGCGTGATCGGCCCGGCCAAGGGCA
>DGIP01000128.1:0-655 GCA_002386405.1 Stenotrophomonas maltophilia
GCAGCGGCCGAGGCGGGGCCTCATAGCCAGGCAGGATTTCCACAAGGCGGCCATCGGCCATCGCATCGCGCACCAGCTCAAGGGGCTGCAGCAGTACACCAAGTCCCTCCAGCGCTGCGCAGAGCAGGGGCTCGCCATGGTCGACCATCAACCGGCTCGATACAGGCACCACTTCGCGGCCATTTGGACCGTCAAAGGTCCACTGCGTGCGAAGCTCGGTGTACGCAAAGCCAAGGCATTCATGGTTCGCAAGGTCGGCCGGCGTGGCGGGCGCCCCATGTTGTGCTAGGTACTGCGGAGATGCGCATACCACCAGCCGATAGGGGGCTAGCGGCCTTGCAATCAGGCCGCTGTCGGACAGCACCCCCACCCGGAAGACGGCGTCGAAACCTTCGTCGACCAGGTCGACTGCACGGTTGCTCAACGTGAGCTCCAGGCTCACCTTGGGGTGCTCCTTGAGGAAGATCGGGATGCGCGGGGACAGCGTCTTCATACCAAAGCTGACTGGCGCGTTGATGCGCAGTCGCCCGGTGGGCACGGCACGGGTCTCGGCGGCCAGGCTCTCGGCGGCATCGACCTCGGCAAGAATGATGCGCGCTCTGTCGTAGAACAGCCGACCGAAGTCGGTAAGGCTCTGTCGGCGCGTGGTGCGCGT
>DGIP01000128.1:836-1941 GCA_002386405.1 Stenotrophomonas maltophilia
AGCAACCGCACGCCCAGCCGGCCTTCGAGGCCCTGAACGTACTTGCCCACCATCTGCGAGGACATCTGGAGTGCCTCGGCGGCAGCACTGAACGAGCCCAGATCAACGGCCTTTACGAACACCGTAAGACTGGTCAGGCGGTCCATTATCAACGCTCGGTTTCAATTGTGGAGCCATCCTAAGCATTTATCCCCGAGACGCACAAGCGCACAGTGCGTCTGCGCCGCTGCAACGGTGCGGGTCAGCCAACCTCGGGCTGTCCCGCCGGGCAACGGCGCTGCTTCACGGTTCCACCGGCTGCGGGGAGTCGCTCCCTCCCTTCGATTCCCCGCAGCCTCCTAACAACCGCGCACCCCCACGACCGTGCCGCGCCCCGCCATGGGCAAGACGCAGGCAAGAATCGCAGCGGATGCCTCAGGCAGCAGGAGCACTTATCGTGACCGATACCCCCCTTAATACCCGCACCCCGATCCAGGCCGCCGTGATGCGCCAGTCGGGTCAGCCGCTGGCGATCGAACAGGCCAGCCTGGAGCAGCCGCGACCCAACGAGGTCCGCGTGCGCCTGGTGGCCACAGGCGTTTGCCACACGGACATGGTCGTGCGCGACCAGCTGTATCAGACCGGCATGCCGATGATTCTGGGTCATGAAGGCGCGGGCGTAGTGGACGCCATTGGTAGCGCGGTGACTACCGTCGCCGTTGGAGACCACGTGGTGCTGACCTACGCCTTCTGCGGGTTGTGTGAACCGTGCGCGTCAGGCCACCCGGCCCACTGCCAGCACATGGGCGAGCTGTGTTTCGCCGGCGGCCGTCTTGATGGCAGCAGTTCGGCCCAGGATGCGCATGGTGGTCACCTGCACGATCATTTCTTTGGTCAGTCTTCCTTCGCCACGCACTCCATCACCAGCGAACTCAACGTGGTGAAGGTGCCAGCCGATGCACCGCTGGAGTACCTCGGTCCGCTCGGCTGCGGCCTGCAGACGGGCGCAGGCGCAGTGCTGAGCGCTCTGGATGTGGGCGCAGGCGCATCGTTCGTCGCGTTCGGGACGGGAGCGGTTGGCCTGGCCGCGATCATGGCCGCCCGTGTGGCCGGTGCCACCACCATC
>DGIP01000128.1:2113-2303 GCA_002386405.1 Stenotrophomonas maltophilia
GGCCGGTGCCACCACCATCATCGCCGTTGACGTCAATCCCGCGCGCCTGGCGCTGGCGCTTGAGTTGGGTGCAACCCACACCATCAACAGCCGCGAGGTGGACCCGGTCGAGCAGGTTCGTGCCATCACCCACGGTGGGGCGGACTTTTCACTTGAATGCAGCGGCCGCGCGGAGGTCCTGCGCCAGGCA
>DGIP01000128.1:2509-3503 GCA_002386405.1 Stenotrophomonas maltophilia
GGAGGTCCTGCGCCAGGCAATCGACAGTCTTGGCATTCTGGGCACCTGCGGCATTGTCGGCGCGACCAAGGTGGGTACCGAGGCCAGCTTCAATGTGAATGACGTGATGATTCCCGGTCGCCGCATCATCGGTATCGTGCAGGGCGACGTGGTCTCCAAGACCTTCATTCCCAAGCTGGTGGAACTCAATCGCCAGGGCCGCTTCCCGTTCGAGAAGCTGGTGCGCTTCTACGATTTCGACCAACTCAACCAGGCCATGGCCGACAGCGAGAACGGCACGACGATCAAGCCGATCGTACGTCTCTCCAGCATCGCCGCCTGACGCGTCATTCCCCTTTTGCGTGGAAATACCCTCATGAAATCCGACATCATCATCGACAACAACACGGTCGCCGGCAGCAGCACCATCGAGCGCCAGCACCCCGTCACCGGCGAGACCATCACCACCATTGATGTGGTTGACGCCGCACTCGCCTTGGCTGCAGTGGAATCGGCCGCCAAGGCGTTCACCGAGTGGAAGTGGAGTGGGCCGACCCAGCGTCGCCAGGTGCTGCTGAAGGCCGCCGATCTGCTGGAAAGCCGGCTGGAAGAGTTCTGCACGGTAATGGCCGCCGAAGTCGGTGCCTCGCGCCTGTGGGCTGCGTTCAATGTCCAGGGTTCGGCGGCGCTGTTCCGCGAAGCCGCTGGCCTTGCAACCCAGATCCAGGGCGAGACGATCCCCACCGACAAGCCCGGCACCCTGTCCATGACAGTGCGGCAGGGCGCCGGCGTGGTCCTCAGCATCGTGCCGTGGAACGGCCCGATCCTGCTCGGCGCACGTGCCATTGCCTATCCGATCGTGTGCGGCAACACGGTGGTGTTCAAAGGATCGGAAAGCAGCCCGCGCACGCATGAACTGCTGTCGCGCTGCCTGATCGACGCCGGCCTGCCGCCGGGTGTGCTGAACTTCATCATCGCGGCACCGGCCGACGCCGGCGAGGTGACCGAGAAGATC
>DGIP01000128.1:3696-3917 GCA_002386405.1 Stenotrophomonas maltophilia
CCGAGAAGATCATTGCCCATCCGGCCGTCAAGCGGGTCAACTTCACCGGGTCCACCAAGGTGGCCCGGATCATTGCCGAGACGTCCGCACGCTACCTGAAGCGTAGCCTGTTGGAACTTGGCGGCAAGGCACCGTTCGTTGTGCTCGATGACGCCGACATCGACGGCGCGGTGAATGCCGCCATCTTCGGCGCTTTCCTGTACCAGGGCCAGATCTGCATG
>DGIP01000254.1 GCA_002386405.1 Stenotrophomonas maltophilia
CGCAGGGCGTCGCTCTACGGCTCCGCTCTTGGCCACCGACCAGCCGTCAATGGGTCGGCGGGGGTGGGTTTGCGGGACTGTAGAAAACATGGATGTTTTCTACAAGCCTCCAGGGATGGATTCACGGCGTGTCCCGCAAACCCACACCCGCCGGCCCAATACAGTGAAACCGCAGGCCCACGGTTTTGATTTGCGGCACTACCTCACCCGAAATCAAAGTTCATCGCAGGCGCAGCAGGCCCCACGAACTCACCCTGCACGTAATCAACGCCGGCACTGAACAGCAGGCTCATCGAGCCGTTGTCTGCCACGAACTCGGCGATCGTGCGGATGTTGGCTTCCTGCGCGCGGGTGGTGATTTCGGCGATCTTCTCGCTGTTCTCGCGGGTGCGGGCAAAATCGCTGGTGAAGTCGCGGTCCAGCTTGAGGAACTGCGGCTGGAAGTGCGCCAGCAGCTGGAACGAATCCAGGCCCGAACCGAACTGCTCCAGCCCGATCCGGCAGCCCAGCGGCGCCACGTCGGCCAGGAACTGCTGCGCGTTGCGCAGGTGGGTGAACACCTTCGCTTCCGGCGCGTGCAGCCACAGCCGCTCGCCCGGTACCCCGTGCGCCTGCAGCTCGCGGCGGATGGTGGCCACCATCTGCGGGTCGTTGAACGACTCCGGCGTGATCTTCACCATCATGTGCGTGGCATGGCCGGCGCGCTCGCGCTCGCCCAGCACGCTGATCGCGTGCGCCACCACCCAGCGGTTGATGTCCGCCAGCAGCCCGTGCTCCTCGGCGATGCCCAGGAAGGCGGTCGGGCTGAGCAGCTCGCCGTTGTTGTCCAGGCGCAGGTACGCCTCGTACAGCTCCAGCGCCTCGCCGCCCAGGTTCAGCACCGGCTGGTAGTGCAGCTGGAAGCCGTCGCCGGCCAGTGCCTCGTTGATCCGGGCCACCCAGCGCTGGATGCGTTCCTCTTCCACGCGGTCCACTGCCGCCGGATCGAAGATGCGGCTGGTGTTGCCCAGCTCCGATGCGGCCTGCTGGCATTCGGTGGCGCGCGCCAGCACCTGGCCGATGCTCGCGATCTTCTCGCCCACCTGCACGCCGCCGATGCTGACCGTGACGGTGGCCGAACGCTCGCCGATGCTGAACACCTGCGCCGCGAAGGCCTCGCGGATCCGGTCCGCCAGTGCCTCGGTGTGCGCGAACGCACCTTCGGTCAGCACTGCCAGGCTGTGCTCGCCGAAGCGGGCCAGCTGCGCCGTGTCGCCGACCGTGTCGGCCAGCACCCGTGCCAGCGCCGCGATCAACGCATCGGCCGAGTCCAGCCCGATATCCGGCAGCAGGCGTGCGTAGTGGTCCGGTTCGACCAGCAGCAGGCCGAACCGGCCCTCGCTGCGGCCGGCCTGGGCCACCGCGTTTTCCACGTGCAGCATGAAGGTCTGGCGGTTGAGCAGCCCGGTGACCTGGTCGCGCTGGCGCAGGTCCTCGACCTCGCGGGCCAGCTCCGGGTCGAATTCCATGCGGCGGCGGAACACCACCTGCAGGCAGCTCTCGCCTTCATAGGTGGCCGGGGTGAATTCCATCGTGGCGGCGAACACCGCCCCGTCCTGGTTGCGCGCGTCCACCTGGTACTGCGGCGGCGGCGCCTCGCCCTTGCTCAGCGACTTGAGCAGCTGCTTGAAGCCGTCCACGTGCTGCGGGGCGACCATGTCCAGCAGCGAAATGCCTTCCACGTCGTCGAACGATTCGAACCCGAACATCTCCAGGTACGCCTCGTTGGCGCGGATGTGCATGCCTTCATGGACGTAGGCGATCGGGTCGCGCGAGGAGGAGATCAGCGCATCGCAGCGGCGCTCGGTCTCGCGCATCTGCGCCTCGATGCGGCGCAGGCCACGGCGTGCGTGCAGGTCGGTCCACTCGTTGCGCACCACCGCCAGCAGGTGCTCAGGGCGGCTGCGCAGGGCCACCGCGCGGATGCCGTTGGCGCTGGCTTCCACCCATTCGGTTTCGTTGATGGTCTCGGCCAGCAGGATCATCGGAATGTCCTTGCCGCTGGCCGCGATCTGCTGGGTCACCTGCAGCAGCGGGATGCTCTGCGCGGGCGCGGCCAGCACCAGGTCGATCGGCTGGCCGCCGATGATCTGGCCCAGCTCCTCGGCGTTCTGCGGGCGCGCCGGGCGCACGGCAATGCCGCTGTTGCGCAGCATGCTGACGATGGTTTCGGCGTTCTCGCCGCTGTCATCCACGATCAGCAGGCGGACGGTGATGTCATTCGCGTTCTGCATTCACTACTCCCCGGACTGCAAACTTGATACACGATGCATGTGACTTCGTCCATGCCGGCGGCGGGCGCCGATCACGGAATGAAAGGACGGCTACACGACCTGGCCGGCGGCATGGCCGCAGGCCCAGGCCCACTGGAAGTTGTATCCCCCCAGCCAGCCGGTGACATCCAGCACTTCGCCGACGAAGTGCAGGCCCGGCACCAGTTGCGATTCAAAGGTACTGGACGACACCTTGCGGGTATCCACGCCCCCCAGCGTGACCTCGGCGGTACGGTACCCTTCGGTGCCGCTGGCCACCAGTGGGAAATCCTGCAGCAGGGCGGCGGCCTGGCGCAGCTCGCGCTCGTCGATCTGGCGCACCGGGCGGTCCGGCAGCCAGTGTTCGCACAGGCGCAGCGCCAGCCGGCGCGGCAGTACCTCGGACAGTACCGTGCGCAGCTCGGCCGCACCCCGGTCGCGTTTCATCGTGCGCAGCCAGTCTTCGGCATCCTGGCCGGGAAGCAGGTCCAGGCGCAGGTCGTCGCCGGGTTGCCAGAACGAGGAGATCTGCAGGATCGCCGGGCCGCTGATGCCGCGATGGGTGATCAGCATCGAGTTGCGGAATTCCACGTCGTTGCAGCGCGCCGCGATCGGCAGCGCGACCCCGCTGAGGTCGTGGAAGCGCTCCTGGTGCTTGCCGCTCAGGGTCAGCGGCACCAGCCCGGCGCGGGTCGGCAGCACCTCGTGGCCGAACTGGCGGGCCAGCTCATAGCCGAAGCCGGTGGCGCCCAGGCTGGGAATGGACAGGCCGCCGGTGGCGACCACCAGCGAGGCGGCATGGAAGCGGCCCTGCGCGGTCTGCACGTGGAAGCCGTCCGCGCCGCGCTCGACCTTCTCCACCGCGCAGTCGGTGCGGATCTGCGCGCCGGCGGCGGTGCATTCGTCCACCAGCATGCGCACGATCTGCTTGGACGAGATGTCGCAGAACAGCTGGCCCAGTTCCTTCTCGTGGTACGCGATGCCGTGCCGCTCGACCATGTCGATGAAGTCCCACGGCGTGTAGCGCGCCAGCGCGGACTTGCAGAAGTGCGGGTTGGCCGACAGGAAGTTGGCCGGGGTGGTGCCGGTGTTGGTGAAGTTGCAGCGGCCACCGCCGGACATCAGGATCTTCTTGCCGACCTTGTTGGCGTGGTCGATCACCTGCACCATGCGCCCGCGCCGGCCGGCGGTGAGCGCGCACATCAGCCCGGCAGCGCCGGCACCGATCACCAGGACATCGCAGCGGATCGTACTCATCGGCGCGCGATCAGGCCTGCGGCTTGCGCTTGCGCCAGGTCGGGGTGACCGTCAGGTGTGCCTTGTCGGACATCAGCTGGACTTCCCCGTCTTCGATGATCACGCTCCAGGTCATGGTGCGCTCGATCAGCTTGCCCCACTCGGTGACGAAGTCACCCGGCAGGTCCATGACCTCAAGCGACGACAGCTTGTTCAGCGCTGCGCCATTGCGCTTCCACCAGGTGTCGGTGAGATTGCTGCTGCCAAACATCACCAGCTGCACTGCGCGGGCGCGGCCACTGGCCTTGCGCAGGCGCGATTCGTCGGGTTGCCCCACTTCGATCCACTGCTCGATCTCGCCGGTGTAGTCGCGGCGCCACAGGTCGGGCTCGTCGTCCACGCTCAATCCGCGGCCGAACTCCAGGCGCTCGTCGGCGTTCAGCGCGAAGGCCAGCAGCCGCACCATCAGGCGCTCGTCGTTCTCGGACGGGTGCTGGGCCAGGGTCAGGTTATGGGTGGCGTAGTAGCCGCGATCCATGTCGCTGATCTGAAGTTCGGCCTTGCGGATGGTGGCGGTGAGGGCCATGGGGGTACCGTAAACAAAGAGCGCCATGATAATGCGTGGGGTATGCACCCGTCCGATCCGATTACCGGCCACGTTGCCGCCAGCCGCCTGCAGTTGCCCCCGGGCGACTGGAGCTGCCTGTTGGAGGGGCTGTGCGCGCGGTTCCCGCGCATCGACCGCGGCCAATGGCAGGACCGGTTCGCGCGCGGCCGGGTGCGCGATGCGCAGGGCAGGGCGCTGGCGGCCGACCACCCCTGGCAGGTGGGGCTGGAGATCCACTACTTCCGTGAAGTAGTCGACGAGCTGGTGATCCCGTTCCAGGAGGCGATCCTGCATGTGGACGCGCACCTGCTGGTGGCCGACAAGCCGCACTTCCTGCCGGTGACCCCGGCCGGCGGGTACGTGCAGCAGACCCTGCTGGCCCGGCTGGTGGCGCGGACCGGCAATCCCGACCTGGTGCCCCTGCATCGGCTGGACCGGCTGACGGCGGGGCTGGTGCTGTTCTCTACGCGGCCTGGGACGCGCGATGCGTATCAGCGGCTGTTTCGTGAGCGGCGCATCGTGAAGACCTATGAGGCCATTGCGCCGGCGCTGCCCGGACAGGCCTTCCCGCTGGAGCGGCACAGCCGCCTGGTGCCGGGCGAGCCCTTCTTCCGCATGGCCGAGGCCCCGGGCGAGCCGAATGCGCGGACCCGGATCGAGGTGATCGACGGAGAGGGGCCGTGGTGGCGCTATCGGCTGCACCCCGAAACCGGCCGCAAGCACCAGCTGCGCGTGCATATGGCCGCGCTGGGGGCGCCGATCCGGGGGGATGACCTGTATCCGGAGCTGAATACGGCCGGGCAGGGCGATGCG
>DGIP01000169.1:0-442 GCA_002386405.1 Stenotrophomonas maltophilia
CGTGGGCATGGCCACCGACGTGCCGCCGCACAACCTCAACGAGATCGTCAGCGCGCTGCTGCACCTGCTGGATGATCCCGAGGCCAGCATCGGCGACCTGCTCGAGCACGTGAAGGGCCCGGATTACCCGAGCGCGGCCGAGATCATCACCCCGGCCGCCGACCTGCGCACCATGTACGAGACCGGCTACGGCAGCGTGCGCGCGCGCTCGACGTTCTTCAAGGACGGCACCAACATCGTCATCAACGCGCTGCCGTTCCAGGTTTCGCCGTCGAAGGTGATCGAGCAGATCGCCGCGCAGATGCGCGCCAAGAAGCTGCCGTGGCTGGAAGACATCCGCGACGAATCCGACCATGCCAACCCGGTGCGGGTGGTGCTGGTGCCGCGTTCCAACCGCGTCGATGCCGAACAGCTGATGGGCCACCTGTTCGCCACCACCGAC
>DGIP01000169.1:689-17180 GCA_002386405.1 Stenotrophomonas maltophilia
TGTACCGGGTCAACCTCAACGTGATCGGGCTGGATGGGCGTCCGCAGGTGAAGAACCTGAAGATGCTGCTCAGCGAGTGGCTGCAGTTCCGCGGCACCACCGTGACCCGCCGCCTCACCCATCGCCTGGAAAAGGTCGAGCGTCGCCTGCACCTGTTGGAAGGCCTGCTGGTGGCGTTCCTCAACCTGGATGAAGTGATCCACATCATCCGCACCGAGGACGAGCCCAAGCGGGCGCTGATCGCGCGCTTTGACCTGAGCGACGACCAGGCCGAATACATCCTGGAAACCAAGCTCAAGCAGCTGGCGCGCCTGGAAGAAATGAAGATCCGCGGCGAGCAGGACGAGCTGGCCAGGGAACGCGACAAGATCCAGTCGATCCTGGACAGCAAGGCCAAGCTGCGCAAGCTGATCCGCGACGAGCTGGTGGCCGATGCGAAGAAGTTCGGCGATGCGCGCCGTTCGCCGCTGGTGCAGCGTGGCGCCGCGCAGGCGATCGACGAAACCGAGCTGGTGCCGAGCGAGCCGATGACCGTGGTGCTGTCCGAAAAGGGCTGGATCCGCGCGGCCAAGGGCCACGACATGGACCCGTCCACCCTGTCCTACCGCGACGGTGATGCCCTGCTGGGTTCGGTACGTGCACGCAGCACGCAGCAGGTGGCGTTCCTGGACAGCGAAGGCCGCGCCTATTCCACGCTGGTGCACACCCTGCCCTCGGCACGTGGCAATGGCGAGCCGCTCACCGGCCGCTTCTCGCCGGCCCCGGGCAGCGCCTTCATGACCCTGGCCAGCGGCGAGAACGCCACCCGCTTCGTGCTGGCGTCCACCCACGGCTATGGCTTCGTGACCCGCTTCGAGAACCTGACCGGGCGCAACAAGGCCGGCAAGGCGATGCTCAACCTGACCTCCGGTTCGAAGGTGCTGACCCCGGCCGTGGTGGCCAACCCGGACACCGACCGCATCGTGGCGGTGACCAGCTCGGGCAACCTGCTGGCCATCCCCGCCAGCGACCTGCCGGAACTGGACAAGGGCAAGGGCAACAAGATCATCGAGATCCCCAAGGCCAAGCTGGCCACCGAGCGCGTGGTCGCGGTGGTGGCGGTGGGCCCGGGCAACACCCTGCTGGTGCGCAGCGGGCAGCGCACCATGAACCTGTCGTACAAAGACCTGGAGGCCTACCTCGGCAGCCGCGCCAGCCGTGGGCACCTGCTGCCGCGTGGGTGGCAGAAGGTGGAAGGGTTGTCGGTGGAGTGATCGCCCACAAAAAAACCGGGGATTTCCCCGGTTTTTTTGTATCCGTCGCTGGCTGGCGTTTGGCTGGCTGGCTGTTGATTCCGCCCGACCAACGGTCGGGCGCTACCGGTAGGTGCCGACCGTTGGTCGGCATACGTCGCGGTAGGTGCCGACCGTTGGTCGGCACGGGGTGCATCAATGCGCGGCGGTACCCTTCGCGTCCATCTTGCTGGTCTGGTACAGGGCCAGGCCGATGCGCTTGATCAGGCCCAGCTGCTGTTCCAGCCACCAGGCGTGGTCTTCTTCGGTGTCCTTGAGCTGGACCAGCAGCATGTCGCGGCTCACGTAATCCTGGTGCTGTTCGCACAGCTTCATGCCGGCGGCCAGGTTGTTGCGCACGCTGTATTCGGTGTCCAGGTCCTTCTGCAGCATTTCCTCCACGGTCACGCCGGGCTCGAAGCCGTGCGGGCGCATGTCCGGATTGCCGCCCAGGAACAGGATCCGGCGCAGCAGCGCGTCGGCGTGCTGGGTCTCCTCCTCCATCTCGTGGTTGAGGCGCTCGTACAGCGCGAACAGACCCTGGTCCTCGTAGCGGCGCGAGTGGATGAAGTACTGGTCGCGCGCGGCAAGTTCGCCACGCAGCAGTTCCTTCAGGCATTCAATGACGTCGGGATGGCCTTTCATGGGGGAGCTCCTGTGAATCGATGGGGGCCATGGTGCCCTATCCCGGATCGCCGTGATCTAATCGGAATCAGTTGCATGCGCAGGCGCAGGTGGGGTCGGCCTGCATGACCTTCTTCGGGGAGCGTGGGATGCGTCGTTGGCTGAAACGGGGTGCGTGGGCGTTCGGGGTGCTGGTCGGGATCGTGGTCGTCGTGATCGGCGTGGCCTGGTTCCTGCTGCGCGGCAGCCTGCCAGCGCTGGAGGGCGAACAGCCCGTGGCCGGGTTGCAGGCCAAGGTCAGCGTCAGCCGCGATGCGCTGGGCGTGGTCACCATCGATGCCGGCAGCGAGGCCGATGCGATGCGGGCACTGGGGCTGGTGCATGCGCAGGAGCGCTATTTCGAGATGGACCTGATGCGCCGCGCGGCGGCCGGCGAACTCTCGGAGCTGTTCGGTTCGGCCGCCGTGCCCACCGACCAGCGCATGCGGGTGCATCGCCTGCGTGCGCGCACCGATGCGCACCTTGCGCAGGCGCTGGGCGAGCGCCCGCAGGTGGTGCAGGCCTACGTGGAAGGCGTCAACCGTGGCCTGGACAGCCTGCGCGTGCGCCCCTGGCCTTACCTGCTGCTGCGCCAGCAACCCGCCGCATGGACCGCCACCGATTCGGTGCTGGCCGGGCTGGCCATGTACGCGGACCTGCAGGACCCCGCCAACGAGAACGAGCTGGCCATGCGCCGGATCCGCGAGGTGGCGCCGCCGGCGCTGTATGCGCTGCTCAGCCACGATGGCAGCGAATGGGATGCGCCCTTGTTTGGCGAGGCGCGTGGGAACGCGTTGTTGCCGCCCTCCGATGCATTTCAGTTGCGTAACGACCAACGGTCGTTACCTACCGACCGCACGATCCCCGCTGCGGGTACGGAGCAGGACGTGCATGGCAGCAACAATTTCGCGGTGGCCGGCGCGTTGACCGCCGATGGCCGCGCGATCCTCGCCGACGACATGCACCTGGGCCTGCGGGCGCCGAACCTGTGGTTCCGGGTGCGGCTGCGTTACCCCGACCCCGGCGCACCGGGCGGCCAGGTGGATGTCAGCGGCTTCTCATTGCCCGGGTTGCCGGCGATCGTGGTCGGCAGCAACGGCCATGTCGCCTGGGGCTTCACCAACAGCTACATCGACAACGCCGACTTCATGCCCGTGCCCGCAGGCGCCGACGGCGTCCGGGTGCATGAAGAGCGCATCCGCGTGGCCGGTGGCGCCACCGTGACCCTGCGCGTGCGCGAAACCGCGTGGGGCCCGATCCTGCACGAGCGCGCCGATGGCAGCGGCGAGGCCTTGCGCTGGACGGCACAGCTGCCGGGTGCGGTCAGCATGGCGTTCGCCGACATGGCGCGGGCCGGTGACCTCGACGACGCGCTGAAGATCGCCGACCGCGCCGGCATTCCCACCCAGAACCTGCTGCTGGCCGACGCGAAGGGGCGCATTGCCTGGCGGTTGATCGGCGCCCGCCCGGACCGCGCGGCGGACTGCCCGCCCAACGGCTTCACCAGCGCCGCACCGGCCCGCTGCGCGCCGTGGGCGATCCGCAGCGACCAGTCACCGGCCCTGGTGGACCCACCCGCCCAGCGGCTGTGGACCGCCAACGGCCGCGTGCTGGATGGCGCCGACCTGGCGGTGGCCGGCAACGCCGGTTACGACCTGGGGGCGCGCGGGCGGCAGATCCGCGACGACCTCAACGCAAAGCAGCGTTTCAGCGAGCGCGACCTGCTGGCGATCCAGCTGGACGATCGCGCGGTGTTCCTGGAGCGCTGGTGGACCCTGCTGCGGCAGGTGGTCGAATACAGCGATGACCCGGCATTGAAGCGTCTTGAGGCGGCCAGCCGGCAGTGGGAAGGCCACGCATCGGCCGATGCGGTGAGCTACCGGCTCGCACGCGGCTTCCGCAGCAAGGTGCAGGACATCATGACCACCGCGCTGCTCGCGCCGGCCAAGGAAACCCTGGGCGAAAACTACCTGGAGCCCAGGCTGGCGCAGATCGAGGGCGTGCTGTGGCCACTGGTGACCGAGCAGCCCGCGCATCTCCTGCCGGCACCGTACCCGAACTGGAACGCGCTGCTGGCCGATGCGGCACGGCAGGCGGGCACCGAGCTGGCCGAAAAGGGGCCGGACCTGTCCCAGCGCACCTGGGGTGAACGCAACACGGCGGCCATCTGCCACCCCATCAGCCGCGCCCTGCCCGCCTTCGCCCGGCCGTGGCTGTGCATGCCGGCCGATGCGCTGCCCGGCGACAGCAACCTGCCGCGCGTGCAGGGCCCGTCGTTCGGGGCGTCGCAACGCATGGTGGTATCGCCCGGACACGAAGCCGACGGCATCATCCACATGCCCGGTGGCCAGAGCGGCCACCCGCTGTCGCCGTTCTGGGGCGCGGGCCATGAGGATTGGGTGCACGGCAGGCCGTCGTCGTTCCTGCCCGGCAAGGCGAAGTACACCCTGCTGCTGGAACCCGACGCTGCCGGCCATCACCGGTAGCGCCTGGCCCTGCCCGGCTCAGGCCTTCCGGCGCTCCATCCAGCTCAACAACGGACCGGTCATGGCGGTGGTCACCAGCGCCATGATCACCAGCACCGCGAACAGGCGGTCGCCGAGGAAGCCCAGCTCGTACCCCAGGTTGAGCACGATCAGCTCCATCAGGCCGCGGGTGTTCATCAGGGCACCCAGTTTCCAGGCCTCGTGGTTGTCCATGCCCGCGCTGCGCGCCGCGCTCCAGGTGCCGAACAGCTTGCCCAGCGTGGCCACCGCGATCACCACCGCGCACAGCAGCAGGTCGCTGCCCTGCAGCGCATCGGCGCGCATGCGCAGGCCGGTCATGGCGAAGAACAACGGCAGCAGGAGGGTCACCGCGAACGGCTCGACCCGGGCGATCAACAACCCGCGCAGCTGCGCATTTGACGAAACGGCGACGCCGGCCGCGAACGCACCGAAAAGCGCATGGATGCCCAGTACTTCAGTGACCAGTGCGCTGCCCAGCGACAGCAGCAGCATGCCCAGCAGCCAGCGGCCTTCGCTGCCCGGCTGGATGACCTGGCGCGAGAACCACGGCTTGACCACGCCCAGCATCAGCGCGATGAACACCACCACGCACAGCAGGCTCAGGCTGGCCGGCACCCAGCCGGCGGCCTGGGCGGCGGCCACGATCAAGGCCAGCAGGCACCATGCGGTGGCATCGCCGAGCGCCGCGCAGGCAATGGCGGTCTGCCCCAGCGGGGTGTGGGTGATGCCGCGGTCCGCCAGGATCCGCAGCAGCACCGGGAACGCGGTGATGCTCAGCGAAATGCCCACGAACAGCGCGAAGGCGGTGAAGCCCACGCCCTGCGGGCCGTGTTCGGGGTACAGCCAGATCGCCAGCAGCACGCCCAGCACGAACGGCACGGCAATGCCGGCATGGCTGACGGTGAAGGCGAAACGGCGGCGGCCGCGCAGCCCGCCCAGGTCGAGTTCGGCACCGGCCACAAGCAGGAACATCAGCACGCCCAGCTGGCTGAGCATGCCCAACGGACCGAGCGAGCTGGCCGGGAACAGCGCGCCGTGCAGCCCCGGCAGCAGGCTGCCGAGCACCAGCGGGCCCATCATCAGGCCAGCGGCCATCTCGCCGATCACCGCCGGCTGGCCCAGCCGCTTCAGCAGCGCACCCGCGCCCTTGGCGACCACCAGCAACACCAGCAGCTGCAGCAGGAACAGGCCCAGCGGCGAGGCCAGGTGGTGGGCCCAGTCGCTGCCCACCACCGGTTCGGCCTTGGCGGCCACCGCCGGCAGCTCGGGTCCGGCGTAACGCGCCAGCGCCAGGCCGATCACCAGCGGAATCCCGGCCCAGGCCAGGTAGTGCCAACCCCACTTCATCCGCGGCACGCTGCCTCCGGTCTGTACGTCCATGAACATTCCCCAATGTCTGTGGGGGAATGTTACCCGGCCAATGCCTGCTCATGTACACCGGCAACGGCGCGGCCGGAGGGGTCGGCCATGCTGGCGAAACTGGCGTCCCAGGCGATGGCGGCAGGCGAGGAACAGGCGATCGACTTGCCGCCGGGCACGGTTTCGGCCGCGGCCTGGCTCGGGAAGTACTGTTCGAACACGTGGCGGTAGTAATAGGCTTCCTTGGTCTGCGGCGGGTTGTGCACGAAGCGCTTGTCCGCCGCGGCCATCACCCGGTCGCTGATCTGCGCTTCGGCATGCGCCTTGAGCCCGTCGATCCAGCCATAGCCCACGCCATCGCTGAACTGCTCTTTCTGCCGCCACAGGATCGACTCCGGCAGGTAGCCTTCGAACGCTTCGCGCAGCACTGCCTTCTCGATCCGGCGCGCGCCACCGGCACCCTGCCCGACCATCTTGTGCTTGGCATCGATGCGCATCGCCACGTCGAGGAATTCGCGGTCCAGGAACGGTACGCGCGGCTCCACGCCCCAGGCCATCATCGACTTGTTGGCGCGCAGGCAGTCGTAGTTGTTGAGCGCATCCAGCTTGCGCACCAGCTCTTCGTGGAATTCACGGGCGTTGGGGGCTTTGTGGAAGTACAGGTAGCCGCCGAAGATCTCGTCGCTGCCCTCGCCCGAGAGCACCATCTTCACCCCCATCGCCTTGATCCGGCGCGCCAGCAGGAACATCGGGGTGGAGGCGCGGATGGTGGTGACATCGTAGGTTTCCACGTGGCGGATCACGTCGGGCAGCGCATCGAGCCCTTCTTCGAAGGTGTATTCGAAGCCGTGGTGGACGGTGCCGAGTGCTTCGGCGGCGATGGCGGCGGCGGCCAGGTCGGGCGAGCCCTTCAGGCCGATGGCGAACGAATGCAGGCGCGGCCACCAGGCCTCGCTCTGGTCGCCGTCTTCGATGCGGTGGCGCGCATAGCGTGCGGCCACGGCAGCGACCAGCGACGAATCGAGGCCACCGGAGAGCAGCACGCCATAGGGAACGTCGGTCATCAGCTGGCGGTGCACGGCGCGCTCGAACGCTTCACGCAGTGCGACGCGATCCGCTTCGACGCCTTCCACCGCGTCGTAGTCGCGCCACGGGCGCTCGTAGTAGCGGGTGAGCGTGTCGGTGGCGCTGTCGTACCAGTGCCCGGGCGGGAACTGCGCGGCGTCGGCGCAGGTGTCCACCAGCGATTTCAGTTCGGAAGCCACCAGCAGGCGGCCGTCCTTGTCATGGCCCCAATACAGCGGCACCACCCCGATCGGATCGCGCGCGATGAGCACGCGCTTCTGGGTCCGGTCCCACAGCGCGAACGCGAAAATGCCGTTGAGGCGGTTCAGGTACGAGGCCGGGGTGTCCTGCTGGTACAGCGCGTTGATCACCTCGCAGTCGGAGCCGGTCTGGAAGGCGTACGGCTGGGTCAGTTCGGCCTTGAGTTCGCGGTGGTTGTAGATCTCGCCGTTGACCGCCAGGGCCAGGCTGCCGTCGTCGGACAGCAGCGGCTGCGAGCCGCCGGCCGGGTCGACGATGGCCAGCCGCTCATGGACCAGGATGGCGCCGTCGTCGACGTACACGCCGCTCCAGTCCGGGCCGCGATGGCGCTGGCGCTGCGACAGGTCCAGCGCGTGGCGGCGCAGCGCGGTGAGGTCATCGCCGGCCTGCAGGCCGAACATTCCAAAGATCGAACACATGGGAACAGCTCCTGATGATGGGGGAATACACGTAATGGCTGCATTCGACCGGCCAGAAAACAAAAAAACCCGCATCGGCCGATGCGGGTTTTCTGGGGTCCGGGCGTATGTTGCTTGTTCTAGCCCTGGTCGCAGTCCCGCGTTGGCCGCGCACGATTATTCGCGCGCAGATTATTGCGGTTGTTGGTGTTGACGGCGGTGGCCAGGAGCGTGGACATGGATCGACCGTACCGCCGTTTTGGCCGTGGCGCAACTGTTGCGGGCGCAACCGATTCAGCCCCCGACGTGCCCGCTCCCGGATAATCCACGCCTGCCTCCTGGAACTCACGGATGAATCCCCTTCGTTTCCGCCTGTCGCTTTCCGCGCTGGCGCTGCTGGCCCTGGCCGCCTGCACCACCGCCCCCAACCGCCCCACCAGCGATACCGAGGTGACGCTGGTCACCGCCGCCGAGCGTGGCGGCATCGATGACATGCTCGAGCTGGCCAAACAGTACGAGCGCTGGAACGACCGCCGGGCGCTGGACTGGTATGAGCGCGCCGCGGCCGCCACGCCCTGGACCTTCCGCAATACCGCGGCAGAAGACGCACTGGGGCGGATCTGGGCCAGCGGAACGTTCTACACCGGCGACCGCCCGGAAAACATCCCACCGCCGGTGCTGCGCGCATCAGCGCGCAAGGGCGAACGCTGGTACCTGGCCGCCGCCAATCACGGCAGCCCGGGCGCGATGCTGGATCTCGCCAAGTTCTACCGTGAACGGGGGTACGCAGCGGAAGCGCTGCGCTGGGACCTGCGCATCACGGTCTACCAGCGCTATTGGTCCAGCAGTTCACGGCTGCCCGACGCGATCGCACCCAGCGCAGGTGTGCTGCATCCGCTGGTGCTCGACATCCAGCGGCGCGCGATGCGGGGCGACGCGCAGGCACAGGTCGATCTTGGCGCCCTGTATGAAAAAGGGTTGGGCCTCGGGATCGAGCGCGATCCTGCGATGGCGCTGCACTGGTACCGGAAGGCTGCGCTGCAGGGAAATGTGTTCGGTCAGTACTTCACCGGGCTGATCCTGGGGCGTGCGCCGCCAGGGGTGCCGAGCGATGTGGATGCGGCGGCGGGATGGTTCGCCAAGGCCGAGGCGCAGAAGTTCTTCCTTGCTGGCGAATCGTATTGGCGCAAGGGCATCCAACCGGCGTTCTGGACGTTCGATTGAACGAGGCTGTACACACTCGCCGCGCACCTTCAAGTCTGCCGGCGGGCACGCGCTTCGGCCAGAATGGACGCCATGAGTACCGCCACGTTCCGCGATGAAACCCTCTCCCGCGCCCGCATGCAGGCCATCGTCGCCGCGCATCCGCGTGCAGCCGTGTTCGAGGACTGCAGCTTCGACAATGCCGATTTCTCGCGGCTGGACATGGACGGCTTCCAGTTCATCCGCTGCTCGGTGGCCGGTACGTCATGGCTGGCCGCCTCGCTGGAGGAAAGCCGATGGGACAAATGCCGGGGCGGCCAATGCGATTTCAGCTCCGCGCTGCTCAGCGATGCGGTGTTCTCGCACTGCGATCTGAACAACAGCCACTGGCGCCGCGCCACGCTGTCGTCGGTACGCTTCGAGGACTGCAAGCTCACCGGCGCGCACCTGCAGGAGGTGACCGGCTGGGCGCTGGAGTTCCGCGATTGCCTGCTGGTCAGCGCGGACCTGCGCGGGTTGTCGTTCCGCAAAGCCACGCTGCAGGGGATGGATTTTTCCGATGCGGAGCTGTCCGGCTGCGACTTCCGCGATGCCGTATTCGAAGGCGGCAGCCTGCGCAACGCGCACACCCGGCTGACCCGGTTCGAGGGCGCGGACCTGCGGGGCACCGACATCAGCGGCTTGAACGTGATGGATGCCAAGCACTTCAAGAAGGCCGTGATTTCGCAGCGGCAGGCGGCGGCCGCGTTGGCCGCGTTCGGGTTGATCGTGGCCTGAAGCAAAGGACCGACCAACGGTCGGTTCTCGCGTCGCGTCAGGCCAACAACCGCTCGACCAGGCGCTGGTACAGCGCCGGCAATGCTTCGAGGTCGGCGACCGACACATTCTCATCCACCTGGTGGATGCTTGCGTTGACCGGCCCTACTTCGATGCACTGTGCGCCCAGCGGTGCGATGAAGCGCGCGTCCGAGGTGCCGCCGCCGGTGCTTTCTTCCGGCGCAGCGCCGGCGAACTCGCCCAGCACCTCGCGTGCCACCCGGCGCAGCGTGCCTTCCGGGGTGTAGAACGGTTCGCCGCTGCGGTGCCACTTCAGCCGGTACTCCAGGCCATGGCGGTCCAGCAGCGCGGTGATCTCCTGTTCGAGTTTCGGCGCGTTCCAGAGCGGGTTGTAGCGCAGGTTGAACAGCACCTGGAGCTCACCCGGAATCACATTGTTGGCACCGGTGCCGGCGTGGATGTTGGACACCTGCAGGCTGGTCGGCGGGAAGCTCTCAAACCCATCGTCCCAGTGCCGCGCGGTCAACTCGGCCAGCGCCGCAGCGGCCAGGTGGATCGGGTTGCGCGCCTTGTGCGGGTACGCCACGTGGCCCTGCACGCCCTGCACGGTCAGCGTGCCCGACAGGCTGCCGCGCCGGCCGACCCGCAGCAGGTCGCCGAGCACGGCAGTGGAGGACGGCTCGCCGGTGATGCACCAGTCGATCTTCTGGCCGCGCTCCCGGAACAGGTCCGCGACCCGGCGCACGCCGTCGATGGCATCGCCTTCTTCATCGCTGGTCAGCAGCACGGCCAGCGTGCCGGGGTGATCCGGATGGGCGGCCACGAACTGTTCGGCCGCGACCACGAATGCGGCCACGCTGCCCTTCATGTCCGCCGCGCCGCGCCCATACAGCACGCCGTCGCGGATCTGCGGATCGAACGGATCGCTGGTCCACGCGTCGACCGGCCCACTCGGCACCACGTCGGTATGGCCCAGCAGCACCAGCACCGGGGCGCCCTGCCCGTGCGTGGCCCACAGGTTGTCAACCTCGCCCAGGCGCAGGTGTTCGCAGGCAAACCCGGCACGCTGCAGGCGCCCGGCCAGCAGCGCCTGGCAGCCGGCGTCTTCGGGGGTCACCGAGGGGCGTGCGATCAGGTCGCAGGTCAGTGCAACGACGTCGTTCACGCGCCCACCCCGAACCGCTGCTTGAAGCCGTTGTCCGAAAAGCCCTGGGTCATCACGCCATCCGCCGTGACCACCACCGGGCGCTTGATCAGCTGCGGGTACTCGCGCAGCAGCAGCTTCCATTCGGCATCGGAGGCGGCGGCCTTGCGGTTCTCGGGCAGCTGCCGCCAGGTGGTCGAGGAACGGTTCACCAGCGCGGGGAAGCCACCGGCCTGCGCCGCCCAGTCAACCAGGGTTTCCGGGCTGGGCTTGTGCTCGCGGTAGTCGACGAAGGTGTAGGCCACCTGGAAACGGTCGAGCCACTTGATGGCCTTCTTGCAGGTGTCGCAGTTCTTGAGGCCGTAAAGGGTGGTGGTCATTGCCGGCAGATACTCGTGCAGGGGTTCAACGGGGTTGCGTCAATCGCGAGTATAGCCTCGCACCGGCAGCACACGCCTGCTGCTCACCCATAGGCGTCCTGGCCATTGAGCAGGCGCAACAGAGAGCGCTGCCAGGACGACAACCCGGAGTCGAACGGCACGTCCGTTCCCATGACGGGCCTTCCGTCGAGGCCGACGACCAAGGCCAGTTGCGACGAAAGGAAGCCGCGCATGCTCTGCAGCTGCCACGCATACTGCGGTGCGTCGAACGGGTCGGCGGCGTACAACCGCATGCACACACTGTCCATATCCAGCAGCATCTGCACCCGCTGCGAGTCGTTCAACGTGGTACGGCCTGCCTCGATCGAGATGATCAGCGCGTTGGTAGCGGAGATGGCCTCCTCGCGATCGAAGCGATCGCTCTGTTCGCCCAGCCGAAGCAGTTCACCGGCCGCCTGGCTGAAGCGCCCGAGCTCGGCAGGCGGCTCATAGGGGGCGAATTCAGCCGACAGTGGACGGGGCGCCGGGGCGGGCATGAGCGCGGGAAAATCCTGGATGCCTTGCTGCACCTCGCGCGGAGGCTGCATTCCCTGGCGCACCACGGCGGCGAAGTTCCGGCCGTCGTGCGGGTTGTCCGCCAGTGGGCCGCGTTCGGCTTCCTGCAAGGCGAAGCGGTCCTTCATCCACTGCGGCTTCTGGTCCAGCCACCGGCCGTAATAGTGGGCGCTGTAAGCCATGTTGTCGCGCGGGTCCTTGACCGGGGTGAAGCCGCGATAGGTGGTGTCTCGCTGGTCCCAGATGCCGCGTGAGAGGCGCCGCGCCTCTTCGATGACCGGCTTCAGGGCACGCGCCGCGTTGAGCTGCAGCGTCTCGGCATGCAACAGCCGCCCGCGCTTCTGGCCCAGCGCGCCCAGCTGGCGCAGGTATTGCACGCCGTACTTGGCCAGCAGGGCCAGGGTGCGGCTTTCCCACGCCACCAGCAGGTCCGGCTGTACCGCCAGCAGCTCAGGCATCACCTGCAGCAGGGTGTCGGCCGCCGGCCGCGGCAATGCGCCGGTGCTGCGGCGGGACAGCTGGTATTCGGACGCACGCAGTGCACTGACCAGCCCGAACGCAAGCGTTGCGCCATTGATCGCGTGTACGGGGTGCTGACGCAGCAACGCCTCGAAGATCGGCACCAGATGGTTGATGATCGTCTGGCAGCAACCCTGCTGCAGCGCTGCGTGATTCATCAGCTCGCCGAGGTGGAACATGATCACACTGGCGTTTTCCATCGTGAACTGTTTCCGCGAGGCGACCACCCTGGTGCAGGCTTGGGCTGCCGCCGAAAGCCGGCGTTCGTCCAGGACCAGCGCACCACGCTGGTCCACCAGTTTGCACAGGATGTTGAGCGCCTTCCCCAGGTAGATGTTCGAGGCGCGCTGCTCGTGCTCCGCATCACCATGCACGATGCTGCCGGCCATGACCTGGCCGAGCTTTTCCAGATCCGCGTTTGCCGTGGACAGATCGCCGTACTTGACGATCTTCTGGTACAGCGCCGAGACGATGTAGTCGGCTTCCGTGAGGCGCGTGGAGTGCTCCCCTACCGGCACATGCGGCATGCCGATGTATCCCGGCGCATTGAAGATGTCGCTGGGGATGGGGGAAACGCCAGATGCACTGCCGGCTGACGGAACGACGCGCGGCATCGGCAGCAGCCCATGCGCCGCGTGCCGGATCACCGGCACCGCGTTGATTACGTTTTCCAAGACGAGCCCTCTGCCAGAAAGCGGCAGCATAGGCAGGAAGCAGACGCAGCGCGCGAGGCGGATGCGTCACGGGGCATCGAGCGATGCCCCGTTTACGTCATCGGCTCAGTCGGCCAGGCCGCGCAGCAGCTCGTTGACGCTGGTCTTGCTGCGGGTCTTGGCATCCACCTGCTTGACGATCACCGCGCAGTACAGCGAGTGCGAACCGTCCTTGGACGGCAGCTGGCCGGACACCACCACGCTGTACGGCGGCACCGAGCCGTAGCTGATCTCGCCGGTGGCGCGGTTGTACACGCGGGTGCTCTGGCCAAGGAACACGCCCATGCCGATGACGCTGTGGTGGCCGACCACGAAGCCTTCCACCACTTCCGAACGTGCACCAATGAAGCAATGGTCTTCGATGATGGTCGGGCTGGCCTGCAGCGGCTCCAGCACGCCACCGATGCCCGCGCCGCCGGACAGGTGGCAGTGCTTGCCGATCTGCGCGCACGAGCCCACCGTGGCCCAGGTATCCACCATGGTGCCTTCGCCGACATAGGCGCCGATGTTGGTGAAGCTGGGCATCAGCACCACGTCCTTGCCGAAGTAGCTGCCACGGCGCGCGATCGCACCGGGCACCACGCGCACGCCGGCACGGCGGAACTTGGCTTCATCGAAGCCGGCGAAGCGCGATTCCACCTTGTCCCAGAACGGCGCCGGGCGCGCATCCACCACCGCCATGTCGTTGACGCGGAAGTACAGCAGCACCGCCTTCTTCAGCCACTCGTTGACCTTCCAGCCACCGTGGCCATCGGGCTCGGCCACGCGGAATTCACCGGTTTCCAGCCCATCGATGACGCGGCCGACCAGCGGCTTGGTCGAGCCTTCGATTTCATGCAGGGTCAGCGTGGCGCGGCGCTCGAAGGCGCTCTCAATGCCGAACTTGAGTTCTTCCACGCCCGGGGTAGCCGGCTTGCGCAGCGACTTGCGCGCGATGTTCTCGGCGCGCTTGGCCGCCGTTTCGGCCGCGCTGCTGGCCGCGGTCTTCTTGACCGGCGCCTTCTTCACGGCCGGCGCGGCTTTCTTCGCAGTGGTCTTCTTCACGGCCGGCGCAGCGGCAACGGTCTTCTTGGCCGCCGCGGTCTTGGCGGCAGTCTTCTTGGCAGGCTTGGTGGCCATCAGTGGGGGTCTCCGGCGTTTCGATCAGGGTCCAGGCAGCGCAGCATGGCGTCATGCAGCTGCTGCCGGGCGGTTTCGGTCAGGGGGCGGTCGTGCTCATCGCTGATCACGAACATGTCTTCGGCGCGTTCGCCGAAGGTGGCAATGCGCGCGTCGTGCACGCGCAGGCCCTGGTTGCGCAGTACGAAGGCGACATCGGCCAGCAGCCCGGGGCGGTCGGGCGCGACCAGGCTGAAGCGGGTGCCGCCGGTATCGTTGTCGTTGGCATCGCGGAATTCGATGCGCGGGGCGAAGCGGAAATGCCGCAGCTGGCGCGGCACCACCCGGCGCGAGGGACGCAGGCGCGACAGATCGCCGGCCAGCGCCTCGCGCAGCGCCGTTTCCAGGCGCGGCGCATCGCCATCGGCGAAGCTGTCGGCCGGGGTCACTTCAAAGGTATCGAAAATGGTGTCGACCGGGCCATCCAGCACGCGCGCCCGGTGGATGCCGTAGCCCTTGCGGTCCAGGGTCATCACGATTGCGGCGAACAGGCCATCGCGGTCGGGCGAATGCACGAACACTTCCAGCGCATCATCGTCGGCGGTGATCCGGCGCACCTTCACCAGGGTCTGGCCCTGCTTGACCGGCACCAGCGCGGCCGCCTGCCAGGCCAGTTGTTCCGGACGCAGGCGGATGAAGCTCTCATCCGGCATCACGGTGAACTGGCGGTCGATGGTGGCGTCGTCGTAGCCGCGCTCGCGCACCAGCGCGCGCACGCTCTCGCGCGCCTCCTGCACGCGCTCGGCGGCCGGCATCTGGTTTTCCAAGCCATCGCGCAGCGCGCGGCGCGCGGCGAAGTACAGGTCGGCCAGCAGGCGATCCTTCCACGCATTCCACAGCTTCGGGCTGGTGCCGGCGATGTCGGCGCAGGTCAGCAGGTAGAGGTAATCGAGACGGTCGCGGCTGGCCACCAGCGTGGCGAAGCGGTGGATCACGTCCGGGTCGGAGATGTCCTGCTTCTGCGCGGTCACCGACATGCGCAGGTGCTGCTCCACCAGCCAGGCCACCAGCTCGGTATCGGAACTGCTCAGCGCGTGCGCCTGGCAGAACGCCCGCGCATCGACCGCGCCGAGCTCGGAATGATCACCGCCGCGGCCCTTGGCGATGTCGTGGAACAACCCGGCCAGCAGCAACAATTCCGGCTTGCGCAGGCGGGGCCAGACTTCATGGGCAATGGAGAAGCGCTCGTCGGCGCGGCTGCTGGCGAACAGCCCGATGTTCCGCAGCACCATCAGGGTGTGCTGGTCGACGGTGTACACATGGAACAGGTCGAACTGCATGCGCCCGGAGACCTGCGCGAAAGCAGGAATCCACTGCCCCAGTACGCCCAGCCGGGCCATGCGCGCCAGCGTATCCACCGCGCGCGGGCTGCGCAGCAGGGTCATGAACTGTTCGCGCGCGGCAGCGCTGGCCTCGGTGTACGCCGGCAGCTCGGCCAGCGCTTCGGCCAGTGCCCGCGCGGTGAGCGAATGCAGGCCGCGCACATCGGGGTTGTAGGCCCAGCTGGAAAACAGCGCGAATACCTGTTCGATATCGCCCTGCGGCCACTGGGGGTCGTTGGCGGCAAGGTAGCCGCGACGCAGCGAGAAGCCCACGCTGACCGGTTCGGGCACGGCCTCGCCATCGAACTGTTCCTCGAAGCGCTGCAGCAGGCGGTCGCTGATCCGCCGCACCACGGTGGCGCTGCGGTAGAAGCCCTGCATCATCTTCTCGACCGCCAGGCTCTCCACGTCATCGGCAAAGCCGAGCCGCGCCGCCAGGGTCTTCTGGTAATCGAAGCGCAGGCGCTCTTCCGGGCGGTTGGCCACCAGGTGCAGGCCGAACCGCAGCTGCGCCAGCGCGCAGCGCTCACGGCGCAATGCAGCGGCTTCATCGGGGCCCAGGTGTCCCAGCCCGACCAGCGCCTCCAGTTCGCGCACGCCAAAGGCACGCAGTGCCATCCAGCCCAGCGTATTGAGATCGCGCAACCCGCCCGGTCCATCCTTGATGTCCGGTTCCAGGTTGTCGGCGGTGTCGCCAAAGCGCTGGTGGCGGGCCAGCAGTTCCTCGCGCTTGGCCAGGAAGAATTCGCGCGGCGGCCACAGGCCCTCGCGGTTGACGGCCTGCTTCAGCGCCTGTCGTGCCGCGTCGTCCGCTACCAGCGGGCGCGATTCGATCAAGGCGGTGAGCACGGTCTGGTCGGCGCTGGCCTGCACGCATTCCTGCGCCGAGCGCACCGCGTGGCTGACCGGCAGGCCGCAGTCCCACAGCAAGGCAAACAGCCGGGCCAACGCCGCTTCATGCCGGCGCTGCGCCTCGGGCGCGCCGAACACCAGCAGGTCGATGTCCGAGCGCGGGAACAGTTCACCGCGCCCGTAGCCGCCCACGGCAAACAGGGCCAGCCCGGCATCGGCCGGCACGCAGCGCTGCCAGGCCAGCCGGATCAGGTGGTCGGCGGCGCGGGCGCGCAGCACCAGCAGCCGCTCGATGTTGTCATTCTGGTCGAAGCGCCGGTACAGGCGCGCGTCGGCCTGCTGCA
>DGIP01000033.1:0-1614 GCA_002386405.1 Stenotrophomonas maltophilia
CGGCGACCACGCCGCCGGCGGCCAGGCCCTGCACGAACAGGCGCCGCGACGGCAGGGGCGGGGCGCCCGCGCCGGGGGAAGAGGGGTGTGACATTGCAACTCCGAATCGGATCCGAGGGGCACGCGCAGGTGCCGGCAGGACGCACGTGCGTCAGCACGGCATCGCGTTACGCAGGCGTTCGTGGCGAACGCGCGCTCAGGCGATGGGAGGGCGGGTGATCCGGTCCAGCGGCGGGCTGGGCAGGGCGGGATGGGCAACGCGCAGCAGCACCGGCGACGGTGGCGGCGGTACCGGAATCCAGGCGATCTGGACGGTCAGGCTGGGCTGCTGGGCGCAGTTGCGCAGGCAGTCCTTGATCCTGCAGTGCTCGCTGTCGTCCGGTGCCTGGGCCGGTGGTTCGGCCGGGGCACCGTGCATGGCGGCATGATCCTGGCCATGGCAGGGCGGTGCAGGCGCGTCTGCGGCAGCGGCAGGCGTGGCCATCGCCAGCACCATGGGGCCGGCCATGGCCGCGTTCAGCCCGTTGAGCAACAGGCTGAGCATCAATACCACTCGCAGGAGCAGGCCACCGGCGGACATGGGCGCCACCTTAACGCCAAAGCGCCCACCACGCACCCGTGGCTGAACGGCAGGTTCAACGTTGGACGTGGGTCTGGCTGGGGCCGCGCGCATCAGCCTTCTTCGCGGACGATCTCGACCAGCCGCTCGCCGTAGCGGGACAGCTTGGTGCCACCGATGCCGCCCACGCGCCCAAGCGCATCGATGCTGGTGGGGCGCTGTTCGGCGATGTTGCGCAGGGTGCTGTCGTGGAAGATCACGAAGGCCGGCACGTTCTGTTCGCGCGCCAGCTCGGCACGCAGGCCGCGCAGGGCGTTGAACAGGGCCAGGTCCTGCGGCAGCACCGACAGGCCGGTGCGCTGGCCGCCGCGCTCGCGTTCGCGGGTCTTGGGGCTTTCGCGGCGCATCATCACCTTGCGCTCGCCCTTGAGCACCTGGCGGCTGCCGTCGGTCAGGCGCAGGCCGCCGTAGGCGTCGCTGTCCACTTCCAGCAGGCTCGCGGCGACCAGCTGGCGGAACACGCTGCGCCAGGTGCGGGCATCGAGGTCCTTGCCGATGCCGTAGGTGCTCAGCTCGGTATGCCCGAACTGGCGGATCTTGTCGTTCTCGCCGCCGCGCAGGATGTCGATCAGGTGGCCCACGCCGAACCGCTGGCCGCTGCGGTACACGCAGCTCAGTGCCTTCTGCGCGGCCACGCTGGCATCCCAGGCATCGGGCGGCTGCAGGCAGTTGTCGCAGTTGCCGCACGGCTGCGGATAGGTTTCACCGAACCCGGCCAGCAGCACCTGGCGGCGGCACTGCATGGATTCACAGTAGCCCAGCAGGTGGTCGAGCTTGGAGCGTTCCAGCGCCTTGCGCTCTTCGCCCGCCTCGGACTGCTCGATCATCTGCTTGAGCAGCACCACGTCGCCCAGGCCATAGCAGAGCCAGGCCTCGGCCGGTTCGCTGTCGCGGCCGGCGCGGCCGGTTTCCTGGTAATAGCCTTCCATCGACTTGGGCAGGTCGGTATGCGCCACGAAGCGCACGTCCGGTTTGTCGATGCCCATGCCGAAGGC
>DGIP01000033.1:1781-12490 GCA_002386405.1 Stenotrophomonas maltophilia
GTCGATGCCCATGCCGAAGGCGATGGTGGCGCACATCACGATGCCGTCCTCGCGCAGGAAGCGGCGCTGGTTGGCCGCGCGCACCTCAGCCGGCAGGCCGGCGTGGTAGGGCAGGGCGTTCATGCCCTCCTTGCACAGGAACTCGGCGGTTTCCTCGACCTTGCGCCGCGACATGCAGTAGACGATGCCGGCTTCATCGCGGTGGCCGCGCAGGAAATCCAGCAGCTGGCGCTTGGCGTTGTCCTTCTGCACCACGGTGTAGCGGATGTTGGGGCGGTCGAAGGAGCTGACAAAGTGCTGGGCGGTGGTCAGGTCCAGCCGTTCGGCGATCTCGCGCTGGGTCGGCGGGTCGGCGGTGGCGGTCAGCGCGATGCGCGGTACGTCGGGCCAGCGCTCGTGCAGCACGGTGAGCTGGCGGTACTCGGGCCGGAAATCGTGGCCCCACTGCGATACGCAGTGGGCTTCGTCGATGGCGAACAGGGCAATGCGGCTGCGCGCCAGCAGGGACAGGAAGCGGCCGGTCAGCAGCCGCTCGGGCGCGACATACAGCAGTTCCAGCTCGCCGGCGGCCAGCTCGCGCTCGACCCGGGCCGCGGTTTCGCCATCCAGGGTCGAATTCAGGTATTCGGCGCGCACGCCCAGCTGGCGCAGGGCTTCCACCTGGTCCTGCATCAGCGCGATCAGCGGCGAGATGACGATGCCGGTGCCCTCGCGCAGCAGGGAAGGCACCTGGTAGCACAGCGACTTGCCGCCGCCGGTGGGCATCAGCACAAGCGCGTCATTGCCGGCCGCGACATGCTCGACGATCGCCTGCTGCGGACCGCGGAAATCGTCGTAACCAAAGATGCGGTGCAGCAGTTCGTGCGCGGGGCGGGAAGACATCGCGCTAGTTTACCGGTTCCGGGGGGCGTTCCCCGTCCGGAATTCCCCCGATGGAGCATCGGGGGAACGGGCCCGGCGTTATTGGAGCAGGGAGCGGAGCATCCAGGCGTACTTCTCGTGGGTCTGCAGGCGCTGGGTCATCAGGTCTTCGGTCGGGGCGTCGTCGGCGTCGTCGGCCACGTCCAGCACTTTGCGGGCGGTCCGGCACACGGCCTCGTTGGCGGCCACCAACTGGCGTACCATTTCACGCCAGTCCGCGCTGTCGGTCAGGCCCGGTTCCTCGGCGATCGAGGTCAGGGCGGCGAATTCGCGGTAGGAGCCCGGGGCATTGAAGCCCAGTGCGCGGATGCGTTCGGCCACGTCGTCCAGGGCAGCCCACTGTTCGGTGTACTGGGTTTCGAACATCAGGTGCAGCGAGTTGAACATCGAACCCGTCACGTTCCAATGGAAGTTGTGGGTCTTCAGGTAGAGCGTGAACGCGTCCGCCTGGAAGGACGACAGGCCATCGGCAATCTTCTTGCGATCGCTCTCCTTGATCCCGATATCAATGTTCGGGGCCGAGGGGGCCGCTGCTGCCAGCTTCTGCTTGGCGCCCTGGGGCTTGGCGGCCTTGGGTTTGGCCGGGGTCTTGGTCTTCGCCATGGGGGAAATCCTCCTGTTGGATGGGATGGCCTTCACAATAAGTCAGACTAACCTTCAGTTGTACTCATAAGTTCTAAACGATTCGATTGATGACCGCTATCAAACAACCCGATGCTTCGTCCCTGTCTTCGCAGCAGGCTGCCATTGACGGGGCCATGAGCCGTGATCGCGGTCGCCTGCTCGGCATGCTCTCGCGCTGGCGGGCCAAACCGGCCGATGCCGGCGTGGCGGCGGCATTCCAGCAGGCGCTGCAGGCGTCGGTGCAGCGGCGCCAGGCGCGGGCACTCAACCAGCCGTCGATCAGTCTGGACGACAGCCTGCCGATCGCGCGTGAAGCCGAACGCATCACCGCGCTGATCCGCGAACACCAGGTGGTGGTCATCGCCGGTGAAACCGGCTCGGGCAAGACCACCCAGCTGCCCAAGCTGTGCCTGGCCGCCGGCCGCGGCGTGGCCGGGATGATCGGCTGCACCCAGCCGCGACGGATCGCCGCACGTGCGGTGGCCACCCGCGTGGCGCAGGAGCTGCACTCCGAGCTGGGCACCACGGTCGGCTACCAGGTGCGCTTCACCGACCGCGTGGGCGACGATACCCGCATCAAGTTCATGACCGACGGCATCCTGCTGGCCGAGATCAGCAGCGACCGCTGGCTGTCGCAGTACGACACGATCATCGTCGACGAGGCGCACGAACGTAGCCTCAACATCGATTTCCTGCTCGGCTACCTCAAGCAGCTGCTGCGCAAGCGGCCGGACCTGAAGCTGATCGTCACCTCGGCGACGATCGATACCTCGCGTTTCGCCCAGCACTTCGACGATGCGCCGGTGATCAGCGTGGAAGGCCGCACCTTCCCGGTGGAAGTGCGCTACCGCCCGCTGGAAGGCGAGGGCGGTGGCGATGAGGACGGCGGCCGCGATGGCGAACGCACCGTCAACGATGCGGTAGTGGCCGCGGTGGATGAAATCACCCGGCTCGATCCGCGCGGCGACATCCTGCTGTTCTTCCCGGGCGAACGCGAGATCCGCGATGCGCACCAGGCCCTTGAACGGCGCAAATACCGCGAAACCGAAGTGCTGCCGCTGTACGCGCGGCTGTCGGTGAAGGACCAGGATGCGGTGTTCAACCCGGGCAGCAAGCGCCGCATCGTGCTGGCCACCAACGTGGCCGAAACCTCGCTCACGGTGCCGCGCATCCGCTACGTGATCGATCCGGGCCTGGCCCGGGTCAAGCGCTACAGCCCGCGCCAGAAGCTGGACCGGCTGCATATCGAGGCGATTTCGCAGGCCAGCGCCAACCAGCGCAAGGGCCGTTGCGGGCGCGTCTCTGCAGGCATCTGCTACCGGCTGTACTCGGAAGCGGACTTCCAGTCGCGCGCCGAATTCACCGATCCGGAAATCCGCCGTTCCAGCCTGTCCGGGGTGATCCTGCGCATGCTGCAGCTGGGCCTGGGCCGGATCGAGGATTTCCCGTTCCTGGAAGCCCCCGACGAGCGCGCCATTGCCGATGGCTGGCAGCAGCTGGGCGAGCTGGGCGCGGTGGACAATGAGCGCCGGCTTACCCCGATCGGTCGCCAGATGGCGCGCCTGCCGGTGGATGTGAAGCTGGCCCGCATGCTGGTCGCCGCGCAGGCGCAGGGCTGCCTGCGCCCGATGCTGGTGATCGCCTCGTTCCTGGGTATCCAGGATCCGCGCGAACGCCCGCCTGAAGCGCGTGCCGCCGCCGACAACGCACACGCGCTGTTTGCCGATGGGCGTTCTGAATTCGTCGGCGTGCTGCGCCTGTGGGAAGGCTACCGCCAGGCCCACGAAGACCTGACCCAATCCAAGCTGCGCGGCTGGTGCGACCGCCACTTCCTGGGCTTCCTGCGCATGCGCGAATGGCGCGAGCTGCACCGCCAGCTGCGTGTGCTGTGCGAAGAGCTGGGCTGGAGCGAAGAGCCGGCGGACAGTGCGTTGGCGCCGTTGCTGGCCGGTTCGTCGGCCCCTGCGCCGGTTCGCGATGATGCCGAGAAGGCCAAGGCCATCCGTGGCCAGCAGCATCGCGCCGCCCGCCTGGCCCGCGAGGGCAAGACCGAAACGCCGGCCGCCACTGCGCCTTCGGCCGTCCCGGCAGCGACCGACGAGGCCCGCAGTGCCTTCAGCGAGCGCGTGCGTGCCGCGGCCTACCAGACCCTGCACCGCGCGCTGATCGCCGGCCTGCCCACCCAGATCGGCCACCGCAGCGACAAGGGCGATTTCCTGGCCCCGCGCCAGCGCCGCTTCCTGCCGTTCCCCGGCTCGGTCATGGCCAAGCGGCCGCCGCCGTGGCTGCTGGCGGCCACCCTGCTGGATACGCAGAAGGTGTGGGGCCTGACCAATGCGGCGATCGAGCCGGACTGGGTGATCGCCGAGCTGCCGCACCTGCTGCTGCGCAAACACTTTGATCCGCACTGGTCGCGTGCGCAGGGCCAGGTGCTGGCCTCGGAGCAGATCAGCCTGTTCGGGCTGGTGCTGGCGCCGAAGAAGCCGGTGCACTACGGGCGCATCGCCCCGGGCGAGGCGCACGACATCTTCGTGCGCCAGGCGCTGGTCACCGGCGAGATCAACACCCGCGCCAGTGTCATCGCCGACAACCTGAAGGTGCTGGAGCAGGCACGCGAAGAAGAAGCCAAGCTGCGCCGCGCCGGCATCGTGGCCGATGAAGGCTGGCAGGCGCGCTGGTACCTGGACCGGATTCCGGCCGAGATCCATTCGGCCACCGGGCTGGATACCTGGTGGAAGGCGCTGGCCCCGGAGAAGAAGCGCGCGCTGGCGTGGACGCTGGCCGACCTGCTGCCGGGCGAGGGCAGCGATGCCGAGCGCTACCCGAAGTACCTGCCGCTGGGCGATGCGCGGCTGGCGCTGCACTACCGCTTTGAGCCGGGCAGCGACGAAGACGGCGTCAGCCTGGATGTGCCGCTGCACCTGCTCAATGCATTGGATCCGGCACGGCTTTCGTGGCTGGCGCCCGGCTTCGTGGCCGACAAGGCCTCCGCGTTGATCCGCAGCCTGCCCAAGGCCATGCGCCGCAATTACGTGCCGGCGCCGGACTTCGGGCGTGCCTTCGCCGAGGCGTTCCCCGCGCCCAGCGCCGATGACCTGCGTGGCGAGCTTGCCCGGTTCCTGTCGCGCGCAACCGGCGCGCAGGTGGCGGCCATCGATTTCGATGAAAGTGCGCTGGATGCGCACCTGCGCATGAACCTGCGCCTGCACGATGCGCAGGGCAAGCTGCTGGCCGCCTCGCGCGACCTGGACGCGCTGCGCGCCCGCTTCGGCGAGCAGGCCGGCGATGCGTTCGCCGCACGCGCGGGCCGTGCGTTGGCGGCCGAAGGGCTGCGTGATTTCCCGGCGGCGCCGATTCCACTGCAGGTGCCCGGTGAAGCCGGCGTGCCGGCGTATCCGGCGCTGGTGGATGCCGGTGAATCCGCGTCACTGCGCATCTTCGCCGACCGCAACGAAGCACTGGAACAGCACCCGCGCGGCGTTCGCCGGCTGATGGATATCGCGCTGGCCGACAAGGCCAAGCAGGCGCGCAAGCAGTTGCCGGTGCCGCCCAAGACCGGGCTGCTGTACGCCTCGATCGAATCGCAGGAGCGCCTGCGCGGTGACCTGGTCGACGCGGCCATGAACGCCGTGCTGGCCGACGGCCTGGGTGAGATCCGCGACCCGGCGGCCTTTGCCAAGCGGCGCGATGCCGTTGGCCGCGAGCTGTTCGGCGAGGCGATGGCACGGCTGAAACTGGCCGAGAACATCCTGGCGCACGTGGCCGAACTCAAGCCGCTGCTGGAAGCACCGCTGATGGGCTGGGCGCGCGGCAACCTGGATGACCTGGAGCAGCAGCTGGCGGCGCTGGTCCATCCCGGGTTCCTGCGCGAAACGCCGGCCGATGCGCTGGCGCAGTACCCGCGCTACCTGCGCGCGATGATCCTGCGCAGCGAGCGGGCCAAGCGCGATCCGCCCCGCGACCAGGCCCGGATGCTGGAACTGCGTCCGTTCCTGGATGCGCTGGAAGAAGCGCAGGCACGCGGCCTGCGCGAGCGCCCGCAGTGGCAGGCGCTGCGCTGGGACCTGGAAGAATTGCGGGTATCGCTGTTCGCGCAGGAGCTGGGGGCCAAGACCGGCATTTCGGCCAAGAAACTGGCCCAGCGGGTGGCCGCCCTGCGCCAGGCCTGAACCTGCAGCGCCCCGCGCGGCAACCGCGCGGGGCGTGCACCATCACTTGACCCGGCGGACCTTCGCGCGGGTGTTCACGCCCTTGATCTGCAGGTACCACGCACCGATCATGCCCGGCGCGATGGACACTTCCGGATCGGTGCGGCGCACGCCGGCCAGCGTGGTCTCGTCGGTCTGTTCCCATTCCTGCTTGTTGGCCAGCACGTAACGGCGGCCCTTGCCGAAGCCGCGGAATTCGCCCTGCAGCGTGCTCACGATCGGCTCATTGCTGCCGAAGTCGAAGAAGCCGCGGTTCTTCACGATCACTTCCTGGCGGCCTTCCTCGCGCGCTTCTTCGCGCACCTGCTCGCGCACCTGCTCACGCACGTCGGCGCTGACCGCGGCCACCTTGCCCTGCAGCCAGCCGTTGAGGGCGGCCAGTTCGGTGGAACTCAGCTTGTCCAGGCCGGCCGCCTTGAATTCAGCCGGGGACATCTGCTGCTGAAGGTCGCCTTCGACCACGCGCTGGGCGAGGGCGGGCCCGGCCATGGCCAGCAGGACGGCCGCAGCGGCCAACACTCTAAGACGGGAAAAACGCATGGCAGCTCTCCAGGAATGCACGATGGAACCGGTTCTCATTGTCCGGCAACGATACCAGCGCTAGTGTAGGGCTCTCTATCTTGTCTGCATGATGCTGTGAACCGCGCTTCTTTCCCCGGCCTGGATGGCTTGTTGAACCGACCCTCGGCGGCCTCGCTGTCCCCCGCGCTGCGCGAGGCGCTGCTGCAGCGCTGGCAGGCCGACGATGCCGACCACGCCCAGGCCGCCCCGTGGCCGGTGCTGGCCGATACCCTGGATGCACTGGCCCTGCTGTCGGCCGACGACAGCGCGCTGCTGGCGGCCCTGTTGTTCGACCTGCCGTGGCTGCGTGCCGGGCTGGACGCGCTTCCGCTGGGCAGCCACAAGACCGCCGTGGTCGGCCTGCTCGAGGGCCTGGACGCGGCCGACCAGGTCTGGGCGCTGCACGCCGGGCGCGATGCCGGGCGCAACAGCGAAGGCCTCCGCCGGCTGCTGCTGTCGATCATCCAGGACCTGCGGGTGGTGCCGATCCTGCTGGCCCGGCAGCTGGCGCGCATGCGCGCGGCTGATCGCCTGCCCGAAGAAGAACGCCGCGCGCTGGCCCAGCTGACCCGCGACATCCATGCGCCGCTGGCCAACCGGCTCGGCATCTGGCAGCTGAAGTGGGAACTGGAAGACCTGGCGTTCCGCCACCTGGAGCCGGAGACCTACCGGCGCATTGCACGTGAAGTCGACGAAACACGGCTGGCGCGCGAACGTTACGTGGAATCGGTCAAGAAGGTGCTGTCGCGCGAGCTGCTGGCGCAGGGCATCGAGGCCGAGGTCAGCGGGCGTCCGAAGCACATCTACAGCATCTGGCGGAAGATGCAGAAGAAGCGGCTCGCCTACGAGCAGCTCTACGACATCCGCGCGGTGCGGGTGATGGTCAAGGACGTGGCGGCCTGCTACGCCGCGCTGGGCGTGGTGCACTCGCTGTGGGCGCCGGTGCCGAGCGAATTCGATGACTACATCGCCCGGCCCAAGGCCAATGACTACCGCTCCCTGCATACCGCCGTGGTGGGTCCGGAAGGCCGCACCATCGAAGTGCAGATCCGCAGCCACGACATGCACGCCCAGGCCGAGCTCGGCGTGGCCGCGCACTGGCGCTACAAGGAAGGCAGCAAGGGCGCGGAAAAGGCGTTCGACCGCAAGATCACCTGGATGCGCCAGCTGCTGGAGCAGTCGCAGGAAGGCCATGGCGGTGAGCTGGCCGGCGCGCTGGATGCGGAATTGACCGAGGACCGGGTCTACGCGCTCAGCCCCAAGGACGAGGTGATGGACCTGCCGCAGGGCGCCACGCCGCTCGATTTCGCGTACCACGTGCACACCATGGTCGGCCACCGCTGCCGCGGTGCGAAGGTCAACGGGCGCATCGTGCCGCTCACCTACCGCCTGCGCAGTGGTGACCGGGTGGAAATCCTCACCGGCAAGGAGGCCGACCCGCGCCGCGACTGGCTGCTGGCCTCCAACGGTTACCTGGCCAGCAACCGCTCGCGCGAAAAGGTGCGCGGCTGGTTCCACAAGCTGGACCGGGCGCGCAACGTGCAGGCCGGGCGCGACCTGCTTGACCGCGAACTGAAGCGACTCGGGCTGGCGCAGGCCGACCTGGCCGTGGCGGCGAAGAAGTTCCATGCCGACAGCGTCGATGACCTGTACATCCAGGTCGCGCTCGGCGACACCGGCCCGCACCAGGTCAGCCGGGCCCTGCTCGAAGCCGAACGCGCGGCCACCCAGCCGGCGGTGCCCGCGCTGCCCCGGCCCACCGCGCGCCGCGACAGCCTGGGCAAGTCCAAGTTCACCGTGCAGGGCGTGGGCAACCTGCTGGTGCAGCTGGCGCGCTGCTGCCAGCCGGTGGCCGGCGAACCCATCGTCGGCTACCTGACCCGTACCCGCGGGGTCACCGTGCACCGCACCGACTGTGCCGCCTTGGCGCGGCTGTCCGCCGCCAGCCCGCAGCGCATCCTGCCGGTCGAATGGGGCCAGGCAGGTGGTGGTTACGAGGTGGATGTGGTGGTCGATGCGGTGGATCGCCGCTGGCTGCTCAAGGACATCACCAACCTGATCGCGCAGGAAGATGCGTACGTGTTGGACATCCACAGCGACAACGTCCGCAACAGCGGCCGTGCGCACCTGCGCCTGCGCCTGAAAGTGAGCGATTACGGCCAGCTTTCGACCCTGCTGGGGAAACTGGATGCCTTGCCCGGCGTCAGCGACGCGCGGCGTCTGGGCTGACCTCACGTGACCCACGCTACGCTCACGGAATGAGCCGCCACCCCGACCATGAGGACGCCGCGCATGCCGCCCTGCGCCGCGTGCGCCGCGAAGGCCGCTGGTGGTGGGTGCAGGCGTGGCAGTCGCGGCGCATCTGGCGCTGGGCGCTGCTGGTGGCAGTGGTGGTGTTCGTGCTGCTGGTGGCGTTCCGGCGCCCGCTGGCGAACTGGTTCTGGAACGAACCGCAGGTGGAGCAACTGCTGGACCGGGGCGACCGTGCGCTGGCGGCCGGCCGGCTGACCGCAGGCGATGGCAGCGGCGCGCGCGAGTGGTACCAGGCGGCGCTGGCCCTGGACAGCGATAGGCCGCAGGCGCGCGCAGGCCTGGCGCGAACTGCGCAGGCCGCACTGGTACAGGCCAATGCCGCACTCGATGCCGGCGATGCGGCCACCGCGCAACGCGCGTTGGCCCTGGCCCGCGAGCTGCAGGTGCAGCAGCGCGACGCCGATGCCGTGGCGCGGCGGCTGCGCGACCACCAGCAGGAGGGCGCCGGTATCGGCGCGTTGTTGGGCCGGGCCGAATCGGCGCTGCAGGCGCAACGGCTGGATGGCAGTGATGACAGCGCCTTGCCGTTGTTCCAGCAGGTACTGGCGCGCGCGCCGAACCACCTGCGCGCGCTGGAAGGGCGCGAGGATGCGCTCTCAGACCTGCTGCAGCAGGCACGCGACGCGGCGGTGCAGGGCGATGTCGCCGGTGCGGCGGCGCGCGTGGAGCGTGCACGTGACTTTGATGCAGGCCATGTCGATCTGCCGGCGAGCGAAGCCGCCTTGAACGCCGCGCTGGAGGCGCGCGTGCGCGACGGGCAGCGGTTGCTGCGCCGGCAGCGCTGGCAATCGGCCGGTGACGCCTTCCAGGCCGTGCTGGCGGTGCGCCCGGAGGACGCCGTCGCGCAGCGCGGGCTGCAGCAGGTGATCGAGGCGCTGCTGGCGGCAGCGACCCGGCAGGCCGCGGATTTCCGTTTCGATCTGGCAGCACAGGCGCTGGCCACGGCACAGGCGTTTGGTGCGTCCGAACGCCAGTTGGCGGCGTCGCGCCAGGCCGTTGCGCAGGCGCGCCAGGCCGAGCGGGCGCTGAGCGCACCCGCCGCACCGAACCGGCGCCGCGAGCAGGCCGTGCGCGCCCTTCTTGAGCGTTTCGAGGAGGCGCAGGCGCGTGGCGACATCCTGTCGCCGCCCGGCAGCAGCGCCTATGACGCACTGCGCGAAGCGCAGGCGCTGGCCCCGCAGGATGCGCGGGTGCGTGCGGCCGCGCAGCAGCTGGTGCCCGCGACCCGGCAATGCGTCGAAGATCGCCTGCGCGAGAACCGCGTGCAGGCCGCGGGCGCGTGCCTGGAAGCGTGGCAGGCGCTGTCGCGCAGTGGTGGCCAGGCCGATGCCGCCCAGCGCCTGGGCCAACGCTGGCTGGCCATTGGCAGCGAGCGCCTGGGACGGGGCGACGTGGCGTTCGCGCAGGAAGCGCTGAATCAGGCCGCGCGCTGGGGTGTTTCCCCGGCCACGGCCGAATACCAGGCGCTGCAGCAGCGCCTGCGCGATGCACCCGGTCGGCTATAGTGCGCGCTCGTTCCAACGTGGGAAGGCAATGACGGTTCTTGTTTCGGGTGCGACCAGCCAGATTGGCCGGTTCCTGTTGCCGCGGCTGGTGGCCGCGCAGGTGCCCGTGCGGGCCTTGAGCCGGCATGCACAGCCGGCACAGCCGGGGGTGGACTGGCAGGTGGGCGACATGCGCGCGCTGCCGGCGCCGCCGCAACCGCTGCAGGCGATCGTCAGTTTCGCGCCGCTGGATGCATGGGGCGACTGGCTGGCCCGGCAGCACACCGCGCCGGCGGCGAAGATCATCGTCACCAGCTCCATGAGCGTGTTGACCAAGCAGGGATCGGCACAAGCCGATGAACAGGCGTTGGTGGCGCTGCTGCAGCGGGGCGAGCGGAACCTGGCCGAACAGGCCGAGCGCCTGGGCATGCAGTGGACCGTGCTGCGTCCCACCCTGGTGTATGGCGCCGGGGTCGACCGCAGCCTGACCCCGATCGTGGCGCGGGCGCGGCGCACGCGCCTGTTTCCCATTCCCATGGCCCACGGGCTGCGCCAGCCGGTGCATGCCGATGACATCGCGCTGGCGGTGATGGCGGTG
>DGIP01000287.1 GCA_002386405.1 Stenotrophomonas maltophilia
TGGCCGCGTTGACCCGGCGCCGTGGGCTGGCGGTGATGCAGCTGGTGGGGCTGTCGTTGTCGCTGTGCGCGCTGTTGCTGCTGTCGGTGATCGGCCCGGGGCTGCTGGCGCAGTGGCGCGACCGCCTGCCCAGCGATACCCCGAATTATTTCCTGATGAACATCCAGCCCGAACAGCGCCAGGCGGTGCTGGCCGCGCTGGACGGGCTGGGCGTGGAGTCGCCGGGAATCGAGCCGTTCAGCACCGGGCGGCTGCTGGCCGTCAACGACAGCCCCCCGCAGCGACAGGAACGCGAGGACAACAGCAACGACGATGACGACGCCAACCGCCCGGTCAACTTCTCCTGGCGGCATGATTTCCCGGCAGCCAACACGCTGTTGAGCGGCAGGTACTGGGCCGCGGGCAGCACCGCTGCCGAAGCCTCGATCGAACAGGGCTGGGCCGAACGCTACGGGATGAAGCTGGGCGACACGGTCACCCTGCAGATGGGCGAACAGGAACGGCGGTTCACCGTGACCAGCATCCGCAAGGCCGACTGGGACTCGTTCCGGGTCAACTTCTTCCTGCTGCTCAATGAAGGGGCGGTGGGCGATGCGCCGTACAACCTGATCACCGCCTTCCACCTGCCCCGCGCGCAGGCCCCGGCACTGGCCGGGCTGACCCGCCAGTACCCGAACATTTCGCTGCTGGATATCGACAGCATCCTGCAGCGGGTGCGCGAGGTGGTGGACCGGGTGACCCAGGCGGTGCAGCTGGTGATGGGCTTCAGCCTGCTGGCCGGGGTGCTGGTCCTGCTTGCCGCGCTGCAGGCCACGGCCGGTGAACGTCGCTACGACAGTGCGGTGCTGCGCACGCTGGGCGCCACCCGCACCCAGCTGCGCGGCGCAGTGCTGGTCGAGTTCGGCGCATTGGGGCTGTTGTCCTCACTGATGGCGGTGGGCACGGCGGCGCTGCTGGGCAGCGTAGTCGCCCGGCAGGTGTTCGAACTGCAGCTCAGCCCGCCGTGGGGTCCGCTGCTGGTCGGCGGCGCGCTGGGCGTGGCGCTGAGCATGCTGGCCGGCTGGTGGGGCACGCGGCGGATCCTGCACACCCCGCCGGCGCTCGCCCTTCGCGAGGCATGAACGCGATTGATGACACCGGCAGGGGTCGGCCCTAGGTATGCTGCCCGCCCCTGCCCCCTGAGAATGCCCGCGATGCCCGGCACGTCGTTCACCGCCTACCTCTACCCCGTGTTGCTGCTGCTGGGCAGCAACATCTTCATGACCTTCGCGTGGTACGGCCACCTCAAGTACAAGAGCGCGCCGCTGATGATGGTGATTCTGGTCAGCTGGGGCATCGCCTTCTTCGAGTACTGCCTGCAGGTGCCGGGCAACCGGCTGGGCAGCGCGGTGTACTCGGCCCCGCAGCTGAAGGGCATGCAGGAAGTGATCACGCTGGTGGTGTTCGCGGTGTTCTCCGCGTTCTACCTGGACCAGCCGCTGAAGTGGAACCATTACGCCGCGTTCGGCTTGATCGTGATCGCGGCGTTCCTGATGTTCAAGGAATGACGGCGCAGCCGTCATTCGGTAGCAACCGACCGTTGGTCGGTTGACGTCCCAATGGTCATTCAGGCGCCTTTTCCACCCACTGCTTGAACACCGCGTCGATCTGCGTGTCCTTGACCTGCTTGCCGTCCTGCAGGTCCTGCGCCTGGGTGAACAGCGGAATGATCATCGCCATGCCATCCAGCTTGGTCTTCAGGTGCACGCCTGGCGCCTGGCCGAGGAAGCCGTCCCAGCGCGTGCGTACCTTGGCCCAGTAATCGGCCGTTGCGGTCCAGTAGTCGTAGGCCGGCTTGAAGTCGACCTCGGTGGTGCGGTTGTAGTCGTTGAAGCCGAACTCACGCGCGATCTCCTGCTGGCTGCCGTCGGCGTTGCGCAGGATCTTGGTGTTGAACTGCTCGTGGGTCCAGCCGTTGGGCGTGAGCGTGTGCCGGTTGACCACCGCCAGCGCGTTGTAGTCGCTGCGGCGGGTGTACTCGCGGCGCGGCAGCGGCCGCCAGCTGAGGTCGCTGGTCCAGGTGGCCACGCCGTTGCCGTAGTCCCACCGGCCGGTACCGCAGTAGCGCGGGGCATCGCTGACTTCATACACGCACTGGGTCCACGCGCCGGCGTTCACCGCCGGATCGATCGCACGCACCTGCCAGGTCTGGTCGGCGCTGAACTCGAAGCGGCTCGGCGCCTCGTATACCCAGTCCTGCCGCCAGTGCTTGGTCACGTGGCCGCTCTTGCCGTCCACCAGCAGGTGCTGCAGCACGATGCGCTTCGGGCTGTCCTCGACCACGATCACCACTTCGTTGCCGCCGCTGCGCACGGCCGGCGCGCGCTCATAGCCGGGCTTGAGCAGCACGGTTTCATCGAAGGCGAAATCGACGATGTATTCGCCCTTCATGGCCAGGATGCTGGCGTGGTCGCGCTGCAGGTCGGAGGGCTGGGCGTGGGCGATGCCGCTGGCGGCAAGCAGCAGCCACGCGCTGGCTGTCTGGAATTTCATCGACGAAGGTCCCTTCAGGAAGGTCGGGTGGAAGAAAGGTGGACAAGCGGTACTACGTTGGACTCATCGACCCACAGCTCGCCATCGGCGCCCTCGACCCGCGCGATGCGCCGCGCGGCGGTGGCGCCCAGCACCGACAGCGAGGCCACGCTGGCGGCCAGTGCCTGGCCGTTGCGGGCGTGCAGGCGCAGTGCGCACATGCGCCAGGGCTCGCCGCCCAGGCGCGTGGCCAGCCGGCGCCACAGGCGCTCGGCCACGCCGCCATCGTTGGCCGGCTCCGGCCGTGCCGGGAACGCCGATACCAGGCGGTCCCAGGCCAGGAAATCGCT
>DGIP01000288.1:0-8196 GCA_002386405.1 Stenotrophomonas maltophilia
CCAGGCCAGCGCCACCTGCGCCGGGGTGGCCTGGCGGGCGGCGGCAATGGCCCCGATGGCCTCGACCAGCGCCTGGTTGGCGCGGCGCGCCTCCACCGCGAAGCGCGGCAGCGAGCTGCGGAAATCGGTGGGCGCAAATTCGGTATCGGCGGTGATCGCCCCGGTCAGGAAGCCACGCCCCAGCGGGCTGAACGGCACGAAGCCGATGCCCAGCTCTTCAAGCACCGGCAGCACGCTCTGCTCCGGCTCGCGCCACCACAGGGAGTACTCGCTCTGCAGCGCCGCCACCGGCTGCACCGCATGCGCGCGGCGGATGCTGGTTTCGCCGGCTTCGGACAGGCCGAAATGCTTCACCTTGCCCTCCGCGATCAGGTCCTTGACCGTGCCGGCAACCTCTTCGATCGGCACGTTCGGGTCTACCCGGTGCTGGTAGAACAGGTCGATGCGGTCGGTCCTGAGCCGCTGCAGGCTGGCCTCGCAGACGGCGCGGATGTTCTCCGGGCGGCTGTCCAGCCCCAGGTCGGCATTGGCTTCCTTGAACCCGAACTTGGTCGCAATGACCACCTGGTCGCGGTACGGCGCCAACGCCTGGCCCAGCAGTTCCTCGTTGCGGAACGGGCCGTAGACCTCGGCGGTGTCGAAGAAGGTCACGCCGCGCTCCACCGCCGCGTGCAGCAGCGAAACGCCGGCGCTCACATCAGGCGCGGTGCCATAGGCATGGCTCAGGCCCATGCAGCCCAGCCCAAGCGCGGAAACGCGCAGGCCGCTGTTGCCAAGGGTTCGTGTCTGCATGGGGTGCTCCTTCCAGTGGGGAGCCCCACGATACGCCCGCTGCCGCCGGCGATTGCACCGGCGGGACCACTGGTGGTCATGAGCGGATTTCATCAATGGCGCCTGCGCGCGCAGGCGCCATCTGCCCGCCTCAGCTTTCGGCCACGGTCCCGATCACGGCCAGCAGGAGCAGCAGGCCACCGGCGATGATCACCAGGATGTGCCAGACGTTGAACCGATCCATGCGCTCCATGTCGACCCGTTCATCCTGGTGGTAGCGGCGCAGCAGGCTGTTGACCGGCAGCAGCGGTACGAACGTGAACAGCGCCAGCAACCAACCGGCGTTGGGCAGCCGGCTGGCGAAGTTGAGCAGGAAGTAGGTCACCGCCAACAGCCCTGGTGCGAAGGCCAGTTCGCGACGCCGGCTGCTGGCCGCGTCGCTCAGGTCGCGGAAGCAGAAGAACGACCAGATCGGTGAAAACAGCGCGCGCGCCCAGGGCCACTGGTCGCCGCCGGTCTCGCGCTTGATCGCCTGCCAGTTCCGCCAGAACCAGTACAGCGGGTACAGCCCGAGCGTGGTGGGTGACAGCAGCACCATTTTCAGGGTGGAGGGCGAGTAGTACTCGGCCGCATCGGAAATCGCCCGTGCCTGGGACTGGGACTGGGATTCCGGCAGCGTGCCGGGCAAAGCAGGTGGCATCGGAATGGTCGCCGGTGCGCGGTAGGGATCATGCAATTCCATGTGCATTCTCATCATTGGCAGTGTCACCGGCACGGTGCCGGCCCCTTGAAACACCACTTACAACAAAGGCGCGCCGGCATTGCACCGTACGCGCCCTGGTTCCGCGCCCGCAGGTTCAGCGGACTTCGGAAATCTCCACGCCGTCCAGGCCCTGCGACAGCGTGCGCGCATCGCCGCCCTGCGAAAGCTTGATGCGCAGGCGCACCTCGTTCTGCGAATCGGCGTAACGCAGTGCGTCTTCGTAGCTGATCTCGCCGGCCTGGTAGAGCTCGAACAGGCTCTGGTCGAAGGTGCGCATGCCCAGCTGCACCGACTCCTTCATCACTTCCTTGAGCTTGTGGATCTCGCCATCGCGGATGTAATCCTGCACCAGCGGCGTGCCCAGCATGATTTCCATCGCCACCTTGCGCGACTTTCCATCCGGCGAGGGCACCAGCTGCTGGGCGACCACGCCCTTGAGGTTCAGCGACAGATCCATCAGCAGCTGGTTGCGGCGGTCTTCCGGGAAGAAGTTGATGATGCGGTCCATCGCCTGGTTGGCGTTGTTGGCATGCAGGGTGCACAGCACCAGGTGGCCGGTTTCGGCGAACGCGATGGCGTGGTCCATGCCTTCGCGGGTACGCACTTCGCCGATCATGATCACGTCCGGCGCCTGGCGCAGGGTGTTCTTCAGCGCCGCTTCCCAGCTGTCGGTGTCGATGCCCACTTCGCGCTGGGTGATGATGCAGCCTTCGTGCTTGTGCACGAATTCGATCGGGTCTTCGATGGTGATGATGTGCCCGGTGGAATTCAGGTTGCGGTAGCCGATCATCGCGGCCAGCGAGGTGGACTTACCGGTACCGGTCGCACCCACGAACAGGATGATGCCGCGCTTCGTCATCGCCAGCGTCTTGATGATCGGCGGCAGGCTCAGCTCTTCCACGGTGGGAATGCGCGTTTCGATGCGGCGCAGGACCATGCCGACCTGGTTGCGCTGGTAGAAGCAGCTCACGCGGAACCGGCCCACGCCCGACAGGCCGATGGCGAAGTTGCACTCGTGGGTCTTTTCGAACTCTTCGCGCTGCGCCGGCGTCATCACGTTCAGCACCAGGTCGCGGCTCTGCTGCGGCGTGAGCGGGGTCTGGGTGATGGGCGAGATCTTGCCGTTGACCTTGATCGCCGGCGGCATGCCCGCGGTGATGAAGAGATCCGACGCCTTCTGGTGCGCCATCAGCTTGAGGAACGAGGTGAAGTCGATGGTGGTGCTGGTGGTGTTCATGGCGATGTGCTCCGGAAACCTTGCCGAGGGCCGGGCATGGCCCGGCGCTGCCGTCATTCGAAGATGCGCTTGTCCTTGGCGTATTCCTTGGCCTGGTTGCGCGTGATCAGGCTGCGCTTGACCAGGTCCTGCAGGTGCTGGTCGAGCGTCATCATGCCCATCTGCTGGCCGGTCTGGATCGCCGAGTACATCTGCGCCACCTTGTCTTCGCGGATCAGGTTGCGGATGGCCGGAGTGCCGACCATGATTTCCCACGCCGCGGTACGCCCGCCGCCCACTTTCTTCAGCAGCGCCTGCGAAATCACCGCGCGCAGCGATTCGGACAGCATCGAGCGCACCATCGGCTTTTCGCCGGCGGGGAACACGTCGATGATGCGGTCGATGGTCTTGGCCGCCGAGCTGGTGTGCAGGGTGCCGAACACCAGGTGGCCGGTTTCGGCGGCGGTCAGCGCCAGCCGGATGGTTTCCAGGTCGCGGAGTTCGCCCACCAGGATGATGTCCGGGTCTTCACGCAGTGCCGAACGCAGTGCTTCGTTGAAGCCGTGCGTGTCGCGGTGCACTTCGCGCTGGTTGATCAGGCACTTCTGCGAGGTGTGCACGAATTCGATCGGATCCTCGACGGTGAGGATGTGGCCGTATTCGTTCTTGTTGATGTAGTCGATCATCGCCGCCAGCGTGGTCGACTTGCCCGAACCGGTCGGGCCGGTCACCAGGATCAGGCCCTGCGGCTGGTCGATCAGCTCGCGGAAGATCGGCGGCGTGTTCAGGTCTTCCAGGGTCAGCACTTCGGACGGAATGGTACGGAACACCGCACCGGCGCCACGGTTCTGGTTGAACGCGTTGACGCGGAAGCGCGCCAGGCTGGGAATCTCGAACGAGAAGTCGACTTCGAGGAATTCCTCGTAATCGCGGCGCTGCTTGTCCGACATGATGTCGTAAACGAGCGCGTGGACCTGCTTGTGATCCAAGGCAGGAATGTTGATGCGACGGACATCGCCGTCCACGCGGATCATCGGCGGCAGGCCTGCCGACAGATGAAGGTCCGACGCTTTGTTCTTAACGGAAAACGCCAACAGCTCGGCGATATCCATACGCTGCTACTCCCCATAGACTGCTGCGACTGGAAGGATCTTTCCCCGGTCGGCAGTATAGCCTCCCTGATCCACCGCGATATCTCTTTCTAGAGCTGCCCCTTGAGCGCCCCACCCGTGACCGCCCTGCCCCTGTCTACCCTGCTGCTGAACCTGCACAACGCGGCCACGGCCGCCGGGCGGCCACCGCCGCGCCTGCTGGCGGTGTCCAAGACCCAACCGGCCGAGGCGGTGGCGGCACTGGCGGCGCAGGGCCAGCGCGCGTTCGGCGAGAACTACGTGCTGGAAGCGGTGGCCAAGATCGATGCACTGGCAGCCTTGGCGCTGGAGTGGCACCTGATCGGGCACCTGCAGTCGAACAAGGCCGACCTGGCCGCGCAGCGCTTCGACTGGGTGCAGAGCGTGGACCGGGCCAAGCTGGTCACCGCACTGGCCGCGCACCGCCCGGCCGCATTGCCGCCGTTGAACGTGCTGGTGCAGGTCAATATCGACGATGAAGGCAGCAAGCACGGCTGCACACCCGACGCGGTGCCGGCGCTGGCCGCCGCCATCGCCGCCGAACCGCGCCTGTGCCTGCGCGGGCTGATGGCCATCCCGGCGCCGTGGCCGGACGCCGATCGCCGCGCCCAGGCCTTCGAACGCATGCACGCGCTGTTTGCCGGGCTCACCACCCAGTACCCACAGGCCGACACCCTTTCGATGGGCATGAGCGGGGATTACCCGGAGGCCATTGCCCACGGCGCGACCATGGTCCGCGTCGGCACCGCCCTGTTCGGCGCACGCCATTGAGCTGCCCGCCCACCCGTAGCGCGGGGCCCTGCCCCGCTGCCCAGATCACGTACAAGGATGCCCAATGAGCACTTCGATCACCTTCATCGGCGGCGGCAACATGGCGCGCAGCCTGATCGCCGGCCTGGTCCGGCAGGGCACTGCCCCCGGCAACATCCACGTGGCCGAACCGGTTGCCGAGCTGCGCAGCCAGCTCACCGCCGATTTCGGCGTGAAGGCCTACGCCAGCGCCACCGAAGCGGCTGCGCAGGGGGCGGTGTGGGTGCTGGCGGTGAAGCCGCAGGTGCTGCGCGATGTCTGCGCGTCGCTGGCCGACATCGCCCAGGCCCAGGCCCCGCTGGTGGTCTCCATCGCCGCCGGCATCACCAGTGCGCAGCTGCTGCGCTGGCTGGGCGGTGCGGGCGCGGTGGTGCGCGCCATGCCGAACACGCCGGCCCTGCTGGGCGCAGGCGTGACCGGGCTGTTTGCCACCGCAAGCGTCAGCGCCGAACAGCGTGGCCAGGCCGACACCGTGCTGGCCAGCGCCGGGCGCACGGTATGGATCGAGGATGAAGCACGCATGGATGCGGTCACCGCCGTCTCCGGCAGTGGCCCGGCCTACGTGTTCCTGCTGGCCGAGGCGATGGAAGCGGCCGGCATCGCACAGGGCCTGCCGGCCGACGCCGCGCGCACGCTGGTGGTGCAGACCCTGCTGGGCGCCAGCCGCATGCTGGACGAATCCGGCGAAGCCCCGGCCGAGCTGCGGCGCCGGGTGACCTCGCCGAACGGCACCACGCAGGCCGCGATCGAGAGCTTCCAGGGCGACGACTTCGAAGCGATCGTGGCGCGCGCGATCGATGCGGCGACGCGGCGCGGACAGGCGTTGTCGGCGGCCAATGATTGAATGAACGTTGCCGGTGGGTCGCGCAGCCACGCAGGGCGTGGCTCTACGATGGGAATCGTCGATGTGTAGAGCCACGCCCTGCGTGGCTGGCGTATCAATCGAGCACCAGCGCCCCCAATAGAAACTCAACAAAACTGGCCAGCTTCGGCCGCGGCCGCCGATCCGGCAGATAGACCAGGTGCAACGGCCGCGGCTCGGGCAGGTAATCGCCCAGCACCGGCACCAGCCGCCCCGCCGCGATATCGTCGGCCAACAACACCGCCGGCTGCAGGATCAACCCCGCCCCGGCCAGCGCGGCCCGGCGCAACCCATCGCCGTCATTGCACAGCAGCCGCGAATGCGCCGACCAGTCCTGCTCGGGGTAACCCCGCAGGCGCCAGCCGTGCCCACCACGCCAGGCCAGGTGGGTCAGGCAGTCATGCGCGTGCAGCTCCGACGGGTGGGTCGGCACGCCACGCCGCTGCAGGTAGGACGGCGCCCCACAGATCTGCATCGCATACGGCGGCAGCGGGCGCGCCACCCACTCGGCCGACCCCAGCTGGCCCATCCGCACCACCGCGTCGAACTGCTCTTCAATCAGGTCCACGCGCCGGTTGCTCAGGTCCAGTTCCACGCTGACCTGCGGAAACGCGGCCAGGTAATCCGCCACCAGCGGTGCCAGTACGCAGCTGCCCCACGTCACCGGCGCGCTGATGCGCAGCACGCCCTGCGGCTGCGCCTGCAGCCCTTCCACGCTGGCCTCGGCCTGCTGCACCTGCTCCAGCACGGCGCGGCAGCCGGCGAGGTAGTTGCGGCCGGCGTCGGTGAGGCTCTGGCTGCGGGTGTTGCGCTGCAGGAGGCGCACGCCCAGGTGGGCCTCAAGCTGCTGCAGGTACTTGCCCACCATCACCGGCGACACCCCCAACTGCTGGGCGGCCGCGCTCAGGCTGCCCCGGTCGACCACGGCCGCGAAGGCCTGCATGCAGCGCAGGGTGTCCATTGGAAACTCCTGGTTAGGAATCTGCAAAGCATACGCCGGTTACCAAACCCGGTAACCCGGCGCAGACTGGCTCCATTCCTTCTGGAGCAACCGGCATGAAGATTCTTCTCGTAGGCGCCAGCGGCACCCTGGGCCAGGCCGTCGCCAGCACGCTGGGCGTGCACCACCAGCTGATCCGCGCCGGCCGCCACGGCGGCGATGTGCAGGTGGACCTGACCGACGATGCCAGCGTGCAGGCACTGTTCGAGCAGGTGGGCACGGTGGATGCGGTGGTGGCCGCCACCGGCCGGCTGCACTTCGGGCCGCTGGCCGACATGCAACCGGCGCAGTTCAACCTGGGCCTGCAGGACAAGCTGCTGGGCCAGGTGCGGCTGGCGCTGGCCGCGCAGCACCACCTGAGCGTGGGCGGCTCGATCACGTTGACCAGCGGCATCGTCGGCGCGCAGCCGATCCGCGATGGCGCCAATGCCACCGCCGTCAATGCGGCGCTGGAAGGGTTCGTGCGTGCAGCGGCCTGCGACCTGTTGCCGCGCGGCCTGCGCATCAACGTGGTGAGCCCGAACGTGCTGGCGGAATCCATGGACGATTACGGCGCGTATTTCCCGGGGTTTGAACCGGTGACCGCGCACCGCGCGTCGTTGGCCTACCAGCGCAGCGTGGAAGGCGTGCAGAGCGGGCAAGTGTTTACCATTTGGTGATCGTGCACCGCGCTCAGCCACGCAAGGCGTGGCTCTACGGTGATGTTGCAGCCGTTCCCGCGTGGTTGTCGTCGCCGGACGTTGCGATGAAACGCGGACGCGTAGAGCCACGCCCTGCGTGGCTGCCGTCCGCACGGTGCATCAGCCCCACCGCTGCGGACCATCGCCCTGCTCGCCCAGCGCATCGCCCGGGTTGGCCAACCGGCAACGCTTCAATGACAGGCACCCGCAGCCGATGCAATCGGTGAGCTGGTCGCGCAGCAACAGCAGCTCCTCGATGCGCTGGTCCAGCTCGCCGCGCCATAGCGCCGACATCTTCGCCCACTCGGCGCGGGTCGGCGTCTTGTTTTCCGGCAGCGCCGCAAACGCATTGGCGACCGCTTCCAACGGCATGCCCACCCGCTGCGCCACGCGGATCACCGCCAGCCGGCGCAGCACGTCGCGGCTGAAACGCCGCTGGTTGCCGGCCGTGCGCAGGCTGCGGATCAGCCCCTTGCGCTCATAGAAGTGCAGCGCCGATACCGCCACGCCGCTGCGACGTGCCACGTCGCCTACACTCAGCTCCTGCGCGATCACTGCTTGACCTCAACCATGGTTAAGGTGTCATCGTGCGGCACCTCGCGGTGTGCCGCAAGCACCGCGCTTCTTCGTTGCCTGGAATCCGCATGTCTTCCGATGTAGCTGCACTGCCTGCCGACGCGCCCACGTCGATCCTCTCCCCGCGCTACCGCGCCACCACCATCGGCATGGTCGCGCTGGTGTCGCTGCATGCCTTCGAGGCACTTGCCGTGGCCGCCGCCATGCCCACCGTGGCGCATGAGCTGGACGGCCTGCGCCTGTACGCGCTGGCGTTCGGTGGCACGCTGGCCACCAGCGTGATCGGCATGACGCTGGCGGGCCGCTGGAGCGACCGGCTCGGTCCGGCGCGGCCGTTATGGCTGGGCCTGTGCTGCTTCATCGCCGGCCTGCTGGTGGCCGGGCTGGC
>DGIP01000288.1:8369-8615 GCA_002386405.1 Stenotrophomonas maltophilia
CAGGGGCTGGGCGCGGGTGCCATTTCGGTTTCGCTGTACGTGCTGGTCGGGCGCACGTTCCCCGAATCGCTGCGGCCGCGTGTGTTTGCCGCGTTCTCGGCAGGCTGGGTGGTGCCCTCGCTGATCGGCCCGGCCATCAGCGGCCTGATCGTGCAGCACGCCGGGTGGCGCTGGGTGTTCCTTGGCGTGCCGCTGCTGGCCATCCCGGCCGCGCTGCTGCTGCGGCCCGCCCTGCAGATCGGAAGA
>DGIP01000305.1:0-7607 GCA_002386405.1 Stenotrophomonas maltophilia
GCCCGGCGGCGGCGGGCGGGTGCGCCGATGCGACTCAGGCCGGCGTGGCTTCCACGGCCACATCGCTCTCCACCGGCAGCCGCGCCAGTGCACGCGAACCGACGTGGGAAAACTGCAGCTGTGCCAGCAGATGCTGCGCCTGGGTGGCAACCGGGCACGGCAGGATGCGCGGGCCGGCTTCAGGACGCTCAGGGGACATCACAACACTCGACATGGTCTGACTCTCGATCCATTCCAATACACCGCGCGGCTCCCATGCCGCGAGGAATGCGAACCCTATATGAAATTGTGGACGAATGTGTGACGTCGCCAACGCAGGGGTGCACAAGCACGCTCTTGCGTCAGAAAACTGGCGTGACTCGATAGTCAGCGACTATCATGTAACCGTTTTCAACATTACAAAGTGGATATGGATTCCAACATCGCGTCATCCTTCAGCCCCAAGTGGCAGTTCCGTTTTGACTTCTTCAACGCCCACGGCGCGCCGAACTCGCCCGCCTTCAAGGCCGCCTACAAGGCGCTGCCGTTCGGGCAGAAGATCAAGGTCAACTTCAACTTCTTTGCCCTGTTCTTCGGCTGCATCTACCTCTTCATCCTGGGCATGTGGCGCAAGGCCCTGACCATCCTCGGCCTGACCCTGGTGCTCGGCGTAGTGCTGGCGTTCCTGCCCGACCCGATCGGCCGTGGCATCGCCATTGCGTGGTCGCTGTTCATCGCGCTCACCACCAACTACAACTACTACCTGGAAAAGGTGAAGGGCGACACCAGCTGGAACCCCTTCAAGGGCATGCGCTGGTAAATCCCCCAGCTCGGATCAGCTGAAAAGCCCGGTCGATTGACCGGGCTTTTTTTTGCTCAGAAGGTTTCCCATTCGGTCTCGACGGCTGCCGCCGCTGCACGCACCGGGGTCCGTTTCGGGCCGACGGCCTTGCGCGGTGCCGCAGGCGCTACGACCGGCGCAGCAGCGCCCGTACGGAAGATCGCCACGGCCGTGCCCAGGTGCTGGGCCTGCTCTTCCATCGCCCGCGCCGCTGCGGTGGCTTCTTCCACCAGCGCCGCATTCTGCTGGGTGGTTTCATCCATCTGGGTGATGGTCTGGTTGACTTGTTCGATGCCGGCGGACTGTTCCTTCGAGGCGGCGGAAATCTCGGCCATGATGTCGTTGACCCGGCGCACGCCGGTAACGATCTCTTCCATCGTGCGCCCGGCGGTCTGCACCAGCGCCGAACCTTCGGCGACCTGCTCAACCGAATCGTCGATCAACTGCTTGATCTCCTTGGCCGCACCCGCCGAGCGCTGCGCCAGCGCGCGTACTTCCGAAGCCACCACCGCAAAGCCGCGGCCCTGCTCGCCGGCGCGTGCCGCTTCCACCGCGGCATTGAGCGCCAGGATGTTGGTCTGGAAGGCGATGCCATCAATGACCGAGATGATCTCGGCGATGCGCTTGGACGCGGCTTCGATCCCGGCCATGGTGGTCACCACCTGGCCCACCACCTGCCCGCCCTGTTCGGCCACGCTGGCCGCCCCGGCCGCCAGCTGGTTGGCCTGCACGGCATGGTCGGCGTTCTGGCGCACGGTGGAGGTCAGTTCCTCCATCGAAGCGGCGGTTTCCTCCAAGCTCGCGGCCTGCTGTTCGGTACGGCGCGACAGATCGCTGTTGCCCGACGCGATTTCGCCCGCCGCCAGGTTGATGCTGTCGGTCGCCTGCTGGATACGGCCGACGATGTCGGTCAGCTGGGTCACGGTGGTATCTGCATCGTCGCGCATCTGCGCGAACACGCCATGGAACTGGCCGTGCATGCGGGCGGTGAGGTCGCCGGCGGCGATCGCGCGCAGCAGCGCGGAGATCTGCTGCAGGTTGTCGTCGCTCACCTGCATCATGGTGTTGAGGTTTTCGACCATGGCGCGGAAGTCGTGGTCGAAGCGCACGCCGTCGCCGCGCTGGCTGAAATCGCCGCGCGCGGCGGCACCGGCCAGGTCACGGATCTGGGTATTGATCGCGCGCAGGTTGGCCTTGGTGGTGTCCATCGCATCGGTGAACACAGCCTGGTCACCAGGCAGGCGGTCCATGTCCTGCGACAGGTCGCCCACGGCATAGCGCTGCATCACGTCGACAAGGCGACGGGTGACGGCAATGTTCGCCCCTACCAGCTGGTTGGTGTCTTCCACCATGCGCCCGTACTCGCCCGGGAATGCCTGCGCATCCATCCGGTAGCCGAGTTCGCCTGCTTCATGGCGCTGCGCCATCTCGGCCTGCGCGGCCATCACCGCGCGCAGCTGGCCGCGCATGCGCTGCATGGACTCCAGCAGGCGCCCGACCTCGTCGTCGCGCGGCGGCGGCAACGGCGTATCGAGGCGACCTTCGGCTACGTCAGCCGACAGGCGCACCGCATCGGCCAGCGGACGGATCGCCTGGCGGCGCAGCAGCACGTACACGCTGGCGCTGAGCACCAACGCGGCGCCGAAGCCCACGGCGAGGATGATCCACAGCAAGGCGCGCGCCTCTGCGGTGATCAGGGCATAGGGCACGATCACGCCCAGCGCGAAGCGCTCCTGGCTGCCGCCGATGCGCAGCGGCGCGTAAGCCTTCACGTTGCCGGCGGCATCGGGGGTGAACGCTTCGAAGGGCTCGTCCTTGCCCACGGACGCGAGCACCTGCGCCGTACCGGCGTCGTCGCGGCGCTGGCCGATCTGCTTGGCGTCCTGCGCCGCCAGCACGATGCCACCGGGCGAGATCAGCTCCACATGGCCTTCGCCCATCGGGCGCAGCGCGGCCAGGCGCTCCTGCAACGCCGCCAGGCCGACATCCACGGTAACCACGCCCAGGAACTGGCCGTCGTCGAGCACCGGGGTGGACAGGGTGGTCATCAACACCTGCTTGCCACCGATCTCATAGCGGTAGGGCTCGCTGACGGTCTGGCGCTTGAGCTCGCGCGGGCGCAGGTACCAGTCACCATCGCCGGGCACGTCGTAGCCCTTGAGCACATCCTGGACGGGCGCGTCGCCCTGCCAAGCCCAATAGCTCATGAAGCGCCCGGTGGCGTCGTGCGCTTCTGCGCCAACGAACTCCGCGTCCTTGCCATCGAAGGCCTGCGGTTCCCACAGCATGCCCATGCCGGCCCATTCCGGGTGCGACTGCAGCTGCTGCTGCAGCACCTGTGCGGCGGTCGCGCGTGACAGGCCGCCGACGCGGTGCTGCACCACCAGGCTGTCGGCCAGTGCCTGGCTGGTGGAAAACGCGGCCGCCAGGTCGGCACCGACCCGGCGCGATTCGGCCTCGGCCTGGCTTTCCATGGTCCGCCGCGAGGATTCGAGCAGCGCCTGGCTGGCTTCGCGGTAACTGAGGGCGGCGGTCACCCCGAAGCAGAGCATGGCGATCAGCGCGGTACCCAGCATCAGCCGGTTGGCGATGCTGCCGGGGCGCTTGGAAGCGGACGAGCGGGACGTGGACATGGGGGTGTTCCAGGCAGGAGTACAGAACAGCGCGCGCCCGTGGGCACCGCTACTACGTCACGCAGTCCATTGCGGCCCGTCCGGCACGGTGCAACGCACATGCAGGTCGGGTCATACGCTGGTAACGGCCCTGTGCTGGAGATGTTGAGCGCTGAATCCTGACCGGGTTCAGTGAGGCGGACGGCCACCCAGCCGCTCAACCAACGTCTGGCTGGCGGCGTTGAGTCCGATCACCTCGACCTGCGCCCCATGCCCGCGCAGTTTGCGGGTGACCGTGTCCAGTGCGCCAACCGCACTGAGGTCCCAGAAGTGGGCCTGGCTGAGGTCGATCCGCACCCGCGCCGGCACCTGCTGGAAATCAAAGCTCTCGCCGAACTGCCCCGCCGAAGCGAAGAACACCTGCCCGGTGGCCGTGTAGGTGCGCACCCCGTTGGCATCGGTGTGGTCGGTGACGACCAGCAGCCGACCCACCTTGCGTGCGAAGAACAGCGCCGACAGCAGCACCCCGGTCAGAACGCCCTTGGCCAGGTCGTGGGTAGCCACGGTCACCACCACGGTGGCCACCATCACCACCGAGGAGCTCATGGGGTGCACGCGGAACTCGGCAAAGGAACGCCAGTGGAAGGTCCCGATGCTGACCATGATCATCACCGCTACCAACGCGGCCATGGGGATCTGCCGCACCCACTCGTGCCCGTACACCACCAGCAGCAACAGCAGCACGCCTGCCACCAGGCAGGACAACCGGCCACGTCCGCCGGAAGACACATTGATGACCGACTGCCCGATCATCGCGCAGCCGCCCATGCCGCCGAACAGGCCGGCGGTGATGTTGGCCAGGCCCTGGCCGGCGCATTCGCGGTTGCGCTGGCTCGGGGTGTCGGTCATGTCCTCGACGATCTGCGCGGTCATCATCGACTCCAGCAGGCCCACCACCGCGAGGGTTGCCGAGACTGGCAGCAGCAGCGCCAGCGTGTCCCACGTCATCGGCACATCCGGGAACAGGAACGTGGGCAGGCTGTCGGGCAGTGCGCCCATGTCGCCCACGGTACGCACCTCCCAGTGCAGCCCGATCGACAGCGCGGTCAGCACCACGATGGCCACCAGCGGTGACGGCACCGAACGGGTCAACCGCGGCAGCAGGTAGATGATGGCCAGCCCCGCCGCACACACCGCCCACACCTCCCACGAGCGCCCGATCAACTCGGGCATCTGCGCCAGGAAAATCAGGATGGCCAGTGCGTTGACGAAGCCGGTGATCACCGAACGCGACACGAACCGCATCAGCGCGCCCAGCTTCAGTGCGCCGGCGATGATCTGTAGCACGCCGGCCAGGATCGTCGCGGCGAGCAGGTACTGCAGGCCGTGGTCCCTCACCAGGTCCACCATCACCAGCGCCATCGCGCCGGTGGCCGCCGAGATCATGCCCGGCCGGCCGCCTGCGATGGCGGTGACCACGGCGATGCAGAACGACGCATACAGGCCCACCTTGGGGTCCACGCCGGCAATGATCGAGAAGGCAATGGCTTCAGGAATGAGCGCCAAGGCGACCACGGTGCCCGACAGCAGGTCGCCACGGATATTGCCAAGCCACTGCTGGCGCGGGGGATAGGAGACAGGCATGGGGGGCCAGGCGGCAGAACGGCGCGCAGGATACCATCGACCCTCCATCGAGCAGCGGGAAGGCATCCATGTACGGTCTGATCGGAAAGATGAACATCGCTCCCGGCGAGCGTGACGGGGTCATCGCGATCCTGCTGGAGGGCACCCAGGCCATGCCGGGGTGCCGGAGCTACGTGGTGGCCAAGGATCCCGCCAATGCCGACGCAATCTGGATCACTGAAGTCTGGGACACCGCTGAACTCCACCACGCCTCGCTGGCGCTGCCGGGCGTGCAGCAGGCCATCGCCCGGGCGCGCCCACACATCACCGGCTTCGGCGAACGCTTCGAAACCGAACCGGTGGGTGGTTACTGACGAGGGCCGAACATCGCGCCTACGCTGTGCAGCAGCTCGTGCACGCTGAACGGTTTGGGCAGCAGCGACATGCCCTCGCCCAGGAACTCGTTTCGCACGGCGGCACTTTCCGTATAGCCGGTGATGAACAGCACCGGCAAGGTCGGGCGCAACGCGCGCGCGGCATCGGCCAGGTCGCGACCATTCATGCCGGGCAGGCCGACATCGGACAGCAACAGGTCCACGGCCCGCGCTGAATGCAGCTCCAGCAGCGCCTGCTGCGCGTTGGTTGCTTCCACGACCTGGTAGCCGACCTCGACCAGCATCTCGCGCACCATCATCCGCACCGAGTCGGTGTCGTCCACCAGCAGGATGCGTTCGGCATGGCCGCGCTGCACCTGCACCTGCGCCGTGGACGCTGACTCCAGTTCGACCTGTTGCTGGCCCTCGGGCAACAGCAGTTCGATCTCGGCACCTTCGCCCTGCTCGCTGGCAATTCGGGCGCTGCCGCCGGACTGGCGCGCGAAGCCGTAGGTCATCGACAGGCCCAGACCGGTACCTTCGCCCTGCGGCTTGGTCGTGAAGAACGGTTCGAATACCTTGTTGATCAGGTCCAGCGGAATGCCGGTGCCGTTGTCGATCACTTTGACGCTGATGTAGTTGCCCGCCGACAGCTCATGGTCGCGCTCGATCCTGGTGCGGCCCGCGCGGATGCGGATCAGGCCCTGGCCGGCCAGCGCATCGCGGGCGTTGATGACCAGGTTGAGCATGACGTTCTCGAACTGGTTGGGGTCAGCCATGGCCACCAGCGGTTCGGCGCCCAGCTCCAGTTCCAGTTCAATGTTCTCGCCGATCGAGCGCCGCAGCATGTCTTCCAGCGAGCGCACGCGGGCGACCACATCGAAGGTCTGCGGATCCAGCGGCTGCTTGCGGGCAAAGGCCAGCATGCGCTGGGTCAGCGCCGCGGCGCGGTGCGCCGAGGCGGTGGCGATGTCGACGTAACGGCTGGCCTTGTCCCACTTGCCGCTGCTGGCGGCCATCTCGATCATGTCCAGGCCGGAGATGATGGTGGTCAGCAGGTTGTTGAAATCGTGCGCGATACCGCCGGTCAGCTGGCCCAGCGAATCCATCTTCTGGGCCTGCATCAGCTCCATTTCGGTGCGCTCGCGCTCGGCGATCTGGAACGCCAGCTCGCTGTTGGCGCTTTCCAGTTCCTGGCGCTGCTCCAGTTCGCGCACGTGGCGCTCGGTGATGTCTTCGACCAGCACCAGGCCAAGGCCAGGAGCGCTGTAAGGCGTCATCCGCCATTCGGTCATGCGCCGGCTGCCCTGCACCTGCAGGGCGAAGGTGCCCTGCCAGCGCTCGCCTTCGTCCAGCGCCACCTTCAACGCGCTCATCGGCCCGAACTGGTGGTCCAGCAATGCCTCGATCCGGCCCGGCCCCAGATCCTCTCCCAGCAGGCGCTTGAAGGCATCGTTGGCTTCGTGCACCTGCAGCTGTGCATCCAGCACGCTGATCGGTGCGTTGATCTGGCGGAAGATCTCGCCGAAGCGCGCTTCGGCATCGCGCAAGGCGTCTTCGGCCCGGCGCGCGCGCAACAGGCTGCGCAGCGTGGCCAGCAGCACGTCCGGATCCACCGGGTGCACCAGGTAGGCGTCGGCACCGGCGTTGAGGCCGGTGATGAGGTCGCCGGTGGCGATCGAGGCGGCCGAGACATGCACGACGGGCAGCAACTGCATGCGCGGGTCTTCGCGCAGCTGGCGGACGACATCGAAACCGCTCATGTCGGGCAGGTTGACGTCCAGCACCAGCGCACCGAAATCCTGCTCTTTGAGCTGGACCAGGCCGTCGGTGCCGGTGCCGGCTTCTTCCACGCGGAACCCATGGTGTTCCAGCACCCGGCGTACCGAATAGCGGGTGGCCGCGTTGTCGTCGACGATCAGGATCCGGTCACGCGTCGGCATCAGCAGTCTCCGCGGCAGCCAGCTTCAGCGGCAGCCTCACATGGAACTCCGAACCAACGCCCAATTCGCTGGTCACCCCCACCTCGCCGCCCAGCAGTTCGGCAAAGCGCTTGCACAGCGACAAGCCCAGGCCGGTGCCGCGCAGCCGCTTCTGCAGCGGCGTGTCGACCTGCACGAAATCCTCGAACAGGGTGGGCAGCAGGTCCTGCGGAATGCCGATGCCGGTGTCGCGCAC
>DGIP01000305.1:7823-7958 GCA_002386405.1 Stenotrophomonas maltophilia
GCCGATGCCGGTGTCGCGCACGCTGAAGCACACCGAATGCGCGTCGACCAGCTTGGCCGACACCACCACCTGGCCGTTGGGCGTGAACTTGAGCGCGTTGGAAATGAAGTTGCGCAGGATCTGCGCCAGCTTCTT
>DGIP01000238.1:0-4077 GCA_002386405.1 Stenotrophomonas maltophilia
GCTGGTGGTGCTGCTGGTCGGCGATCACCCGTATGCCCGGGTGTATCTGCCCGAGCCCCTGCGACTGAAGGTGCGGGTGGGGCAGGCGGCCCAGGTCCACCTGCAGGGGCGCGACGGCGCGTTTGCCGGGCATGTGCGCAGCATCCGCAGCGATCCCGGCTTCACCCCGTACTACGCGCTCACTGGCGACGACGTGTCGCGGTTGAGCTGGCTGGCGGAAATCGAACTGGACCGCGCCGAGGGCAGTGCGCCGCTGGCGGACCTGCCGGCCGGCGTGCCGGTGCGGGTGGTGTTTTGAACGCCGCCGAACCGGCCATCCGCGCGCGCGGGCTGACCAAGCAGTTCGGGGCGCTGGTGGCGGTGGACCACGTCGATCTGAGCGTGCCGCGCGCCATCGTGTATGGCTTTCTCGGCCCGAACGGGTCGGGCAAGTCCACCACCATCCGCATGCTGTGCGGCCTGCTCACCCCGAGCGCGGGCGAGATCGAAGTGCTGGGCCTGCGCATACCGGAACAGGCCGAAGCGCTGCGCCGGCGCATTGGTTACATGACCCAGCGCTTTTCGCTGTTTGAAGACCTCACCGTGCGCGAGAACCTGGAGTTCCTGGCCGCGGTGCAGGACATCCCGCGCGCCCAGGCGCGGCAGCGCATCGACGAGCTGCTCGAGCATTACCACTTCCAGGACCGCCAGAAGCAGCTGGCCGGCACCATGAGCGGGGGCCAGAAGCAGCGGCTGGCGCTGGCCGGTGCGGTGATCCACGCACCGGAGCTGCTGTTCCTGGACGAACCGACCAGCGCCGTGGACCCCGAATCGCGGCGGGATTTCTGGGAGAAACTGTTCGACCTGGCCGACGCCGGCACCACGCTGCTGGTGTCCACCCATTACATGGACGAGGCCGAGCGCTGCCACCGGCTGGCGATTCTCGACCAGGGCGTGCTGGTCGCCGATGGCAGCCCGGCCGAACTCACCGCCGCGCTGCAGGGCCGCACCCTGGAAGTGCATGCCGCCCAGCCACGGCAGGCGCAGCGTGCGTTGGCAGGCCTGCCCGGGGTGCTCAGCGTGGCCCAGATCGGCAATACCCTGCGCGTGCTGCTGGAAACCGGCGACGACGCCGAAGCACGCCTGCAGCAGGCGCTGCAGGCGGCCGGGCAGGGCGCGGACGTGGTGCGCAGCACCGCCAACCTGGAAGACGTGTTCGTATCGGCCACGCGCGGCCGCGAGGCGCCAGCTGCGGCCGGGGCCACGCCATGAACCTGCGCCGGCTGTGGGCGATCGTGCTCAAGGAGCTGCGGCAGATGCGCCGCGACCGCATCACCCTGGCCATGATCGTCGGCATCCCTGTGATGCAGCTGGTGTTGTTTGGCTATGCGATCAACCTCAACCTGCGCCACCTGGAGACCGGCATCGCCGACCAGGCCGGCAGCACGGCCTCGCGCGCGCTGCTGGCCGACATGGTGGCCACCGGGGTGATCACCCCGACCCTGCACGTGGACACCCCCGACCAGCTGATGACCGCGCTGCGGCGCGGGCAGGTCAGCATCGGCATCGTGGTGCCCGCTGATTTCGAGCGGCGCCGCTTCGACGGCCGTGAGGCGGTGCAGGTGCTGGTGGATGGCAGCGATACCGTGGTGCAGAGCGCGGCGGTGCAGCTGGCCCAGGTGCCGCTGGACACCCAGCCGGTGCGCAACGACCGGCCACTGCGCGCGGGTGCCTCGGGTGCGGCCGGGCAGATCAGCGTGGTGGCGTTCTACAACCCGCAGCGGCGCTCGGCGATCAACATCGTGCCCGGCCTGATCGGCATCATCCTGACCATGACCATGGTGATGTTCACCGCCGTGGCGATCGTGCGCGAGCGTGAGCGCGGCAACATGGAACTGTTGATCGCCACGCCACTGAGCCGCAGCGAACTGATGGTCGGCAAGGTGCTGCCGTATGCGGTGATCGGCTTGATCCAGACCACGCTGGTGCTGCTGCTGGGGATGTGGCTGTTCGAGGTGCCGGTGCGCGGCAGCGTGCTGGATGTCTACCTGGCGGCGGTGCTGTTGATCACCGCCAACCTGGCGCTGGGGCTGTTGATCTCGACCCGCGCGCAGTCGCAGTTCCAGGCCATGCAGATGACGATGTTCGTGTTCCTGCCGTCGATCCTGCTCTCGGGTTTCATGTTCCCGTTCGCCGGCATGCCGCGCATCGTGCAGTGGCTGGCCGAGATCCTGCCGCTGACCCATTTCCTGCGCCTGGTGCGCGGCATCATGCTGCGCGGCGCGCGCTGGTGGGAGCTGTGGCCGGAAGTGCTGGCGCTGCTGGCCTTCATCGTGGTGATGATGACCCTGGCCATCCTGCGGTTCCGCAAGCGCCTGGATTAGCGCGGATGCCGACCAACGGTCGGCAACTACCCTGTAGGTACCGACCGTTGGTCGGTACGTGACCTCATGCGATGACCAGCCGTCCGCGCAGTGAGTTGCTGTACGCCTCGGTGATCTCCACGTCCACCAGTTGGCCGACCAGCCGTGCCTGCCCCGGGAAATTCACCGACCGCATGTTCTCGGTCTTGCCGGTCAGCTCGTTCGGGTCGCGGCGCGAGGGGCCTTCCACCAGCACCGTCTGCACCGTGCCGACCATCGCATGGGAAATGGCCGCGGCCTGCTCGTTGATCCGGGCCTGCAGGCGCGACAGCCGCGCATGCTTCTCCGCATCGCTGATCGTGTCTTCCAGGTCGGCTGCGGGCGTGCCCGGCCGGCGCGAATAGATGAAGGAGAAGCTGTGGTCGAAGCCCACGTCCTCGATCAGCTTCATGGTCTTCTCGAAATCCGCATCGGTTTCGCCGGGGAAGCCGACGATGAAGTCCGAGCTGATCGAAATGTCCGGGCGCACCGCGCGCAGCTTGCGGATCTTGGCCTTGAACTCCAGCGCGGTGTAGCCGCGCTTCATCGCCGACAGCACGCGGTCGCTGCCGGCCTGCACCGGCAGGTGCAGGAAGTTGGCCAGCTGCGGCACGTCGCGGTAGGCATCCACCAGCGAGTCGCTGAACTCCAGCGGGTGCGAGGTGGTGAAGCGGATGCGGTCGACCCCGTCGATCTCGGCGATGGTGCGGATCAGCAGGCCCAGGTCGGCAAACTCGCCCTCGCCATACGGCCCGCGGTACGCGTTGACGTTCTGGCCCAGCAGGTTGATCTCGCGCACGCCCTGCGCGGCCAGCTGCGCCACTTCCACCACCACGTCCTCGAACGGGCGGCTGACCTCGGTGCCGCGGGTGTAGGGCACCACGCAGAACGAGCAGTACTTGGAGCAGCCTTCCATGATCGACACGAACGCCGAACCGCCTTCGGCCCGCGGTTCGGGCAGGCGGTCGAACTTCTCGATCTCGGGGAAGCTGATGTCCACCTGCGACCTGCCCGATTCGCGCCGTTGGCGGATCAGCTCCGGCAGGCGGTGCAGGGTCTGCGGGCCGAACACCAGGTCCACGTGCGGGGCGCGCTTGATGATCGCCTCGCCTTCCTGGGAGGCCACGCAGCCGCCCACGCCGATGATCACGCCACGGCCGTTGTTCTTCAGCGCCTTCCAGTACCCCAGCTGGCTGAACACCTTCTCCTGCGCTTTCTCGCGGATCGAGCAGGTGTTCATCAGCAGCACGTCGGCTTCGGCCGGGTCGTCGGTCAGCTCCAGGCCTTCTTCGGCGGCAAGCACGTCGGCCATCTTGGTCGAGTCGTACTCGTTCATCTGGCAACCGTGGGTCTTGATGTACAGCTTGCCGCGCACCGGGCCGGTCACCTGCGGCCGGGAACCGGGCAGGGGCAGCAGGTCGGGGCGGGGGGAATCGATGGCAGGCACGGCGGTGCCGGCCGAGGTCGGCAGGGTCGAAGCTGGCGTCCCGGTCATGGCGCTTATTCCAGTCGGGTGGGCGGGCAGGCAGCCGGGGAGGGCTGCCGGGTAGCCGCCTATTGTACCCCCGGGCGCCGGGGCGCGAACGACGCGTTGGCGGGGGCTAAGCTTCGGAAGGAACTTGGGCCTTGGCGGCTTTGAGGGCTTCGGGGGCTTGGGCCGCGCTGCGCGCGGTTGCCACGCATGGCGTGGCACTAC
>DGIP01000238.1:4339-4700 GCA_002386405.1 Stenotrophomonas maltophilia
CCACGCATGGCGTGGCACTACTTGGCAAAGGGAGGCGAAACGGGGACACTCCGCCCCATGAAGGGGATCTTGGGGATCGCTGCGCTGGCCTTGGCTGCGCTGACCGCTGTGCCGGCCAGTGCGGGCACCCTGTACAAGTGCGTTGGCGCCGACGGCATTCCCAGCTATGTCAGCAAGCGCGTCGCCGGCACCCGCTGCAGCGTGGTCAGCAACTACCGTCCCGACCGCAGCGCCCCGCGCCGTTACGTTCCGCCACCGTCTCCGGCCCCTGCGCCCGCCCCTGCGGTCGTGGCAACCGCTGCGCCGGTCCAGGACGGTGCCGCGTCCGGCACTGCGCTGGCCCCGACCCCGGCACCCGCCC
>DGIP01000139.1:0-703 GCA_002386405.1 Stenotrophomonas maltophilia
GGTCATCACCAGCGCCGCGCGGGCCAGCAAGGGCGGCAGCTGCTTGAGGGTGTCCTTGCCCACCAGGTCCAGTGCCGGGGTGTCCAGCTGGGCCTGGATGGCGTCGGCCATGCCGCGCTCCAGCTCGCTGCGGCCGCCGCACAGCACCACCCGCCAGCCGCGCGCGACCGCGTGGTTGGCCACCGCGGCGTAGCGGTCGGCATACCAGTTGCGGCGCACGTGGCTGGAGCAGGGCGAGATCATCAGCACCGGCCGGCCATCGTCCTGCCACTGCGCCTGCGCCCATTCCACTGCCGCTGGCGGGATCGCCAGGTCCCAGCTGACCTCGGTCTGGCGGATGCCCAGCGGCTCGCAGAAGCTGCCGATCGCATCCAGCACGTGGATGCCGGGGCGGTCGGGGATGCGTTCGTTGATGAAAAGACCGTGCAGGTCCTTGGAGCGTGCCTTGTCGTAGCCGATCCGGCGCGCGGCCGGGACGAACGCCGACAGCACATTGGCGCGGAAGGCCACCTGCATCTGCAGCAGCGCCTCGAAGCGGCCCGGCGGCAGCGATGCGCGAAGGGCGCGCATGCCGGCCAGGCCGGTCTTCTTGTCGTAGGCATGGAACACCACGCCCGGCAGGCCGTCCAGCAGCTTGTGCCCAGCCTTGTCGATGATCCAGTGCAGTTCGGTCCCCGGCCGTGCCTGCTGCAGGGTGCGCACC
>DGIP01000139.1:817-1367 GCA_002386405.1 Stenotrophomonas maltophilia
CCTGCTGCAGGGTGCGCACCAGCGGCACCACGTGGGTGACATCGCCCAGCGCGGACAAACGCAAAAGACACAAGGAAGAGGACGCTGATGCCATGGTGTTGTTAGACTCGAAGGAATGGTCGCATTCGACGCCACTGAAGCGCTGACGCCCTGCCGCGATGGACGCGGCATGGGTGCCATTCTGTTCGACCGCGAACGGCTGCGGCAAGCCGAGATGAGCCTGTTCTCCCCGGGGCACTGGGGCGACCGGGCGCGCCCGGTCGGCGATGGTGGCCGTGGCGGCGCCTGGTTCGTCGATGCGCCGTTCGGCCACTGCGTGCTGCGCCAGTACCTGCGAGGCGGCATGGCGGCCAAGCTCAGCCACGACCAGTACCTGTGGCGGGGCGCCAACCGCACCCGCAGCTTCGCCGAGTTCCGCCTCATGCGCGCCCTGCGCGCGTTGAAGCTGCCGGTGCCGCGCCCGATCGCCGCGTTCTACATGCGCGAAGGCATGCGCTACCGCGCCGCGATCCTGATGGAGCGCCTGGAAGGCGTGCGTTCGCTGGCCGAC
>DGIP01000139.1:1507-2034 GCA_002386405.1 Stenotrophomonas maltophilia
GCGTGCGTTCGCTGGCCGACCGCGCCCTGGTGGCGGGGCGGGGCGCGCCCTGGGAAGAAACCGGCCGGCTGATCGCGCGCTTCCACCGCGCCGGGCTGGACCATGCCGATCTCAACGCCCACAACATCCTGTTCGATGCCAACGGCCACGGCTGGTTGATCGATTTCGACCGTGGCGTGCAGCGCATCCCGGCCACGGCCTGGCGTGAGCGCAACCTCAAGCGACTGCACCGGTCGCTGGTGAAGCTGCGCGGCGAGCGCAGCCACGATGAGGTCGAAAAGGACTTCGCGCGCCTGCGCCGGGCCTACGACCTGGCCTGGAACCGGGGCTACTGATGGACTGGGCACTGCGCTTCATGGGGGTCGGCAATGCGTCGGCCGTGCAGCTGGGTTCGCCGATGGCGGTGATCGAGCGCGGCGGCCAGCCGTGGCTGACCATCGACTGCGGCGGCGAGGGGCTTACTGCTTACCTGGCCCAGTACGGGCGCATGCCCGAGGCACTGTTCGTCACCCATGTGCACCTGGACC
>DGIP01000139.1:2218-2559 GCA_002386405.1 Stenotrophomonas maltophilia
CCCATGTGCACCTGGACCACGTGGCCGGCTTCGAGCGCCTGTTCGTGGATGCCTACTTCTCGCCGCAGCGGCGCGGCCGCATCCGGCTGTACGTGCCGGCCACCGTGGTGCCGTTGCTGCACCGGCGCGTGGCCGACTACCCCAATGTGCTGGCCGAAGGTGGCGCCAACTTCTGGGATGCCTTCCAGCTGATCGTGGTCGGCGAGGCGTTCTGGCATGACGGCGTGCGCCTGGAAGTGTTCCCGGTCCGCCATCACTGGCCGGAAACCGCCTACGGCCTCCGCCTGCAGGGCGCGCTGGTGTGGAGCGGTGACACCCGCCCGATTCCGGAAATGCTGGCG
>DGIP01000264.1 GCA_002386405.1 Stenotrophomonas maltophilia
CGCCGCGCGACTGGTGGAGCGCGCTGGACTGGCAGGTGCCGCGCACGCCGGCCGGGCTGCACGCCGCGGTGACCGATGCCTTTGCTGCTGCCGGGCTGGACCTGCAGCAGCGCACGCCGACGCCGGCCGCATTGGCCGCCTTCTTCGATGCCGCCCCAGCGCGCGCGTGGTACGCCGCGCTGCAGGAGTTCGCGTGGCTGCCCGAAGGCGCCCGGCGCGCGCTTGCAGGCGGCGAGAGCCATGTTGCCCGCGCCTATGCCTTTACCCGCATGCTGGACGTGCTGACCCATGGCCCGCATGACGACGAAGAGGCGAGCACACTGCACGGATTGGCCCGCATCGGCAGTGCTGCAATCGAGTACCTGCAGGCACAGGCCGATGTCCCGCTCGCTGCGGCGCATGCGTACTTCGATGCACTGGCCTGGCAGACCGATACCGTTGCCGGGCGCTTGGCGCCGCCGATGACCGCGCCTCAACTGGACGCCCACCGCAGCCGCATGCGCCAGGCGTACGGCATGCCGCTGCCACACGCCGACGACCCGGCGCAGAGCCGGCGCTGGCTGGTCGAGGCGCAGCCCGCGTTGCTGGATGCGACCGGATTCGAGGTGCTGGATGCTGCCGACGCGCTGCTGGCCGACCTGCTGGTCAGCCTGCGCGGCACGGCCGATCCGCTGCGGTTCGGCGAAGGCTGGGACTGGCGCGGCAGTGCGCCCACCGCAGCCGACTGGCGGGATCATCTTGAACGCCGCGCGGCGATGGCGGACACACACTGGGCCACCGAACTGGGCGCGCTGTTCCACCACATTGCTGCATCGCTGGCGCGCTATGACGAACTGGAACCGGCGCTGCAGTCGGTCATCGAGCCGCGCCGCAGCGACCTGCGCGTGCTCACGCGGGACCTGATTGCACCGGTCGTGCAACTGTATGCCGGACTGGACCTGCCGATGGATCAGGCCGACCCCTGGTACCCGGTGGCGCATTCCACCTGCGCGGCATTCTTTGCCTGGGTGGGCGACACCCGATCCTCCCCGGCCCTGGACCTGTTGGAGCGCATGGACCTGGGCAGCAACCCGATGCGGCTGCGCCGTCTGCTGCCGCCGATAAGCATCGGCCGGCCACTGGCGGGCGCGACCCTTCGGCATCTGCTGGGCAGCGAGCGCTACCCGGCCACGGCAGCGGAGCAGGAGCGCGCCCTGCTGCGGCTGATGCGCGGTGATGAAAGCCGCCAGCTGATCGCATGGACGCTGGGCATTGCCAGCGAAGCGGTCGCGCCGGAGCTTGCACACGGCTTCTTCCGCACGCTGGCCACATTGCCCGGCGGCGAAGATCTCGGCGCGTGGCGTACTGCATTCGAGCGCGGTTCGATCTGGCACCTGTCACCGGCCGAATGGTTGACGCTGCAACCGGCCAGTGCGCTGGCCGCGCTATGGCGCGCCCCGGACGGCTACGACAGCCGGCGGGGCCTGGTGGACGTGGTGAACCGTGCCAGCGCATCGCGCGTGGAGGCGCGCCAGGCGCAGGGCGTACCGGCGTTGTGGACGCGGATCATGGAAGGACCCGCTGCGCTCGATGACTGGTGCGGCAGCGATGATGCGCACCACACTGTCTGGCGCCATTTACTGCGCCCGCTGCCGGGCGGCAGCGCGCCGTCGCGACTGGACGATGCCGCACCGCTGACGGCTGCCACGTGTGCCGCGTTGCTGTCGGCCTCGGCGCAGGGCCAGCTCGCACTGACTGGCGAACTTACCGGATGGAGCGAGCGCTCGCTTGCCGACGATGGCGCGCCGGTGCTGTCGTTGGCGATCGCGCTGCGTGCGCGTTACCCGGCATTGAGCACCGATGAGGCCATCGCCTTCAGTACCGCGCTGCTGCCGCCAGACGCGCGTACAGCAAACCCGCCGAACGCACCCCAGCAGTTCCCGCTGCTGGCGCCGCGCCGCGATCTTCCCGCACCCGTCGATTCCATCGAGCGGGCGCTGCCCGAGTACGCACTGCGCCAAACGCAGACGCCCGCATTGGTTCCATCCGGCCTCGACCCGGGCGAACTGCCGGAACTGGACGCCCTGCTCGACCGCTTCGGGCTTTCGCTGCTGCACCCGCGCAGTGAGCGCGACAGCGATGCGGCGCCGCTGGCCGCCGTGGACGCATGGGCGCTGATGGGCCGCACCCGCCAGTTCGCCGAGTTCTGCCGGCCGCTGCTGGCCGAGGCCGGCTGGTTCGGCGGAAGTGATGGCGAAACGGCGTCTTCGCGCGGCGCGCAGACACTGCTGGCAACGCTGATGCTCGAACGCTATGTGGGGCGTGACCGGATCGACGCCCTGCGTGATCGATTCGCCTCCCCCTCGGTCGTCGATGCGCGCTTTACCGAGCTCGCCCGCGAACTGCGCGATGCGGTGCTGCAGGCCAATCCCGGCGCATCGCCGGCGGCACTGGAGATCGTGTACTGGATGCTGGCCAGTGAGCTGGACCAGCCTGCGCTGCTGGTCAGCGGCATTCCCGAGTACCTCAGCTACGGAAGCTCCCCGCTGAGCGTGACGCTCCGACATGCAGCGACCCTCTTTGACGCCATGCAGCCCGGTGCGTGCAGTCGGGTCGACTTCGATACGATCACGGCCCTGCCCGCGCAACTGGGGATGCCGGCGCATGCGCCCGGTGAGCATGACGAGCTGTACGACGCGTGGGCGCGAACCGTGGTGCCGGCCGCGGTGGCGTACGCGAGCGCCCATGGTGCGATCAGCAACACCACCCGCCTGGACGAGCTCAGCGCCGCACAGATCAGCGAGGCGCTCACGTTTCTGCACACCCGGCAGGGTGAGCACGCCCTGCATGTGGAGCAGCTGGGCAGCACCGCGCCGCGGCGCATGGATGTCGCCGCGCAGACGCTGCGCGAGGCCGGGGTCGAGCCTGCACTGTGGGCAAAGCGGCCGGCTGAAATCGGAGACCACTACCTCGCGCAGCACGGCGTCGTACCGTCACGGTTGATCGCCTTCGAATCCGACCTGCTGGCGTTGGGCAAGCCTGCGGCGGTGGGAGGCAACCCGGTCGGCGACGCCCGCGCGCAGCGCCTCGTCACCAACGATGATTCGCTGCAGGCATTGCTGGTGGCGGACGCCTATGTCTCCACATCCGGCCCGACCAGCGCCGACCGCTATGCCAGCGAGTTCGACGCCTACCAGCAGCGCGTGGACGCCGGGCTGGCCGGTCTGATCGAGACAGCCCTGGAAGGCCTGCCGGCCGAAGACCGGCGGCTGCTCCAGGAGGGCACCTGCAGCACGCTGCGGGTCAGCTGCGATGACCGCCAGGCCGACCAGGGCCTGCTGGTGAGCTGCGACCCACCGGACAGTGACGACGCCACGGTGTATTTCGAAGTGGTACCGCAGGCCGGCATGGCACGACGCGCGTGGCAAGACCCGGCGCTGGGTCCGCTGATCGATTTCGAAGGACTGATCAGCGGCGCGGTGCGACGCACCCGCGATGGCAACGATCTCAACCCGCTGTCAGGCCTTACCCTGGCCTCCACCGGCGTGGCGATCCGCGGCAGCGATGCACAGAAGCTGCCGGCCATCGCGAAGATGGCCGCCACGCATCTCTGGCAGCCGGTGCTGGATCGCGTGCGGGCCAAAGAACTGGCCCAGCTGACCGGATTGGAGCAGCTGTGGGAGCGCGAGCGCCGCATGCTCAAGCAGCTGGCGGAGTTTGTGGTGCCCGGTTTCACCTGTGTCGAACACCTGCGTGACGGCGACCTGTCCGCACGCACCCTGGTGGGTTGTGCGCTTGATCTATCGGCGCTCGTGCCCGTCGGCGAGTTCATCAGCACCACGGTACTGATCGTGCGCACCGCCGGCGAACGCAGCATCCGATCCATCGCAGCGGAGGCCGGCGGCGCGGTGCTCAAGCTCGGCGCCGATCTTGTCCGGCAAGGCGGCATCGGCACCATCGAGAACGTTGGCAAAGGCGCGTTGTGGGTGGGCAGTCACGCCTGGACCAGTGCCCTGAAGCGCGCCGGGTGGCTGCGCCGTGCGGTGCGTAGCGGAACCGCGCTGGACGGTTCGGCGCAGGCGATGGAACGCGCACTGGCCCAGGGCGCGGCACCCGCCGCTACCATGCGCGAACTGCGCGCCGCCACGCCTTCGCTGGCCGAGGCGCGACTTGCCGATGGCCGCTCGGCGCTGATCATCGCGCAGGGCACTGCGTGGCATCGGTTCGATCTTTTCACCGGGCGGGCCTACGGCCCTCCTCTTGAGGGATTCACGTTCGAGAACGAGCTGCCCGCCACGATTCCGGCACGGCGCACCGAACGGGGCCTGCAGGTCTCAGTGGGGGATACGCCGGTGCAACTCCTCGCCCGCGGCGAGGACGAGTGGGATGTGCTGCTCCATGGCCAGCCCTACCGGCTCAACGCAAACGGCGACGCACTGGAGGCCCAGCCTAGCGCCGAGCCCGGTCACTGGCAGCCGCTGCCGGCGAGCTGCCGCCCGCGCCGCTCGCTGGAGGTACTGCCGTGTGCGCGGCAGTCGCGACTGCGCTTCGTTCCGGATGCGGCCAGCGACCTGGACGTCGGCACCCTTCCACCGGAACGCCTGGAGGCACTTGCCGCCGCCACCCGCGAATTCACCCTGGACCTGGGCCACATCTCCCCCGACACCGATGAAACGCTGCGCCTGATGGTGCACAAGGGCGAGATCTGCACGTGGACCCCATCGGCGAAGGGGGCACCCCCAACGTTGTCCCCGCTGCCGGTTGCGCAGCGCGATGCGCTCGGCCTGCCCGCCAGCGTGAGCTATCCCGACACGCTGGGCGGCACGCTGGTGGATGCGCCGGACTTCGGCCTGGGTGCGTCGGTGCAGGCGGCAGATCTGACGCGCCTGCAGCACACGCTGCCGGTGGTGGACCTCGGCGCACTGGTACCCGGTATCGCCGATGCGCGCCGACTGCGTGCGATCCGGGTGGAATCACCGTTCCTGCACGGGCTGTGCATCGAGCCCGATGACGGCGTGTTCTACCAGGCCCCGCTGCCGGAAACCCTCGACGCCGGCGCCGAACTGCAGTTCACCCGCCTGCAGAACGAGCGCGATGCTGCGGCCATCCATGCCTACCTTCGCACCTCCGAAAGCTACCGGATGAACCTCCTGCGCCCGTACCTGGAACAGGACCGCGAGAACATCGCGCGACTGGCGTACAGCTTCATCCGTCCCGGCCTGGGCGAGGACCAGCTGGCACAGTTCCCCACCTACGAAGCGTACGTGGACTACTTCGCCGCGCGCGGGCGCCCGGATGTGCTCAAGCGCTACGCCGACCGCGTGCTGACCGGTGAGCGGGAGCAGCTCGGCTTCGTCCATATCGCGCGTCGCCGCATCCGGGATTGGAAGGCGATGGCCAGCGCCACGGAAGAAGAACGCGGCCAGGTTGCCGGTGTCCTCAATGCACTGCTGCCTGCCACCGGCGGCAAGGGCAGCTGGCAGGCCGTGGACGCGGCCGCGCTGGCCTTGCCTGATGCCGGCCGGTCGATCCTGGCGCACCTGAAGGGCGCCAACCTGGCGTTCGCCGAGGTCATCGACGATGACGGGCAGCGGACCATCTACTACGCGCTCTCCGGCGGAAAGCGGGGCCGCAACGTCCAGTTGCGGCAAGACGCGTCGCTTGGTGACGGCACCCGCTTCATCGACGCCCGCAAGGCGATGCAGGGCGTAGCGCCCCTGCAGACCATCACCAGCCTGCCGGTGGTGCGCAACCTCGACAATCTCGAAGCGCGCCCGTTCGGCCGTGAGGTGGATTCGGAGCGGCTGATCGCCAGCGCCATGGAGGACCACCCCCGCGCGATCTCGTTCAAGCTGTGGACGCTGCAGGACACCTGCCGCTCCTGCGGCGGAGTGGTGATGCAGCAGCTCCGCAACCGGTTCCCGGATGCCGACCCCTTCTCGGTGCGCTACATGGTGGACTATGGATCCCCCGCGCGCGTGCCCGAGCCACTGCCCGCCGCTGCGGAGCGGCTGGCGCCCGACGCCGGACTGGTTACCTATTTCGACCAGTGGCGGCAGGACGCTGGCATGCGATAGCTCCCTGGGCCATGCTGGTACCGGCGGCGCCGCGTCCTGCGGCGTCGCGCCCTGCCCCGCGCCGGAGGCCTGCATGGATTTCCTCAAGCTGCTGCGTTCGCTGGAAGAGTTCCTGTACGAGCTCTGCACCTGGTTCCTGTTCTTCCCGCGCACGCTGTACCGGGTGGTGGTGCATCCCCGGCGGATGGCGCAGTACGTCAATACCGAGCTGAAGGAAAAGCTGGAGCGCCAGTTCGACGATGCGATCAGCCCGCCGATGTTCCTGATGCTGGCGGTGCTGGTCGCGCATGGGGTGGAGCTGCTGATGCACCAGACCGTGGTCGGCACCAGCGAGCTGTCGCGCACGGTGATGGGCAACGAGGAAAGCCTGCTGCTGTACCGTTCGATCACCTTTGCGATCTGGCCGCTGGTGGCCACGGTGCACCTGCTGCGCCGCAAGCGCATCCCGATGACCCGCGAATCGCTGCGCCGGCCGTTTTTCATGCAGTGCTACCTGACCGCGCCGTTCGCGGTGGCGTTGTCCACCAGCATGGTGTTCGTGCGCCTGCCTGGGCAGCTGTCCACCAACATCGGCATTGCCACCGCCCTGCTGTCAGGCGCGTGGTTCGTGGTGGTGCAGGCCGGCTGGCTAAAGGTGGCGCTGCAGCGTACGTGGCTGAATACGATCCTCTCCACCCTGTGGGTACTGGCGCTGGGCGCGGCGATCAACATGACCATCGGGGTGCTGCTGCTGGCCAGCTGAGCCGTTGCGGCCGCTGCCGCCAATCTCTGCATATCCATGCCCGACCCTTCCATGCGACCCTCTGCAAACGATTTCACGGAATGGAGGGATTCCCATGTTGTCTCGTTTTCGTCGTCCGGCCCTGCTGGCCCTGATCGCGCTGGCGCTGCCGCTCGGCTCCGCCCTGGCCAAGGCCCCCGAGCCGCTGCGGGTGATGTCATTCAATGTCCGCACCCCGGTGGACACCGAACCCAACAAGCGCTGGGAGGACCGTCGCGATGCGATGGTGGCGCTGTTGCGCGAGCAGCACCCGGTGGTGTTCGGCACCCAGGAGCTCAAGACCAACCAGGCCGATTACCTGGTGCAGCACCTGCCGGGCTACCAGTGGTTTGGTGAGCCGCGCGGCCCCGGCGACAATGAAGAACACATGGGCGTGTTCTACGACAGCGCCGCATTGAAGGTGGTCGAATCGGGCAACTTCTGGCTGTCCGACACGCCGGAGGTGGCTGGCAGCATCACCTGGGGCAACCTGATGCCGCGCATGGTGACCTGGGCGCTGTTCGAGCGCGCCGCCGACGGCAGGCGCTTCTACCTGTACAACACCCACCTGCCCTACCGCGATGAAGACGAACCGCGCCGGGTACTGGGCGCCAAGCTGATCAGCCAGCGGCTGGCCGCGCTGCCGAAGGACATTCCCGTGGTGGTCACCGGTGATTTCAACAGCGAACCGGGCAGCACCACGTATGCGGCGTTCACCACGGGGCTGGCCGATGCCCGCAAGCTGGCACGCAAGGTCGAAGGCCCACGGCTGACCTTCCAGAATTTCAGCGATACGCCCACGGCCGAGATCGACTGGATCCTGGTGCGTGGCTTCGGCGTGAACCGATTCGCCACGCTGGACCAGAAGCCGGGCGGCGTGGTGCCGTCGGACCACTACCCGGTGCTGGCCGAGCTGGTGTTTCCCGTAGAGAAGGTGGACTGACCGGCAACAGCAAACGCCTTCTCCGTCGAAGGTCATGCCATCACCGGGCGCGGGGAATCCAACGGCGGTCGATCGGGATGCGACCCTACCCGCAATGCTCCTGCGCCATGGGGTCGATCCGGAGGTAGAGTCGGTTCCCGAACGACTGCCGTGAACGGTGCAGCGTCCGGTAACGCATGACCATCGACGGAGCAGCGGCGCTTCACTACCGCGGTAACCGGCGCATTCCTTCCAGCGCCCTGCACAGGGCCTGGTGCTGTTCGCGCGCCTGGCAGATGCGCGCGCTGATGGCCAGGAACACCCCGACCCCCACCACGCCGATGCCAAGCAGGCTGTCAGGCAACCGCGCAAACCCCAGGCTGACGGTCAATGCCGCCACCACCAGCAGGACGATCACGCTCGCTGACAGGCCTGAGGACGTCGACACGTGCTCGTCCTTTGCTCCGTCTCTTGGCGGTCTCCAGCACTTCCGTTGCATCACGCATCTCCCGGGCAGGCGGTGTTTTTAGCACCGCCTCCGGCCGACCCGTGAGAGGCAAAGCCGTCAGCGCGGGGTTCTCCGGTACGCCATTGCGGCGAACCATTACAAAGTGTGCAGGGGGCGACTCTTGCCGCCCCCCGCGTTCCTTCACCGCATCGTGCCGGCTACCGCCGGCGGCGTTGCGTCCTGCTGCTGGCCCCAACCGCCCAGCGCCTTGTACACACCCACCACGCTGACGTTGACGGTCGACTCGGCCGCGGCCAACGCATCGTCGGCGGCCAGCTGGGTACGCTGCGCATCGAGCAGGGTCAGGAAGTCTTCCGACCCTTCGCGATAGCGGATCTGCGCCAGCTGTTCGGCACGCCGCGCGGCCTGGGCCTGCTCGGCGACGATCGCCAGGCGGGCCTGCTGCTTGGCATAGCGGGTCAACGCGTTTTCGGTGTCTTCCAGCGCCAGCAGCACCGCCTTCTCATACTCGGCAGCCGCGCCATCGGCCTGGGCCTTGCTGGCCCGCAGGCGCGCCTTCACGGTACCGAAATCGAACGCGGCCCAGCTGATCGACGGGGTCACCGACCACGCCTTGTTGTTGCCGTTGACCAGCCCGCTGGCATCGCCGGACAGGAAGCCGACGAACCCGCTCAGGCTGATCCGCGGGAACAGGTCGGCGGTGGCCACGCCAACCCGCGCGGTGGCCGCAGCCAGGCGACGCTCGGCCACGCGTACATCGGCACGCTGGCGCAGCAGGTCGGTGGTATCGCCGAGCGGCAATGCTTTCGCATACGGCGCGGCATCACGCGGTTCAAGCAGCGTGTCCAGTGCATCCGGGCGCTGGCCCAGCAGCACCGCCAGACGATGCCGCGACTGCACTTCGGCCACTTCCAGCAGCGGAATGTCGGCCTCGATCGCCTTCAACCGCGCGCGGCTGCTCTGCACGTCCAGCTCGCTGCCCGCGCCCAGGTCCCAACGGGTTTCGGTCAGCTTCTGGGTGTCGCGCAGGTTCACCAGCGTGCGCTTGGCCACTTCGATGCGCTTCTGCGTGCCGCGCAGTTCGAAGTAGTTGCGCGCCACTTCGGCGGCCACCGTCACCTGCGCATCGGCCAGGTTGTCCTGCTCGGCGCCCAGGTCCGCACGCGCCGCTTCGGCGGCACGGCGCTGGCGGCCGAACAGGTCCAGCTCCCAGCCGGCATCGAAGCCGAGCTGGTAGGTTTCGCTGAAGACGCGCTCACCACCGGCGGTAAGATCGGGCGCCTTGCGGCGGTCATAGCTGCCGCCGCTGGTCACGTGCGGCAACTGGTCCAGACGCTGTTCGACGAATACCGCACGCGCTTCACGCACGCGGGCCATCGCAATGCGCAGGTCCAGGTTGTCGCCCAGTGCATCGTGCACCAGCTGTTCCAGCACCGGGTCATCGAACTGCGCCCACCAGCTGGCCACCGGCGAGGTGGTGCTGAACACCGGCGCGGCCGCGCCCTGCAGGACCACCGGCTGTGCCGGCGGTGCCTGGTAGTTGGGGCCGACGCTGACGCAGCCGGCCAGCAGCGCGCTGGCAACGGCGGCGGTCAACACACGGATCACCATGGCAGCACCTCACCCAGGTAGGTGAAGCTGCCGTTGGGGCCGTCGGCACCGATCAGTGCCATGCCCACGCTGGAGCGTGCGCCATCGGCGATTTCCAGCTCGCCTTCGCCACTGTTCATGTCGGTCTTCACGTAACCGGGGTGCACGGTGTTGACCTTGGTGGTGCTCTCGCGCAGCTCATAGGCCAGCTGCACGGTCCAGGCATTCACCGCGCTCTTGGAGGCGTTGTAGGCCGGCACCGCGAAGCCGTAGATCGGCGAACCCGGCTGGCTGTGCAGGGTCAGCGAGCCCAGGATGCTGGACACGTTGACGATGCGGCCGGCCGGCGACTGGTTGAGCAGCGGCAGGAACGCCTGGGTCACGGCGATCACCGCGAACAGGTTGGTGTCGAAGGTGCTGCGCCAGGTGTCCAGGGTCTGCGCCGAAGGGGCCAGCGCCGGGTTGTCGAGCAGGATGCCGGCGTTGTTGACCAGGATGTCGAGGCGACCATGGCGGTCGCTGATCTCCTGCACGGCGGCGGCGATGCTGGCGGCGTCGACGACGTCGAGCTGGATCGCTTCCACCGGCAGGCCTTCGGCCTGCAGCTTCAGCGCTTCGGCCACGGCGGTGTCGCGCTTGCGACCGGCCAGCAGCGTGTGCACGCCGGCCTGGGCCAGCTGGCGCACGGTTTCCAGGCCGATGCCACGGGTGGCACCGGTGACCAGGGCGATCTTTGAAGTAGCGGTATTCATGCGTGATTCCTTGTAGGGGTCAGGATCAATGGTGGAGAGTGGATTCGCCGTGGGCGACCAGCTTGCCGCCGCCGTTGCGGCTGACGAACTTGCGCAGGGCCACGTAGAACACCGGGGTCAGGAACAGGCCGAACAGGGTCACACCGAGCATGCCGGCGAACACGGTGATACCGGTCACCGAGCGCACCTCCGCACCGGCGCCGTGCGAGAGCACCAGCGGGATGGTGCCGGCGATGAACGCGATGGAGGTCATCACGATCGGGCGCAGACGCAGGCGGCAGGCTTCCAGCGCGGCTTCCACGATCCCCTTGCCGCCCATTTCCAGTTCGCGGGCGAATTCGACGATCAGGATCGCGTTCTTGCACGCCAGGCCCATCAGCACCACCAGGCCGACCTGCACGAACACGTTGTTGTCACCGCCGGTCAACCATACGCCGAACAGGGCCGACAGCAGCGTCATCGGCACGATCAGGATCACCGCCAGCGGCAGCGACCAGCTCTCATACAGCGCGGCCAGCACCAGGAACGCCAGCAGGATCGCCACCGGGAACACGATGAAGGCGGCCTTGCCCTGGGTGGCCTGCTGGTAGCTCAGGTCGGTCCATTCGGTGGTCATGCCGACCGGCAGCACCTTGGCGGCGATTTCGGTCAGGTTGTTCATCGCTTCGGCAGACGACAGCAGGCGCGGGTCGGCTTCACCGGCCAGGTCCGCGGCCGGGTAGCCGTTGAAGCGCAGCACCGGGTCCGGGCCGTAGGTTTCCTTGATGGTCACCATCGAACCGATCGGCACCATCTCGCCACGGTCGTTGCGGGTACGCAGCTTGCCGATGTCTTCCACGCTGTTGCGGAACTGGCCGTCGGCCTGCGCGATCACCTGCCAGGTACGCCCGAACTCGTTGAAGTCGTTGACGTAGGACGAACCCAGGTAGGTCTGCAGGGTGTCGAACAGCTCGGTGAGCTGCACGCCCTGGGCCTTGGCCTTGACCCGGTCCACTTCAGCATCCAGCTGCGGCACGTTGGCCTGGTAGCTGGTGATCGGGAAGGCCATGCCCGGGGTCTGCGCCACCGCCCCCTGCATCTGGCTCACCGCCGTCTGCAACGCACCGTAGCCCAGGTTGCCGCGGTCTTCGATGAACATCTGGTAGCCGTTGCCGTTGCCCAGGCCCAGGATCGGCGGCGGCATCATCGCGAAGGCGAAGCCTTCCTGCAGCCCGGCGATCTTCTGGTTGATCTCGGCGTTGATCTGCGCGGCAGTGCGACCATGGCGCTCGTTGAACGGCTTGAGCGGAATGAACGCCACGCCGGTGTTGGGCGTGTTGGTGAACTGCAGCGCGTTCAGGCCCGGGAACGAAATGGTGTGCGCCACGCCCTCGGTTTCCTGGGCGATCTTTGCGACCTTGCGCAGCATTTCATCGGTACGGGCAATGGACGAGCCTTCCGGCAGCTTCACACCGGCGATCAGGTACAGCTTGTCCTGGGTCGGGATGAAGCCCGGCGGCACCACCTTGAAGATGAAACCGGTGGCGACCAGCAGCACCGCGTACACCACGAACACCGCGCCACGACGATCGAGGATCTTCGACACGCCGCGCTCGTACTTTTCCGAGCTGGACTTGAAGAAGCGGTTGAACGGACGGAACAGCCAGCCGAACAGGCGGTCGATGATCCGGGTCGGCGCATCCTTGGCCGCGTCGTGCGGCTTGAGCAGGCGGGCCGCCAGCGCCGGCGACAGGGTCAGCGAGTTGATCGCCGAGATCACCGTGGAGATGGCGATCGTGACGGCGAACTGCTTGTAGAACTGGCCGGTCACCCCGGACAGGAACGCCATCGGCACGAACACCGCACACAGCACCAGCGCGATCGCGATGATCGGCCCGGACACTTCCTTCATGGCCTGGTGCGCCGCGGCGAGCGGGGTCAGGCCCTCTTCGATGTTGCGCTCAACATTCTCCACCACCACGATCGCGTCATCGACCACGATGCCGATTGCCAGCACCAGCCCGAACAGGCTCAGCGTGTTGATCGAGAAGCCCAGCACATACAGCGCGGCAAACGTACCCACGATGGACACCGGCACGGCGATCAGCGGAATGATCGAGGCACGCCAGGTCTGCAGGAACAGGATCACCACCAGCACCACCAGCGCGATGGCTTCCAGCAGCGTGGAGACCACCGCCTTGATCGAGTCGCGCACGAAGATGGTGGTGTCGTACACCGCTTCGTACTTGACGTCGTCCGGGAAGGTCTTCTGCATCTCGTCCATCGTGCCGATCACCGCATCGCGGATCTCCAGCGCGTTGGCACCCGGGGCCTGGAAGATACCGATGCCTACCGCATTCTTGCCATCCAGCTGCGAACGCAGGGTGTAATCGCCGGCGCCCAGTTCCACACGGGCCACGTCGGACAGGCGCACCACTTCACCATCGACACCGGCCTTGAGCACGATGTCGCCGAACTCCTGCTCGCTGCGCAGGCGGCCCTGGGCGTTGATCAGGGTCAGGAACTGGCTGTTGGGCATCGGCTCGGCGCCGAGCTGGCCGGCCGAGACCTGCACGTTCTGCTCGCGCATGGCGCGCACCACGTCGCTCGCGGTCAGGCCGCGCGCGGCGACCTTGTCCGGGTCCAGCCAGGCACGCATGGCGTAATCGCCGCCACCGAAGATCTGCGCATCACCCACGCCCTGGATGCGCGCCAGCGCGTCCTTGACATGAAGGCGGGCGTAGTTGCGCAGGTACAGCGTGTCGTACTTGCCCTTCGGCGAGGTCAGGTGCACCACCATCAGGAAGGTGGGCGACTGCTTCTGGGTGGTCACACCCTGCCGCCGCACATCTTCCGGCAGGCGCGCCTGCGCCTGGGCGACGCGGTTCTGCACCTTCACCGCCGCATCGTCCGGGTCGGTGCCCGGGCGGAAGGTGATGGTCATCTGCAGCACGCCATCCGAACCGGCCACCGACTTGAGGTACATCATGCCCTCAACGCCGTTGATCGCCTCTTCCAGCGGGGTGGCCACGGTTTCGGCGATCACCTTCGGGTTCGCACCCGGGTACACGGTGCGCACCACCACCGACGGTGGCACCACTTCAGGGTACTCGCCGATCGGCAGCATCGGTATGGAGATCAGGCCGGCGGCGAAGATCACGATCGACAGCACCGCCGCGAAAATCGGCCTGTCGATGAAGAAACGGGAAAAGTCCATTAGGGGATTCCTGGGTTTTCACCAACGCCGGCGTGCAGCACCCCTGCCGCTGTCGAAGACGACAGCGGGAGCGGTGCCCCACGGGGCGTTGAAAGACACGGTAGAGCCGACCGTTGGCCGGCTGCTCTTTAGTTCAATGCAACAGGTGCAGCCGCCGCAGCCGGCTGCATCGCAACCGCCTTGGCCTGCACCGGCATCCCCGGCATGAACACCTTCTGCACGCCATCGATGATCACCCGGTCGCCGGCCGCCAGCCCCTTCTGCACGATGCGCAGGCCTTCGGCGGTACGGCCCAGCTGGATGTCGCGGCGCTGCGCCTTGCCTTCCTTGTCGACCACGTACACGTACTTGCGGTCCTGGTCGGTGAGCACGGCCTTGTCGTCGATCAGCATGGCCTGGAACTCGCCGCTGCCCAGCAGCTGCACGCGGGCGAACAGGCCCGGGGTGAAGGCACGGTCGGCGTTGTCCAGCAATGCACGCACGCGGATGGTGCCGGTGCTGCGGGTGACCTGGTTGTCCAGGAAGTCGACCTTGCCCGTGTGCGGGAAGCCTTCTTCACCGGACAGGCCGACCTTCACCGGCAGCTCGCTGTCGCGCTCGCTCGGGCGCTCGCCCTTGCGTGCCATCTGCGCGTACCGCAGGAAGGTGCCCTCGTCGGCATCGAAGTACACGAACACCGTGTCCAGCGAGACCAGCGTGGTCAGCACGCTGGCGCTGTCACCGGCGGTGACCAGGTTGCCGGCGGTGACCATCGCGCGGCCGGCACGGCCGTCGATCGGCGCACGCACCTTGGTGAATTCCAGGTTCAGGGCCGCCGCATCCAACGCCGCCTGCGCGGCCTGCACGTTGGCACCGGCCTGGTCGGCGGCGGCACGGCGCTGCTCCCAGGATTCGGTGGAAATGGCCTGCTGCTCGGACAGCTTCTTGGCGCGCTCGGACTCGCTGCGGGCGACGGTGGCCTGGGTGCGCGCGCGGGTGAGTTCGGCACGGGCGCGGTCGTACTCGGCCTGGTAGCTGCGCGCGTCGATGGTGAAGAGCACATCGCCCTTCTTCACTTCATCGCCTTCGACGTAGTTGACCTTGTCGATGTAGCCGGACACGCGCGGGCGCAGTTCGACGCTCTGCACCGCCTCGACGCGGCCGCTGAAGTCGTCCCACTGGCTGACCGGCTTGACCAGCACCGGCGCGGCGCTGACCTGCGGCGGCGGCGGGCCGGCGGTTTCGGCCTGGCTGCCGCTGCATGCGGTCAGCACGGCGGCCGCCAGGATCGACACGCCGGCCATGGCCAGCCGTCGGGAGAAGCGATGCGGAGTGGAATTGGAGGAAGTCATGGAATGCATCCGTACGTAGGGGTGGTCAAAGAAAAACAAAATCGCGTTGTACTGCGTGGGGGCGGCAGCTTGGGACCTGAACCTAGGTAAAGGTCAAGCGACACCTGCGATGTCGCGCCAGGCGGGAGGCCGGTCCAGTTGCAGCAGTCCACGCGGAAGTTCCGCATCGCGGGTGTCGCAGCGCACGATGGCGCGGTTGTCGACGCAGTTGTCGAGCAGGGAAACCACGCGGCGGCCGACCAGCAGCGCGCTCGGCCATTCGATGCACGCGTTGGCGGCGTTGGTGGGCGTGCACACCGGGTTGCACACTTCCAGCATCTGCGCGCGCACGCCCAGCGCCTGCGCTTCCTGGTGCAGCACCTGCGCGTACATGCGCGTGGCGGCGCCGGTGATGGAGCTTTCGCCATAGCCGGCCCACGGCTTGAAGCCGGCCGGGCTGCCCACCAACACATAACGGCGCGGGTGGCCTTCACTCTGCAGCAGCGGCAGCAGGCGGCGCCCGGCGTGCACGTGCGGCATCATGTCGGCCTGCAGCGCCTGCAGCAGCGCATCGCCGCTGCGGTCGATGACCCGGCCGCGGTTGTAAGGGCCGCCCATTGCATCGATGACTGCGGCCAGCGTGCGCGGCCGCTGCGCGATGCGCTCGGCCAGCGCCTGCGCCGAACCATCGTCGGCGAGCGAGCCCAACAGCGTTTCCAGCCCCGGCTCATCGGCGAACTGCTCGCGCAGCGCCTCAAGCCGGCCCGGGTCGCGGCCGACCACCAGGACCGGGCTGCCGGCCTCCAGCAGCGCAGCCACGATGCCCTGCCCGACGCTGCCGGTGCCGCCAAGCACCAGCACTTCGGGGGCCAGTGTCCCGTTCATGGGACTTTAACTCCCGTCGCCGGGATAATCCCAATTCGGCCCAGTCGGCCGCCGTTGCGGGCGCCTAGGCGCAGGCTGCCGCCGCGCTGCAGGTTGGCGGGCGGGGCGAACTCGCGGAAAGCCTTGCCGGAGAAGGCCGAGGGGCGCTTTTCAACGGTCAGGGCCAGCTCCAGCGAGGGCGTGCGGCCGCCGATGACGCGGCCTAGAATGTTCTGCAACCACATGGTTGGCGTCCTCCAATTCGGGAATGGCGCCAGATTAGTCCTCGAACTCCCCCTTGATTAGTCCGAATTAAGGGGAATAATCGTCCCGTACCCGGCACAATCTTTCGGGCACCCTACCCATCCCCCGATATGGACTCCGTCATGGCCCACGATCTCAACGACACGCTGATCTTCGTCAAGGTGGTCGAGCAAGGCAGCTTCATTGCCGCTGCCAATGCGCTCGGCCTGCCCAAGACCACCGTCAGCCGCAAGGTGCAGGAACTGGAAACGCGGCTGGGCGCACGCCTGCTGCACCGGACCACGCGCCGGCTGGGCCTGACCGAGGCCGGCTCGGTGTACCACGAGCATTGCCAGCGCATCGCGCGCGAGCTGGAAGAAGCCGAAGGCGCGGTCAACCAGCTGCAGTCCGGCCCACGCGGCTGGCTGCGCTTCACCGTGCCCTATTCGATCGGCATCACCTGGATCGCACCGCTGCTGGGGCAGTTCCACGCCCAGTACCCGGAGATCCAGCTGGACATGCACCTGGGCAACGAAAAGCTGGACCTGATCGCGGGCGAAGCGGACCTCGCGCTGCGCGTGGGTGCCCTGCCCGATTCCAACCTGGTGGCGCGCAAGCTGGGCAGCCTGCGAACCCAGGTGTTCGCCAGCCCGGCCTACATCGAACGCTACGGCGAGCCGCTGCACCCGGACGAACTGCAGTTCCACCGCATCCTGGCGATGCGCAAGGCACGCAACCTCAACAACAACCGGTTCTTCTGGCAGCTGGGCGAGAACGGCGGCGACCTGCGCGATTTCCCGGTCAATCCGCTGCTGGTGGCCAATGATCCGTCGGCGTTGAACGGTGCGCTGGTCTGCGGCGAGGGGCTGCTGCTCACCGGCGATGTGATGGCCAAGCCGTTCATCGAATCGGGCATGGTGCGCCGCGTGCTGGCGGGCTGGACCGGCCCGGAAGTGGATTTCAACGCGGTGTTCGCCGGCGGCCGGCTGGTGTCGCCGAAGGTGCGCGCGTTCGTGGATTTCCTGGTCGAAAAGCTCAACTTCGACGCCAACTACATGCTGGCGCAGTGCCCGGCGGCGAAGCTGGCCAAGCAGCAGCAGAAGGAAGCCGAAGCGGAGCTGCAGGAGACCGGGAAGCGGATCCTGGAGACAGTGACGGCGGGTTGATCCGACCCGTCCGCGCAATGAAAAATGCCGCCTTCGCAGGCGGCATTTTTTTATCGCGAAACTGCGCGGTGCTTCCGTTATTGGGTGAGCGGGATCACGCGGATTTCCACGCGGCGGTTCTTGGCGCGGCCGGCATCGGTGCTGTTGTCGGCAATGGGATAGGCCTTGCCGGCACCCAGCGTCTCCATGCGCACGCGATCCACGCCCTGCCCGGCCAGGTAGGCAGCCACCGAATCGGCGCGCTCCTTGGACAGCTTGTTGTTCACCGCATCGCTGCCGATGCTGTCGGTGTGGCCGACCACTTCGATCATGGTCTGGTTGTATTCGGTAAGCGTCGCGGCCACGCCGTTGAGCGCACCGTAGAACTGCGGCTTCAGCGCGGACTTGCCGAAGTCGAAGGTCACGCCGTCGGGCAGGCTCAGCACGATGTTGTCGCCCTGGCGCTGCACGTCGATGCCGGTATTGGCGGTACGCTCGCGCAGCTGCCGTTCCTGCTTGTTCTGATACGCACCCACGCCGGCGCCGGCCAGTGCACCGATACCTGCACCCACCATCGCGTGCTGGCGGCGCTCGGTCGCGCTGTCACCGGTCAGCAGGCCGGCGGCCACGCCGATGGCGGTACCGATCAGCGCATTGCGGCCGGTGCGGCTCTGCTGCTCGGTCGGGTTGCCGTACTGGTCACTCTGCACGTAGGAGCCACCGGTGGCGCAGGCCGACAGGGCGGCAGCGGTCATCAGGGCCAGGGCCACGTTGCGGGGTGCGGATCGAATCATGGTGTTCTCCTTGGATGCCGTCTGACGGCGTGCGGACGGCCAGAAGGATAAACACGCAGATGCGATGCCGGCATGATGAACACGCACGGATTCGGCATTTCGTTCAGGTTTCGGGCATCAGCCGGTGTGTCGATACGCGGCCAACGCCGCCTCGCGGCCGGCCGCCAGATCCACCAGCGGCACCGCCGGATAGCCCGGTGCCAGCTCGGCCAGCAACGACGGCGACTGCCACGGTGCGAAGCGCGCCTTCACCGGCAGCGGCGCCAGTTCGGGCACCCAGCGGGTGATGTAACGCGCATGCGGATCGAACTTCTGCGACTGCGTGACCGGGTTGAAGATGCGGAAATACGGCGCCGCATCCGCACCGGTACCGGCGACCCACTGCCAGCCCATGGTGTTGTTGGCCAGGTCCGCATCCACCAGCGTGTCCCAGAACCAGCGGGCGCCGTGCAGCCAGTGCTGGCGCATGTGCTTGCACAGGAAGCTGGCCACGATCATCCGCACGCGGTTGTGCATGTAGCCGGTGGCCCACAGTTCGCGCAGCCCCGCGTCTACGATCGGCACGCCGGTCCGCCCCTGCTGCCAGGCCTGCATCTGTGTCGCATTCGGCTCGGCCCAGCGGAAGTTCGCGAAACGCGGGTTGAGGTTCTGTTCCGGGGTCTGCGGGAAGTGGTGCAGCAGGTGGTAGGAGAACTCACGCCAGCCCAGCTCGCGGAGGTAGCCATCGATATCGGCATCGCGGCTGGCGCTGCGCTCCGCTTCCAGCCGTCGCACGATCTGCCACGGCGAGACTTCGCCGAAGTGCAGGTGCGGCGACAGCAGCGACGTGCCTACCCGGTCCGGCAGGTCGCGCTGCTGGCGGTAACCGTTCAATGCACCGTCAATGAACACCGACAGCGCTTCCTGCGCGCCGGCTTCGCCCGGCTGCCAGTGCTCCCAGAACTGCTTGTCCCAGTCCAGCGTCGGCGCCAGTCCCAAGGTGTGCAGTGCCACGCCTGTCGCAGCGTGCGCCGGCAGGGTCTGCGGCAGCCGGGCGGCCGCCGGAATGTTCATGCGGGCCAGCGCGTTGCGCCAGAACGGGGTGAATACTTTGTAAGGCCCGCCCTGAAGCGTGGCGATGTCCCATGGCTCGAACATCAGGCTGCCGTTGCAGCTGTCTGCATCGATGCCCTGCCCGCGCAGCTCGCGCTTGATCCGGGCGTCGCGCGGTTGCGTGGCCGGTTCGTACTTGCGGTTCCAGTACACCGCCTCTGCGCCGGTTTCTTCGATCAGCGCCTGCAGCTGCGCCTGGCTGTCACCCTGGCGCAGCACCAGCGCCGACCCGCGCGCGCGCAGGTCTGCATCCAGCGCGGCCAACGAGCGGTGCAGCCACGCGTTCGACGCACCGCCCGGCGCCCATGCGCCCTCCTCGTCCGGCGCGTGGATGTAGACCGGCACCGGGATATGCCCCGCCTCCAGCGCGGCCTGCAGCGCCGGGTTTTCCTGAAGACGCAGATCACGGCGGAACCAGACCAGAGCTACCGACACAAGCACCGCCTACGCTGAAAGAGAGCCACATGATAGCGATGCCGGGTGAAGGCGCTGCACGCGCCCTTCGCATCGCCGCGATGCTGCCTGCACCGCCCCTGCACGGGTCACGCGGGAAGGTGGCCCCTCTTCCTGCGGATGTCATCGCCATGCCTGCGCTCCTCCCTGCTGTTGCCTACTCGGTCAACGTTGAACATGCCGACGCGGACGAACAGGCCACCATCGCCGAACTGGCCAAGGTGTTCACCGACATGGCCCAGGTGGTGGCCAACCACGAAGGCCACGCGCACCGCGCGGTGCATGCCAAGGGGCACGCGCTGCTGCGCGGGCGTTTCCGCGTGCTGGAGGGGCTGTCGCCCGAGCTGAGCCAGGGCCTGTTTGCCGCACCCGGTGAGTACGACGCCCTGGTGCGGTTGTCCTCGCCACCGGCCGAGCAGCTGCCCGATACCGTCTCCACGCCGCGCGCGATGGCCGTTAAGATCCTGGACGTGCCAGGTGCACGCGTGGAGGGAGGCGATGAGCAGCACAGCCAGGACTTCCTGATGGTGAATGGGCCGGCGTTCAACACGCCCGGCATCAGCGGTTTCCTCCGCTCGGCGAAGCTGCTGGCGGCCACCACCGAGCGCATGCCGCGCACCAAGCAGGTGCTGTCGGCCACGCTGCGCGGCACCGAGGCAGCGCTGGAAGCCGTCGGCGGGCAAAGCGCCACGCTCAAGGCGCTGGGCGGCGAACCGCAGCATCACCCGTTGGGTGAAACCTTCTTTACCCAGGTGCCATTCCGCTATGGCGCGTACATCGCCAAGTTCTCCTGGGTGCCGGTATCCCCGGCGTTGAAGGCGCTGACCGGCGAGCCGCTGGAATCGGCTCCGGACACGCAACGCGAGGCGGTGGCCGCGTTCTTCGCCCAGCCGGGTGCCGTGGCCGAATGGGAGCTGCAGGTGCAGCTGTGCCGCGACCTGGAGAAGATGCCGATTGAAGACGCGTCGGTGGTGTGGCCTGAAGCGCTCAGCCCGTACCTGCCCGTCGGTCGTCTGTTGGTCGAAGCCCAGGCCTCCTGGAGTGCAGACGCCGAATCGAGCGAAGACCAGCTGGCCTTCGCCCCGTGGCATGCCCTGGCGGCGCATCGGCCGCTGGGCAACCTCAACCGCGCACGTCGCGTGGTAATGGCGGCCTCGCGTGAATTCCGTTCAACGTTCAACCGTTGCCCGATCCACGAACCAACATCGGTTTGAACACCAGGCCCGACCCGTAGAGCCACGCCCTGCGTGGCTAGATCGGAAGAGC
>DGIP01000205.1:0-8932 GCA_002386405.1 Stenotrophomonas maltophilia
CTTCCGATCTAGGCCGCGCGCTGGAGCCGCGACGGCGGCGATGCGACCCAGGCGCGACAGGCGCTGCGCCGGGCCTTCCATGACGGACCGCACTGGCAGCCGGCGCAGACCGCGGAAAATACTGGCCTGGCGCCGCTCTATCCTTCGGGACGCTGAGTGGCCGCCGGGCCGGGTGGGCCGGCTTTGCTAAGCTCTTTCTCTAATTTTCAAGGAACACCGCTCCATGACTGAGGCCGCAACGACCCGGCAGAAGCTGCCATTGCATTGGAAAATGGGCATTGGCTTCGGGCTTGGCCTGCTGCTGGGGCTGATCGTGCACGCCGTCGGGCCGGGCATTCCCTGGCTGCCCGATGCCGCCCGCGGGGTGATGACCTACCTGACCACGCCGCTGTCGGGCCTGTTCCTCAACCTGATCTTCATGCTGATCGTGCCGCTGATCTTCTCGGCGCTGGTGATGGGCGTGTCGGAGATGGGCGACATCCGCTCGCTGGGGCGCATTGGCTGGAAGACCCTGGCGTACACCGTGCTGCTGTCGGGCATCGCGGTCGGCCTGGGCCTGGTGCTGGTCAACGTGCTCAAGCCGGGCGTGGGCGTGGACCCGGCCATGGCCCAGCAGCTGCTGCACGAGAACGTCGAGCGCAGCCGCGAGATCGTGGCCAACATCGGCGAGCAGCCCAAGGGCATGGACATGCTGCTGTCGATCGTGCCCAGCAACGTGCTGGCCGCCGCATCGAGCAATGGCGCGATCCTGTCGCTGATGTTCTTCGCGCTGATGTTCGGCATCGGCATGGTGCTGTCGCCGGATGAGAAGACCGCGCCGCTGCGCAAGGTCATCGAAGGCGTGTTCGAAGTCTCGATGACCCTGATCAACCTGGTCATCCGCCTGGCGCCGTACGCGGTGGCCTGCTTCATGTTCAACCTCGCGGCGATCTTCGGCTTCGACCTGCTGATCCGCCTGGGTGCCTACGTGGGCGTGGTGGTACTGGCGCTGGCGCTGCACATGGTGGTGACCTATGGCGCGGCGGTGTGGCTGTCGGGGCGTTCGCCGCTGGCGTTCTTCCGCGATACCCAGGAAGCCACGGTGATGGCCTTCTCCACCGCCTCCAGCAACGCCACCCTGCCGACCGCGCTGCGCGTGGCCGACCAGATGGGCCTGCCGCAGAAGGTCTCGCGCTTCGTGCTGACCGTGGGCGCCACCGCCAACCAGAACGGCACCGCGCTGTTCGAAGGCGTGACGGTGATCTTCCTGGCCCAGTTCTTCGGCGTGGACCTGAGCATCACCCAGCAGCTGATGGTGATGGTGGTCTGCATCCTGGGCGGCATCGGCACCGCCGGCGTGCCGTCCGGCTCGCTGCCCGTGGTGGCCATGATCTGCGCCATGGTCGGCGTGGACCCGATGGGCATCGGCCTGATCCTGGGCGTGAACCACTTCCTGGACATGTGCCGCACCGCGCTCAATGTCACCGGCGACCTGGCCCTGACCACCCTGGTGGCCAAGGGCGAAACCGAGGAAAGCCCGGTCCCGGGCCCGGTCGTGCCGCGCAGCTGACCGCGCCTGCCGCCCCAGCCTCATTGAAAGCGCCCCGCCCAGCGGGGCGTTTTCATTGGTGTACCGGAGCCGTCTTCACACGCCCGGACGGCCTGACCCGGTCGGTGGACTATGGGACAATGGGCAGCCCGCAGCTCCGCGGGAGCCTCCCGACCCGACAGACTCATGACGCAGCCCACCCGCCGCCAGTTGGCCAACGCCATCCGCTTCCTTGCCGCTGATGCGGTCGAAACCGCCAAGTCCGGGCATCCCGGCATGCCGATGGGCATGGCAGATATCGCCGAAGTCCTCTGGAACGACTATCTCCGTCACAACCCGAACAACCCCAAGTGGTTCAACCGGGACCGCTTCGTGCTGTCCAACGGCCACGGCTCGATGCTGCAGTACGCGCTGCTGCACCTGAGCGGCTACGACCTGCCGATCGAACAGCTCAAGCAGTTCCGCCAGCTGGGCAGCAAGACCGCCGGCCACCCGGAACACCATGAAACCCCCGGCGTGGAAACCACCACCGGTCCGCTCGGCCAGGGCCTGGCCAATGCCGTGGGCTTCGCGCTGGCTGAAAAGCTGCTGGCCCAGCGCTACAACCGCCCCGAGCACGAGATCGTCGACCACCGCACCTGGGTGTTCCTGGGCGACGGCTGCCTGATGGAAGGCGTGTCCCACGAAGCCGCCTCGCTGGCCGGTACCTGGGGCCTGGGCAAGCTGGTCTGCTTCTGGGACGACAACCACATCTCCATCGACGGCAACACCGCCGGCTGGTTCACCGACAACACCCCCGAGCGTTTCGAAGCCTATGGCTGGAACGTGGTGCGCGGCGTCGATGGGCATGACCCGGAAAGCATCAAGGCCGCCATCGAGAACGCGCTGGCGCAGTCCGACAAGCCGACCCTGATCTGCTGCCGCACCACCATTGGTTTCGGTTCGCCGGGCAAGGCCGGCAAGGAATCCAGCCACGGCGCACCGCTGGGCAAGGATGAGCTGGAAGCCACCCGCAAGCAGCTGGGCTGGAACTACGGCCCGTTCGAGATCCCGGAAGAGATCTACGCCGGCTGGCGTGCCGGCGGTACCGGCACCCTGCGCCAGGCCGAGTGGGAACAGCAGTTCGACAAGTACGCGGCGCAGTTCCCGGCCGAAGCCGACGAACTGACCCGCCGTTCGCACGGCGAGCTGCCGGCCGATTTCGTCGCCAAGGCCGATGCCTACATCGCCCAGGTCCAGGCCGAAGGCCAGACCATCGCCTCGCGCAAGGCCTCGCAGCTGGCCATCGAAGCCTTCGCGCCGCTGCTGCCGGAGCTGGTGGGTGGTTCGGCCGACCTGGCGCACTCCAACCTGACCCTGTGGAAGGCCAGCAAGTCGGTCGCCACCGATGACCCGAACGCCAACTACGTGTACTACGGCGTGCGCGAGTTCGGCATGACCGCGATTGCCAATGGCCTGGCCCTGCACGGCGGCTTCATTCCGTTCGACGCCACCTTCCTGGTGTTCAGCGATTACGCCCGCAACGGCGTGCGCATGAGCGCACTGATCCCGGCCCACGCCATCCACGTGTACACCCACGACTCGATCGGCCTGGGCGAAGACGGCCCGACCCACCAGCCGGTGGAGCACCTGGCTTCGCTGCGCTACATCCCGAACAACGATGTGTGGCGCCCGTGCGACGCGGTTGAATCGGCGGTCAGCTGGAAGGCCGCGATCACCCGCCAGGACGGCCCGAGCTGCCTGGTGTTCAGCCGCCAGAACCTGCCGCACCAGCCGCGCAGCACCGACCAGGTGGCGCTGATCGCCCGTGGCGGTTACGTGCTGGCCGATGCCGAAGGCGGCGTGCCGGACGTGATCCTGATCGGTACCGGTTCGGAAGTGGGCCTGGCCGTTGCGGCCAAGGCCGAACTCGACGCTGCCGGGATCAAGACCCGCGTGGTCTCGATGCCGTCCACCGATGTGTTCGAACGCCAGGATGCGGCCTACCGTGAATCGGTGCTGCCGAACGCGGTACGCAACCGCGTGGCCGTCGAAGCCGGCGTCACCGGTTTCTGGCGCCAGTACGTGGGCCTGGACGGTGCGGTGATCGGTATCGACACCTTCGGCGCCTCGGCCCCGGCCGAAGCGCTGTACAAGCACTTCGGCATCACCGCCGATGCGGTGGTCGCCGCGGCGAAGGCACAGCTGGCCAACTAAGCGCCAGCCACCGACGTAGTCCAAACGGCGCTTCCCGAAACGGAAGCGCCGTTTTCATTTGTCTTCGTAGCCGTTACGCGGTGCGCGCCAATCCAAGGCGGACCAGGCGTGCTTCGACTTTCTCGCCGAACGTCTTCGGTGCGTCCAGGCCCATCCGCTGCAGGTAGACCACGTCGCCATCGCCGGCCGGCTGGGTGAACGCGGCCAGCACCGTGCGCAGCTTCGCGCCCGGGGTCTGGGTGTTCTGCTTCAGCCAGCCCAATGCCTTGACCAGGTGCTGCTCCACTTCGGTGAAATCGCTGCCCAGCGGGTAATCGGGCAGCGCGCCGGACTGGCGGAACGGGGCAAGCGATGCGCTCACCGATGCCGCCGTATTGCGTCGTGCCCAATGCTCCGGCGCGACAAAACCGGTGGCCAGCTTCTTCGACGCCTTCGCCGTCTGCAGCAGGTTGCCCTGGAACGCCGCATCGGTGATCGCGGCCATGCCGGTCACGCAGTCTTCGTCGGTGAGGTTGCGCAGGTCGGCGATGCCGTATTCGTTGATGTAGATATCGCGCAGGTGGCGTGGAATCGTGGTGTGCCCGTAGTTCCAGCGCACGTTCGACTGCAGCGTGCCCTTGTCCTCGCGCACCGCGCGGAACATCAACGCACTGCGTGCCTCCGGCAGCGCGTGCGCCATCGCCACGAAGTTGTACTGGCCGCCCACGCCTGAGACCACGCGGCCGTCTTCCAGCGCATCGGACACCGCCGCACCCAGCGCCGTGGCCATCATGCAGGAATTGAAGAAACGCGCATGCCGGCGCTGCAGCCGTTCCAGCGCTTCGTTGCCGCCGTACAGCTGGTTGATCTCGCTGATCCGGCGCATGCCGATCGCGCGCGATTCGTCTTCCGGCAGCTCGCGCAGCCACTGGTAGAACTCCGGCGAACCCAGGTAGAACGCGCCGTGCAGGTACTCGCCTTCGGCCTCCAGCGTGGCATGGTCGATGGTCAGCGTGCTGCCGCTTTCAATCCGCTCCATCAGCGCCAGGTCATCGTGCACCTTGCGTCGGATCACCCCGGTCTGCACCAGCCGGCGGAAGCCTTCATTGAGCATCTCGCTGCAGCCGTACAGGCCCACCTCGAACGGTTCCAGGCCGCCGCATTCCAGCACCGTCGGGTTACTGGCCAAGGTAGGATCCAGCGCATGCAGGATCTGCCGGTAGCGGGCGTTGTCGGTATGCCGCAGCACCAGCGCATGGCTGATCGCATCGGCCAGCGTGCCGATGCCGATCTGCAGCGTGCCACCATCGCGGACCAGCGCACTGGCATACAGGCCGATGGCGTAGTCGGCATCGCTGACAGGCTGGCGCGGCAGCCCGAACAGGTCCGGGTAGGGCGCCGGCGGGGTGATCACCAGGTCAAAGAACGACACATCCACCGTGGCCGAGCCGCCCAGGTAGGGCAGTTGCGGATCGATCTCGGCGATCAGCAGCGGCCGCGGCAGGCCGCGCGCCAGCATCGCGTCGATGGTGTCCTGGGTGATGTCGTTGTTGCACGACAGCGACAGGCGGCGGTCGTCGGGCCGCATCGCCACCTTCTGCACGATCGCGTGCGGCGCGCGCTGCGCCACCGCATCGGCGGCGTGGGTGTAGTTGAGGCTGGTGTAGCCGCGCTGTGCCTGCGATGAACCGAGCAGGGCACCGGACTGCATGTAGAACTCCTCCACCTGCACGTGGTCGGGCAGGCGGTCGCGCACCATCGCATCGGCATAGGCCAGGCGCGGGAAATCCTCGCCGAAGTGGCGCGCCGCGAACGGCGCCATGAAGCGAGCCTCCAGCCCGCCGCCGGCCTTGGGTGGGTTCAACGACAGCGCGGTGTAGATCTGCAGCGGGCGCGACGGGTCGTTCTCGATCCGCGCATACAGCGCGTTGAGCAGCCGGTGCGGCTTGCCCAGCGCCAGCGGTGCGCCGATGCGCAGCGGCCCGTCGACACGCTGCAGCAGCCAGTCGGTTGCAGCGTCCAGGTCGGTGAGATGCTCGGTCATGCGGCGCGTTCCTGCGAAGTCTGTTTTTCATTACAGCACTTCCGGCTTGAACGGACCCGTGACACGGGGGGTTGACAGCGGGAAAGATTACGCGCGTAATCAGATCGTCGATTACGGATGTAAATGATGAGCCAGATCAGCGAAGCCGAAGCCGTTGTCATGGAAGTGCTCTGGAACCGGCACCCGCAAGGGGCCGATGAGGTGGTGGCGGCGCTGGCCGACCGCGACTGGGCCGAGCCCACCATCAAGACCCTGCTCAACCGGCTGCTCACCAAGGGCGCGATCAGCGCCAGCCGCGACGGCCGCCGCTACCTGTACTCGCCGGTGCTGCAGCGCCAGGCCTGGGTGGCCGAGCAGAGCAGCGGCCTGCTGGACAAGCTGTTCGCCGGCCGGGTCGCGCCGCTGGTGGCGCATTTCAGCGAACGCGGCGAGCTGAGCGCGCAGGACATCGCCGAACTGAAGAAGCTGATCCAGGAGCTGGACCATGACTGAGCTGCTGCAGGGAGTGCTGCTGGCAAGCATGTGGGTGTCGATCGCCGTGGTGCTGCTGGCCGCGCTGCGCCCGCTGCTGCGCCGGCTGGGCGGCGCACCGCTGGTGTACCGCGGCTGGTGGCTGCTGCCGCTGGTGATGCTGGCACCGCGCTTGCCACTGCCCCGCGTGCCACTCGTCGAGGCCACGCCGGTGCACGCGCTGGGGGCCGCGCTGCGTGCGCCGGTGCTGCCGGCCGACGCGGTGCTGTGGCCGACCCTGCTGGTCGCGCTGTGGGCGGCCGGCGCACTGCTGGCCGGCATCCGCCAGTGGCGGGGCCAGCGTCGTTTCGAACGTGGCATGGGCGCGCTTCAGCCGCGAAGCGATGGCAGCTGGCAGGCCAGCGCCGATCCCGGCCTGCCGGCCCTGGTGGGCCTGTGGTCACCACGCGTGGTGGTCGGCCCGGATTTCGACCTGCGCTTCAGTGCGGCCGAACGCGCGCTGATCCTGCAGCACGAATGCCAGCACCGCCGCCATGGCGATCACTGGGCCAATGCCGCGCTGGCGCTGCTGCGCTGCCTGTTCTGGTTCCATCCGTTGTTGCCGTGGGCCTCGCGCCGCTTCCTGCGTGACCAGGAGCTGGCCTGCGACGCACGCACGGTCGACCCGCATCCGGCCTCGCGCCGGCTCTACGCCAACGCGCTGCTGAAGGCGCAGTTGGTCCACCCGGTTGCGCCCATGGCCTGCCACTGGCGCAGCCAACCGATGTTGAAGGAGCGAATTGCCATGATGAAGGAACACAAGCGCAGGGCGTTGCCGTGGGTGACCGGCCAGGTACTGGTGGTGGGGCTGTGCATGGGGCTGGGCGCGGTCGCCTGGGCCAGCCAGGGCGGCGGCGGTGGCAGCCCGGCGATCAGCGCCGAACCGTTCCAGTTCGCGCAGGAAGATGCGGCCAAGGCAGGGCTGGAGCGCCCGGTGACGATCGACAGGATGCCGCCGCCGAGCTACCCCACCAGCGCGTTCGAGAACAACCAGAGCGGCGAAGTGGTGCTGCGGGTGGACGTGGACGCACAGGGCAAGGTCCGCGATGTGCGCGTGCTCAGTGCAACCAACCCGGGCGTGTTCGACGCCGCATCGATCGCTGCAGCCCGGCAGTGGACCTACCATCCGGCGATGAAGGACGGCAAAGCGGTGGCGGCCGCGGTCCGCATTCCGATCACCTTCGCCATGAGTGAAACGGTGACCGGCCAGTGAGGTGGCCGCTGCCTGCGGCGGTTGCGCTCGTGGTTGGGGTGGCTGGCTGTGCCGGCCACGACCGCCTCACCACGGTGGATTCACGGGCCGAATCGGTCGGCCACCAGCGGCTGCGGGCTGCCGCGATGGGAGGGTCAGGGCAGGTGGAGGCTTACACGCTCAAACCCGGCGAGGGCTACCGGATGCCGCAGCTGTATGCGGCGCCGGACCCGGTGCTGGGCGAGCGCGATCCGCGCCGTGAGCTGCCGCCCACCATGGTCTGCCTGCAGGTGGTGGTGAGCGCCGACGGCGCGGTGGAACGCAGCGCGCCGTTGAGCGATCGCACTGAGTGCGTTGCCGGCGGCGCGCCTGAAAACCAGGTACTGGTGGAGGCGGCACAGGACGCGGTGGCGATGTGGCGCTACTCGCCTGCGGCGGTGTGCCACTTCGCCGCGGGCCACGCGCCGGCCGACAGCAGCGACTGTCGCGATGCCGAGCGGGTGGAACCGGTGGCAGTAAGCCTGTTCTACGCCTTCACGTTCGAGATCGTGCACGGCCAGCACACGGTGAAGACACGGTAAAACCACGCGCTGCGCGGTTTTTTACGCCCCGCCCTGGATGTTCGCCTTCACCGACGGGTGCATCAACTTCGGCTCGGCAAGCGTGGCGTCGCGCGCTTGCCGGGTCGCCACGAATTCCGCCTCGCTCACCCCGTCATGCAGGTGGATGTTGCGCGCGCGCTGCTCGCCGATGGTGGTTTCATTGGCGACCTCGCGCCCGCCCGGGCCGTAGTCGTGGCAGATGAACACCCGGGTGGCGTCGGGCAGGGCCAGCAGACGCTGGATCGAGCGGTACAGCAGGGCGGCATCGCCGCCCGGAAAATCACAGCGCGCGGTACCGCCATCGGGCATGAACAGCGAATCGCCGGTGAACAGCGCATCGCCGATCCGGTAGGCCACGCTGTCGCTGGTGTGCCCGGGCACCGCGATCACCTCGGCCGCGATCGCGCCGACATCGAAGCGTTCGCCGTCGGCGAACAGGTGGTCGAACTGCGAGCCGTCGGTAGGCACGTCCAGCCCATAGCGAGGCGCGAACGTGCGCTGCACCTCGACAATGCCGCCACCCATCGCCAGTCCCGCCTGCGGGAACGACTGCTTCAGCCGGCGCCCGGCGCTGACATGGTCGGCATGGGCATGGGTTTCCAGCAGCCAGCGCACCTCCAGCGCATGCGCGCGCACGTGTGCCAGCAGCGGCTGCAGCGGCCCGGCACCGATGGCGTCGGTATCCGGGTCGTAATCCAGCACCGGGTCGATCACTGCCGCCTGCCGGGTGGCCGGGTCATGCACCACGTAACTGAAGGTGTTGCTGTCCGGGTGGAAGAAACTGGCGACATGCGGTGACATGGTGAAACCTCAGCGCTTACCCAACGTGTCATTGAGCAGCACCGCCAGGCGTTCGCCGGCCAGGCGCAGCTCGGCTTCCG
>DGIP01000205.1:9202-9900 GCA_002386405.1 Stenotrophomonas maltophilia
CACCGGAAGGTAGGTCGCGGTGTACTGCGGGGCAACGGTACGCTGGCTGGGGTAAACGCCAGATGCAATGGCGATGCGGCAGCTGGCTTCGGCCCACTGCACGGCATCGGTAGTGATCGCCGAGCGCTTGGCCACTTTCGGCGCCTTCAGCGCGGACAGGCGCTTGGTATACGCGTCGTCATCGAGCTTGAGCGTGTTCAGCATGCCGCTGTCCCACAGCGAATGCAGGTTGGTGCCGCGCCCGTTGTACTGCACCTGGAAGTCGTTGCCGCCCTTGTCGTGGCCGTAGCCGGCATGCATGGGCTGGTGGATGTCGCCGACGAAATGCACGACGAACTTCAGTGCCTGCGCGCGTTCGGCATCAGGGCGGCTGCGATCGCCGAGGATGGCGGTCTGTGTCTTCAGGGCTTCCACCACGCAGTTGCCGTTGCGGCAGTTGCGCTCAACGTCGTACTGGCAGTCGTCTTCGCCGATGTTCACGTAGTGCCAGCCGGCCGAGCGCTTGCCCAACCCGGGATCCTTGGCGCGCAGTTCGTCGGCCCAGGGGGCGATGGCGGCCAGGGTGGGGGTCGGTTCGGTGGCCAGCAGGCGCGCCACTTCGGCGCGGGTCTGCGGGGTCAGGCGCGGTTCGGCGATGCGGGCGACCAGGCGGTGGCCCTGTGCGCCCCAGGCCAGGGCATCGGTGGAGACCACGGTGA
>DGIP01000091.1 GCA_002386405.1 Stenotrophomonas maltophilia
GACATCACCCTTTCACGGTGGCGACCGGGGTTCGAATCCCCGTGGGGACGCCAATACAACGCAGAAAGCCCCGGCAATGCCGGGGCTTTTTGTTTGGTAGCGTATCAACCATCGTTTGATGCCTCCGGTCCAGGCCCATGTGCTATTCCGCCCAGATCCGCGCCGACTACACCAAACTGGTTCGTGAGTTCGGCGCCGCCATTTCGCTGGACGAATTCGCCCAGCTCTATGCCCATGACGCCGGCAAACAGCGCCCCAAGACACCCAAGGCCATGGACGACGGCTTTGCCGGTGCGCGCACCGCGCAGGGCCAGGATATCGTGGCGAAGATCCAGCAATGGCACGCCGAAGAAATGCAGGCGCTGGACGAGGAAATCCGCGTCCAGACCGCACGCCGGAAGCAGGCTGAGGAAAGCCTGGCGCACCGCCCCACCCAGAAGGCCCGCAACGACATCCGCATTGCCGGCAACCGCGTGGACCGTGCCCAGGCGCGCCTGGCCGACCTGCACCGCACCGGCCTGCTGCCACGCGACAGCCGCATCTTTCCCGGCGTATACGCCCCGGTGATCGTGTCCGAACACGGCCAGCGCGTGATCAAGCCGATGCGCTACCAGTGCCGCCTGCCCGACAAGCCCGCACGCAACGACGCGCTCTATCCCGGCACCTACAACGCCCGCCGCGACAGCCTCGAGGCGTACTGGAAGAACGCGTTCGGCCACCATCATGGCGTGGTGGTGGTGCAATCGTTCTACGAACACGTCCCGCGCCATGCGCTTGAACAGCGCACGCTGGCGCCGGGCGAAAATCCACAGAACGTGGTGCTCGAGTTCCGCCCGCAGCCGCCGCGCGACCTGCTGATCGCCTGCCTGTGGTCGGAATGGGAAGGCCCCGAAGGCCGCCTGCTCTCGTTCGCCGCCATCACCGACGAACCCCCGCGCGACGTGGCCGCCGCCGGCCATGACCGCTGCATCGTGCCGATCCGGCGCGAACACCTGGATGCGTGGCTGAATCCAGATCCGCAGGACCTGGCCGCGTTGTACCGCATCCTGGACGACCGCGAACCGGTCGAGCTGGATTACGCCGAAGCGGCGTGACCCTGCAGCGCGGCGGTCAGCGCCTGGTTCAACTCTGCGGTCAGGTAGGGCTTGGTCAGCACCCTGCCCGCCCGGAATGCCTCCGGCAGCTGGAAGTGCGCCATGCCAGTGGCAACAACGAAGGGAATGCCGAGCGCGGTCAGCGCATCGGCGACCGGGTCACTGGTCTCGTGATTGGCCAGGCGGTAGTCCAGCAGCACGATCTGCGGCGCAGCCTCCTCGATCAGGCGCAGCGCCTCGGCCACCGACGACGCCGGCCCGATCATCACCGCGCCCGCGTGCATCAGCTGCATCTCCAGCAACGACGCACTCATCGCGTCGTTTTCCACCACCAGTACCCGCAGACCCTGCAACGCGCTCATCACCGTTCCCTGTATGGTTCAGCGCAATGAGTATAGCGTCGCGGAAAAATGAAGGTCCGGGTCCGACTGAATGATTCAGACCTCCCCAATCCGGCGAGGTTTGTATACACTACGCGGCCAGCCAGCCGAAGTGGCGGAATCGGTAGACGCAGCGGACTCAAAATCCGCCGCCCTTAAAAGCGTGTGGGTTCGAGTCCCACCTTCGGCACCATGGAATCCAAAAGGCCAGATCGAAAGATCTGGCCTTTTGCTTTGGGGCGCGCTCAGACCAGCCGCAGGATGGCCGGCCCACCCGGGGCGCCCGACTGCGCCACCTGGCGCAGCACCTGCGCCACCGACCCGTCGACCCGGAACGCCGCCACCGTCTGCAGCAGCTGGGTGGCCTGCTCTTCCATGCTGCGCGCGGCCGCCGACGCCTCTTCCACCAGCGCGGCGTTCTGCTGGGTGCTCTGGTCGATGTGCTCCACCGCCTGGTTGATCTGCATGATGCTTTCGCTCTGCTGCTGCGCACCGGTGCTGATCCGCGCGATCAGGTCATCCACCCGCTTCACGCTCTCCACGATTTCTTCCATGGTGCGCCCCGCGCTCTCGACCTGGGCGGTGCCCGTGCCCACGCGGTCCACCGAATCGTCGATCAACTGCTTGATCTCCTTGGCGGCGCTGGCCGAACGCTGCGACAGCGAACGGATCTCGCCGGCCACCACCGCAAAGCCGCGCCCATGTTCGCCGGCGCGCGCCGCTTCCACCGCCGCGTTGAGGGCCAGGATGTTGGTCTGGAAGGCGATGCCGTCGATCACGCTGATGATGTCGACGATGCGGCGCGAGGAAGCGTTGATGAGCGCCATGGTGGTCACCACCTCGCTGACCACCTTGCCACCCTGCGCGGCCACGTCCACCGCACCGCCGGCAAGCTGGCTGGCCTGGCGGGCGTTGTCGGCGCTCTGTCGCACCGTGCTGGTCAATCCCTGCAGCGACACCGCCGTTTCCTCCAGAGAGGCCGCCTGCTGCTCGGTGCGTTGGGACAGATCCGTATTGCCCACGGCGATCTCGCTGGCACCGAGCGCCACGGCGTCGGCGGCCACGCGGATCTGGCCGATCATGCTGCCCATGGTGGCCACCATGGCATTGACGCCCGCGCACAGCTCGGCGATGGCGCCGGTCGCGTCGCCCGCATCGATGCGCCTGCTCAGGTCACCTGCCTGTGCGGCGGAAACCACTTCACGGGTCTGCGCAACCGCACTGGCCAGCGCCTGTGCATCGCGCACCTGCGCGGTGACGTCGGTCGCGTACTTGACCACCTTGAACGGCCGGCCGTTCATGTCGAAGATCGGGTTGTAGGACGCCTGGATCCAGATCTCGCGCCCGCCCTTGCCCAGCCGCCGGTACTGGCCAGCGTCGTACTCGCCACGGCCGAGTTTCTGCCAGAACTGGCGATACGCATCGCTGCGGGCGTAGTCCGGCTCGGCGAACATCGAATGGTGCTGCCCGCGGATCTCGTCCAGCGTATAGCCCGTCGCCGCCAGGAAGTTCTCATTGGCCGACAGGATGCGACCGTCCAGGCCGAATTCGATCACCGCCTGCGACGTATTGATGGCGGCCAGCTGCCCGGCGAAATCGGCCGCCTGCATCTGCTGGGCGGTGATGTCGGTGGCGAACTTGACCACCTTGAAGGGCTTGCCGCTGCTGTCGAACACCGGGTTGTAGGAGGCCTGGATCCAGACCTCGCGCCCGCCCTTGCCGATGCGCCGGTACTGGCCCGCATCGAACTCGCCCTTGCCCAGGCGCGCCCAGAAGTCGCGGTAGGTCGTGCTGCGCACATGCTCGGGATCGACGAACATGGAATGGTGGCGTCCGCGGATTTCCTCCAGCGTATAGCCCAGCGTCTGCAGGAAGTTTGCATTGGCCTCGAGGATGGTGCCCTCCAGGTCGAATTCGATCACCGCCTGCACGCGGTGCAGCGCGGCCACCTGGGCTTCCAGCGCGGCGTTGCGCTGGGCAAGGGCCACGGCCGCCTGCTGCGTGGCACGCGGCGAGAACGCCAGCGCACCCAGCGAGCGCAGCAAGGACGGTGCGGATGCGCCAGGGCGAGCGGACGCCGGCGGCTGTACGGCTGCGATGGACATCGTTGTTTCCTCGGTTCCAACAAGCTCAATGGGCTACGCCGGGCCCTATGCCCGATGTAGTACGCAGAACGCTTGGGGACTCACGAAGACCGTCATGGGGATGACGTCCCTTCCGTGGGGCAGATCGTTTCCATCTGCACTCCTTTTAGCGGTCTGCGCGGGAGAAACTTTAGGGCGGTGGTGCGTCAACGCCGCCGCCCGGTACCCGCCAGGGCGGCAGCCGGTTTTCCAGCCAGTGCCCGGGACAACTCCTGTGCCGGCTGCACATCGAACATCCGCGCGTATTGCGCGGCCATCCGGCCCAGGTCCCACACGCCAAAGCGCGAGCAGATCCCCGTCACGGTGTCGCCCGGGGTGGCCGAGCGCAGCGCAGCGCGGATCGCATGCAGGCGCTCGACCAGATAGAACTGGTGCGGCGCCATCCCGAACAGGTCGTCGAACGCCCGGTTGAGCGAGCGCTGCGAGGCGCCCACCGCGAACGGAATGTCCGCGAACGCCGCCTCCCCGCGCAGGCTGCGCTGGATATGCGCAATGCCGCGCCGCACGATCTCCCGGCGCGACAGCGGCGGGCGCCCACGCTTGGCCGGCGCCTGCCCCCGCCCTGCCAACAGGTGGCACTCCAGGACGGCAGCCACCAGCTGGTTGACGAAGGACCCGCGCGCGCCCGGCTGCGCGAACGCGTCTGGGCTGCCTTCGTGCACGTCGAACGCCCGCTGGATCAACGCCCCGATCCGCCCCACCATCGGCGCGGTGGCGGTGATGTTGCCCGTGCGGTACAGCCAGGCGGGCTCCAGTCCATCGACCTGCGCGACCTGTTCCATCAGGACGTGCTCGGCGAAGTCGATTGCCAGGAACCGCGCCGGCACCTGGCTGAAACCATGCACCTCCACCTGCGGCGCCAGCCAGGTGAAGCCGTCCTCGCCGACCCGCTGCCCATCCAGCGTGGTCTGGCTGCCCGGCAGGGACAGATAGACGCCGAACCGCCCCGCGTGCGGCGCGCCGCGATACAGCACCGGGGCACCATCCAGGCCATGCATCAGAATCACGCCATCAAGGTCAAGCATATTCAGCGACCAGGCGCCGTCGCCACGACCGGCAATGCGCATCTCGCCGTCGATTCCGTTGATGGAATTGGAATACGCCTCAAAGTCCGGGTAAATCAGCAAAGGCATAATCTGAATATATTGAGTGAACCGACTGACCCACTCTACTTCACATGAACAGGGGCGTGAACAGCAATTGGTCATGCACGAATCCGGCGAATTTGGCTAACTTTACGTAGCGGCATGGAAACCGCGACAGTAAGAATTAGCCCGCCTCGCGATGGGGTGTCCGGACGGTGGGGACTGTCCGACACTCCATCGCACGGCGCCTGCACCGGATACTCCCGTAATAATGCAAAGCACGTCCCGCTTTTGTTGCCGGAGCCCGCCTACATTCCATTCAGTGGCGTATGTATATATCGCCAGATAATGCGTGTACCGCTGCCGGGATCAGGGTATCGGCCGCATGTGGCTGCGCTTGAGAAAACCAGGCCGCTGCGGGCCGGCAAAATACTGACCGGTTCAGCCCGGTCCGCCCTCACTGCTGTCCAGGTCGATGTCGCCATCGACATCCAGCGGATCCGGCCCCCCATGCACGGGCGCTTCCACCTGCACGTTGTTCTTGCCCAGCGCCTTGGCCCGGTAGCACTGCGCATCGGCCGCGGCCACGGCCGCATCCACGCTCATGTGGCCGCCGATCGCGGCGATGCCGATGCTGGTGCCGACCACCAGGCGTTCCACGCCCCACGGCACGCTCAGGTTGCGTACTGCTTCGAGCAGGTCACTGGCAATGCGCCGCGCGCGGCGGAGCGAACAACCGGCCAGGATCACCGCGAATTCGTCGCCGCCCAGCCGCGCCACGATGTCCGAATCGCGCACGCCATGCCGGAGCACCGTGGCGACCGCCCACAGCATGGCATCCCCGGCCAGGTGGCCGTGGCTGTCGTTGATCGGCTTGAAGTTGTCCAGGTCGATGAACATCAGCGAGGCCGACTGCGCGGTCCGGGCCACCCGGGTGATGGCGTCCTGCAGGTGCGCTTCGAAGCCACGCCGGTTGCTCAGCTCGGTCAGCGGGTCCACCTCGGCCAGGTGTCGTGCTTCGCGCTGGCGGGCGCGCTGCTGGGTAACGTCACGTATCACCCACACCGCGCCGCTGACCTGCCCGTCGCCGCCCTGCAGCCAGGCCCGGGTCAGGTCCACCGGCAGCAGCTGGGCGCCCACTGACAACAGCAGGTCCGAATGCAGGTCCACCGCATTGCTCTCCGCATCCAGCAGCACGGCCAGGTCCAGCGGCGAGCGCGGCGCGTACTCGGTAGTCAGTTCCATCACGTCCTGGACCTGGCTGCCGGTGACCGGCGCGGCCCCCTCGCCCGCCAGCGCGCGCGTGGCGGCCGCATTGGCGTACTGGATGTGCCCTTCCAGATCCAGGGTGAGCACCATGTCGGCCACCGCATCGAGGGTCACCCGGGTGCGCTGCTCCGATTCGCGCAGCTGCTGGCCACTGAAACGCTGCGCGGTGACGTCCTGGATCTGCGAGACGAAATGCAGCGGCTCGCCGTGTGGCGCACGCACCAGCGATACCGACAGCCGGCCCCACACCACGTTGCCGCCCTTGCCCAGGTAACGTTTGTCCATGTGGTAGTGGTCGCGGCGACCGGCCAGCAGGTCGCCCACCAGGGTCAGGTCGGTATGCAGGTCGTCGGGATGGGTCAGGGTCTGGAAGTCGATCTCCAGCAGTTCGGCGCGGGTGTAGCCCAGGATGCCGCACAGCGCGTCATTGACGTCCAGCCAGCGCCCTTCCAGCGAGACCAGCGCCATGCCCAGCGCCGCAGAGGAAAACGCACCGGCGAATTTCTCCGCGGCCACGTACGCCTGCTCGCGCATTTCCAGCAACGGGGTGATGTCCACCGCCATGCCCACGTAGCCCAGGCGCTGGCCGTTGCCCGAGTCGAGCGGGCTGATCGACAGCCGCACCTGGCGGTGTTCGCCATCCTTGCGCACGAAGGTCCACTGGTGCGACCAGGTCCCGTGCGCGGCGCGCGTGGTCAGCGCCTCGAAGATGGTCGGCACCCGGCCATCGGCATCGGCCAGCGGGCGCAGGTAGTCCTCCATCTCGTGCACTTCATGGAACAGGCCGGGGTTGACCCGGCCGATCACCTCGTCCGGACGGTAACCCAGCAGCTTCTGCGCGCCGCTGTTGAACAGGTTGACCACGCCGTCGGGATCGGTGGCGATCACCGCCACCTCATCGGAGGCATCGACCACGGCCTGCAGGCGCTGGCGCATGTCCGCCGCATCTTCGAGCGCGTTCTGCAGGTCGCTGACATCGGCATGCGCGCCCGCCATCCACAGCGGCTGGCCATGCGCATCCCATTCGTAGACGCGCCCGCGGTCCTGTACCCAGATCCAGCGCCCTTCCTTGTGGCGCATCCGGCACAGGCTGTCGTAGTGCGGGGAGCGTCCTTCCAGGTGCTCGCGCAGCAGCGCGTTGGATTGGTCCAGGTCATCGGGGTGGACCAGCCGGAAGAAGGTCTCCGGCGTGATCGGCGCCAGTTCGTCGCGGGTGTAGCCGACGATCTGTGCCCAGCGCTCGTTGACCCGCATGGCACCGGTCTGGCAGTTCCACTCCCAGGTGCCCATCGCGGTGCCGTCGATGATCATTTCCAGGCGGCGCCGCTGCTCGGACGCCTCCTGCAGTGCATCGGTCGGAGGCGGCACGCGTTTCATGCGGACACCCCGAAGGCGCCACGGGTGGCGCCTTCGCACTGGCCTGGACCGCATTGCCCCGCCCGCTGATCTGTCATCTGGCCTCCCGCTCCCGCCTAGCGTACCGGCATTCAACGGGAAACGGGATCAAGCCCTCGTCACGCCCACGCAGGGCGGGCCTCAGCCGCCGCGCTTGGCACGCGCGAAGGCATCGGCCAGGGCATTGTTGGCCGGCGGCGCACTGCTGCCCGGGCGCGGGCCGGGGGCGTGCCCTGCAGCGCCCGGAGATCGGAAGAGCG
>DGIP01000038.1 GCA_002386405.1 Stenotrophomonas maltophilia
GGCGTGGCGGCGGCTCATGCCGGCGCGTTCCCGTGCGGCTTGCGCGCCAGCAGTTCCGCCACCGCATCGGCCGCGCGCGCCGACGCGTCCTGGCGCAGCTGCAGGTGCAGCTTCTCGTACGTGTCCTGGATCTCGATGGCGCGCTGCGGGTGGTCGAACCACTGCAGGATCGCGTCGGCCAGCTTGTCCGGCACGCAGTCGTGCTGGATGAGTTCCGGCGCCAGGTCCTTGCCCGCCAGGATGTTCGGCAATGCGAAGCGGTCCACCTTGATCAGGCCGAGCGCCTTCACGATGCGGTAGGTCAGCTCCGCCACGCGGTAACCCACCACCATCGGCCGCTTCACCAGCATCGTTTCCAGCGTGGCCGTGCCCGACGCGAGTACCACCACGTCCGCGGCGATCATCGCCGTGCGCGCCTGTCCGTCCAGCAGGTGGGAATACGCCACCGGCAGCGCCGAGCGCGACAGCTGTTCCTGGATCAGCGCCCGGCAGGCCGGATTGGCCGCCGGCACCACCACGTGCAGGCCTGGAATGCGTTCGGAGACCTGCCAGGCCGCTTCAAAGAATGCGCCGCCCAGCTTGCTGATCTCGCCCAGCCGGCTGCCCGGCAGGACCGCCAGCACCTTGGCGTTGGCCGGCAGGCCCAAGGCCACGCGGGCCTCTTCGCGGTCGCTGTGCAGCGGAATGTCATCGGCCATCGGGTGGCCGACGAACCGGGCGTCGATGCCGTGGCGGGCATAGATCGGCGGTTCCATCGGGAACAGGCACAGCACCAGGTCGGCGCTGGCGCCGATCTTCTCGGCACGCTTCTCGCGCCACGCCCAGACCGACGGGCTGACGTAGTGCACCGTGGTGATGCCGCGCTGCTTCAGCCAGCGCTCCACGCCCAGGTTGAAGTCCGGTGCATCGATGCCGATGAACACGTCCGGCTGCCACTCCAGCACGCGCGTGCGGAACTCACTGCGCAGCTTCAGCAGGCGCGGCAGGTGGCGCAGGATTTCGGTGAGGCCCATGACCGCCAGCTCGCTGGCATCGAACCAGGTCAGGCAGCCGGCGCTGCGCATCGCATCGCCGCCGATACCGGCGAACTCGGCGTCGGGGAACCGCTGCTGCAGTTCGCGCACCAGGCCGGCGCCCAGGAGGTCGCCGGAGGCTTCACCGGCGACCAGCGCAATCCGCAGCGGTCGCGAAGAGCCCGGCGCCGTCATCGCAGCAGGGGCCTCTCGGCGTGCTCGATGAAGTCCAGCATGTCCTTGACGTCGGCGCTGTGCGTGGCCTGTTCGGCCAGCTGCACCTTGGCTTCGGCCAGCGGCAGGCCGGCCACGTACAGCGTGCGGTAGGCGCGCTTGATGCTGGCGATGCGCTCGGCATCGAAGCCGCGGCGCTTGAGGCCTTCGCTGTTGATGCCGCGCGGGCGGCCCAGCGAATCGCTGCCGACCATGGTGAACGGCGGTACGTCGCCGTTGGTCAGCGCACCCATGCCCAGGAAGGCGTGGGCACCGATCCGGCAGAACTGGTGGGCACCGGCGAAGCCGCTGATGATCACGTAGTCGCCCACGGTCACGTGGCCGGCCAGGGTGGTGTTGTTGGAGAACACGCACTGGTTGCCGACATGGCAGTCGTGCGCGATGTGGGTGTAGGCCAGCATCCAGTTGCCGTTGCCGATGGTGGTGATGCCACCGCCGCCACCGGTACCGCGGTTGAGCGTGACGAATTCGCGGAACACGTTGTCGTCGCCGATCACCAGTTCGGTGCGCTCGCCGGCGTACTTCTTGTCCTGCGGTTCGCCGCCCACGGCAACGTGGCCGATGAAACGGTTGTTGCGGCCGATCCGGGTCGGGCCGTGGATCGAGCAGTGCGGGCCGACTTCGGTGCCTTCGCCGATCTCGACATCGGCACCGATCAGGCAGAACGCACCGATACGTACATCCGCCGCCAGTTTCGCCGACGGGTCGATGACCGCGGTGGGGTGGATGAGCGGCCCGTTCATTCGCGGGTGCCGGCGCAGAGCACTTCGGCGCAGGCGACGATCTCGCCGTCTACCTTGGCCACGCAGTCGTACACCGCCATGTTGCGGATCACGCGCTTGATTTCGACATGCATTTCCAGCACGTCACCGGGCACGACCTGCTTGCTGAAGCGGGCCTTGTCCACCTTCACCATGTAGAACAGCTTGGATTGCGCGTCGCGGCCCAGGGTGAGCTGGGTCAGCACGCCGCCGGCCTGGGCCATGGCTTCGATGATCAGCACGCCGGGCATGATCGGCTGGCTGGGGAAGTGGCCCTGGAAGAACGGTTCGTTGATGCTGACGTTCTTGGTGGCAACGATGGTGCGCTTCTCGTAATCGATCGCGACAACCTTGTCGACCAGCAGGAAGGGGTAACGGTGCGGGATCAACGCCTGGATCTGGGTGATGTCCGGCAGCTTCTGTTCGTGGCTCATTCCTTCTCCTTGCTCACAGACAGGATGCGACGGGCCAGGGCATCGAGCTGCTTGAAGCGCGCGGCGTTCTTGCGCCACGTGCGATTGTCGGTCAACGGGGTCCCGGACGAGTATTCGCCCGGTTCGGTAATGGAGTTGCGCACCACGGACTTGCCGGTGATCACCACCTTGTCGCAGATCTCGAGGTGGCCGACGACGCCGACGGCGCCGCCGAGCAGGCAGTAGCGGCCGATCTTGGCGCTGCCGGCAATGCCGGTGCAGCCGGCGATGGCCGAGTGGGCGCCGATCTGGACGTTGTGGGCGATCTGGACCAGGTTGTCCAGGCGCACGTCGTTGTCGAGCACGGTATCTTCGAGGGCGCCGCGGTCGACGCAGGTATTGGCGCCGATCTCGCAGTCGTCGCCGATGCGCACGCCGCCCAGCTGCGGCACCTTGATCCAGCTGCCGGCGTCCATCGCCAGGCCGAAGCCATCGGCGCCGAGCACGGCGCCGGGATGGATGCGCACGCGCTTGCCGATGCGGACGCGGGTGACCAGGGTGACGCGGGCGATCAGTTCGCAGCCGCTGTCCAGGCTGCAGTCTTCGCCGATGATGCTGCCGGCGCCGATGATGCAGTTCTCGCCGATCACGCTGCGCGCGCCGATGGTGACGAACGGGCCGATGTGGGCGCTGGCGGCGACCTGCGCCTCGGGGTCGATCACCGCACTGGGGTGGATGCCCGGCGGCCGGGTCGGGGCGATATCGAACAGCGCGCCGATCTTGGCGAAGGTGGTGTACGGATCCTTGGCGATCAGCGCGGTACCGGGCGCGGCTTCCGCGTCCTCGGCGCGCAGGACCACGATGCCGGCCTGGCTGTCGGCCAGCTGGGCGCGGTAGCGCGGATTGGCCAGGAAGGTCAGCTGGCCGGGGCCGGCATGGGCAAGCGTGGCCACGCCACGGATGGCGGTGCTGCCGTCACCATGGACCTGCAGGCCAAACTGCTCGGCGAGTTGCTGGGCGGTATAGGTAGGAGTGTTCACGCCGGGAGTTTACCGTGTGGCGTGACTTCGGTCATGTTCGGGGGTTTCAGCCGGCGGCCGGATTGAGGCGAACAGCCGGTTACCTGAAGGATTCGCGCGCAGGGCCGGCGGGTGC
>DGIP01000262.1 GCA_002386405.1 Stenotrophomonas maltophilia
GCTCGGCCGCGACAGCCGCCTGGATGCGGTCGGCAAAGCCCAGCGGGGCCGGCGCGCAGGCCTGCCCGCGCAGCACATCGCCCAGCACCTGCCAGCGCTCCTGGCAACCAGACAGGTCCTCATCGTGTTCCAGGCGGCGCAGCAGGAACCGCGCTTCTTCCAGCGGCAACTCTCCATCGACCAGCGCGGACAGCTGCTGGCGGTGGTGGGCATCGAATTTGTCAGGCATCTCGTGGCTCATACGCGGCTCTTCTCGCGGGTGGCGCTGCCGATATCCAGCAGCGGCCGAAGTTCAGTGTCGATCGCCTCGCGGGCGCGGAAAATCCGCGACCGCACGGTGCCGATCGGGCACCCCATCTTCTGCGCGATTTCGTCGTAACTCAGGCCTTCAACCTCGCGCAGGGTGATGGCCGATCTCAATTCCTCCGGCAACGCCGATACCGCCTTCATCACCGTCTGCTCCAGCTCCTGGCGCATCAACTCGCGTTCGGGCGTGTCGGTGTCGCGCAGGCGGGTGCCGCTGTCGAACTGTTCGGCGTCCCCGATCTCGATGTCGTCGGTGGGCGGGCGGCGGTTGTGGGCGGCTAGATGGTTCTTGGCAGTATTCACGGCGATCCGGTGCAACCAGGTATAGAACTGGGCATCGCCGCGGAAACTGCCGATCGCGCGGTAAGCGCGGACGAACGTATCCTGGGCAACGTCCTGACATTCACTCCAGTCGGCGATGTAGCGCCCGATCAGCGCGATGATTCGATGCTGGTACTTGCGCACCAGTACATCGAACGCCGCACTCTCGCCGCGCTGCACGCGCCGGACCAGCTCCAGGTCCAGCTCCTGTGGTGTTTCAACCTCGGCCATGGGGGGCCGCACTCCTGTCAGCCCAACCGACGTCGGGCAATGAGACTGCCAATCCCGGGAAAAGTTCAGCGCCGATCACCGCGCGCCGTACCAGCTTTTAACCACCGTTCCGTTAAGGTTCCAGACCACGGCCATGAACCGGGTGCTCCTACCCCCCAGCTATAGGGATTTGACGGGGAGGAAACAACCTCTGGATCATAGCCCCCTTCTCCATACACAACCGGATGGAACGCCTCCATGCTCTCAGGCTTCGATGGGCTCCGTTTCTCACATTGGCACCCCGAGATCCGTGACGATGGTGTCGTGGTGCTCAGCCTCGACCGCCACGACAGCAGCGTCAATGCGATGTCGCAGGACGTGCTGCTGGAACTGGGCGACCTGGTCGAACGCCTTGCGCTGGACCCGCCCAAGGCGGTGGTGGTGCAGTCGATCAAGCCAGCCGGCTTCATCGCCGGTGCGGACCTGAAGGAATTCCAGGAATTCGATCGCCGCGGCACCGTCAACGACGCCATCCGCCGTGGCCAGACCACCTACCAGAAGCTCTCCGAGCTGCCCTGCCCGACCGTGGCCGCCATCCACGGCCACTGCCTCGGCGGCGGCACCGAGCTGGCCCTGGCCTGCCGCTACCGCGTGGCCTCCAACGATCCCTCCACCCGGATCGGCCTGCCCGAAACCCAGCTGGGCATCTTCCCGGGCTGGGGCGGCAGCGCGCGCCTGCCGCAGCTGGTCGGCGCCCCCGCCGCCATGGACATGATGCTGACCGGCCGCAACCTGTCGGCATCGGCCGCCCGCAACATCGGCCTGGTCGACAAAGTGGTCGCCCCGGCGGTGCTGCTCGATACCGCCGTCGCACTGGGCCTGTCCGGCACCACCCGCCCGTTCAAGCAGCGCCTGACCGCCTGGGCCACCAACACCTGGCTGGCGCGCAGGCTGCTGGCCCCGCAGATGGCCAAGCAGGTCGCGCGCAAGGCCAAGAAAGACCACTACCCGGCTCCGTATGCCCTGATCAACACCTGGGCACGCACCGGTGGCAGCGGCATCCAGGCGCGCCTGGACGCCGAACGCCGCGCCGTGGTCAAGCTGGCCGGCACCCCGACCGCGCGCAACCTGATCCGCATCTTCTTCCTGACCGAGCGCCTCAAGGCACTGGGCGGCAAGGACCACGGCATCCGCCACGTGCACGTGGTCGGCGCCGGCGTGATGGGCGGCGACATCGCCGCCTGGTCGGCCTACAAGGGCTTCGAGGTCACCCTGCAGGACCGCGAACAGCGCTTCATCGACCCGGCCATCGAACGCGCCCAGGCCCTGTTCGCCAAGAAAGTGCGCGACGAGAGCAAGCGCCCCGCCGTCGCCGCCCGCCTCAAGGCCGACCTCGCCGGTGACGGCGTTGCCGTGGCCGACCTGGTGATCGAAGCCATCATCGAAGACGCCGAAGCCAAGCGTGGCCTGTACCAGACGCTCGAGCCGAAGATGAAGGCCGACGCCCTGCTCACCACCAACACCTCCTCCATCCCGCTGGTGGAACTGCGCGACCACATCCAGCGCCCTGCCCAGTTCGCCGGCCTGCACTACTTCAACCCCGTAGCCCAGATGCCGCTGGTGGAAATCATCCACCACGACGGCATGGCCCCGGAAACCGAACGCCGCCTCGCCTCGTTCTGCAAGGCGCTGGGCAAGTTCCCGGTGCCCGTCGCCGGCACCCCCGGCTTCCTGGTCAACCGCGTCCTGTTCCCGTACATGCTCGAAGCCGCCACCGCCTACGCCGAAGGCGTGCCCGGCCCGGTCATCGACAAGGCCGCCGTCAAGTTCGGCATGCCGATGGGCCCGATCGAACTGCTCGACACCGTCGGCCTGGACGTCGCCGCCGGCGTCGGCAAGGAACTGGCCCCGTTCCTGGGCCTGCAGATCCCCGCTGCCCTGCAGACCGTTGAACCGGGCAAGCGCGGCAAGAAGGATGGCCAGGGTATCTACAAGTGGGACAACGGCCGCGCCCAGAAGCCGGACGTGCCCGCCAACTACCAGGCCCCGGCCGATCTTGAGGACCGCCTGATCCTGCCCCTGCTCAACGAAGCCGTCGCCTGCCTGCACGAAGGCGTGGTGGCCGATGCCGACCTGCTCGACGCCGGCGTCATCTTCGGCACCGGCTTCGCCCCGTTCCGCGGCGGCCCGATCCAGCACATCCGCGCCACCGGCGCCGACGCACTGGTGGAACGCCTCAAGGCCCTGCAGCACCGCTACGGCGACCGCTTCGCCCCGCGCCCGGGCTGGGACGCGGCGGTGCTGCGTGAACCGGTGATTTAACAATCGATTGATAGAAGCGGAAACGCCACCGAAAGGTGGCGTTTTTGTTTTGCATTGCTTTCCTTTGGCCACCAGCCAATCGTCGATGGGTCGGCGGGGGTGGGTTTGCGGGGGTGTGAGCCGCATGGATGCGGCGACCAAGCCCCCATGGATGGGTTTACGGCGCCCCCCGCAAACCCACCCCCGCCGGCCCAAGCCTGGGACATCCGCAGACCAAGGCAGTTCGCGTAGTGCAGGAACACGCGGGAAGGCAATCGCAAACGAAACAACCTGTTACCCGAACGGGCCATGCAGCGGCCCTACCCGCATGCCATCCTTTCGGCCTGTCCCCGCCAGCGAGAAAGCCCGCATGACGACCATCATCGCCCCGCGTGTCCATGACATCGGCGGTCTCGAAGTCCGCCGCGCCGTGCCCAGCATCCAGGCGCGCAGCGTCGGCCCGTTCGTGTTCGTCGACCAGATGGGGCCCGCCGTCATGGGCGCCGGCGCCGGCATCGACGTCCGCCCGCACCCGCACATCGGCCTGGCCACCGTCACCTTCCTCTGGTCCGGCGCCATCGGCCACCGCGACACCCTCGGCTCCGACCAGGTGATCCGCCCCGGCGACGTCAACTGGATGACCGCCGGCCGCGGCATCGCCCACTCCGAACGGACCCCGCCGGTCGAACGCGAACACGACCACCCCATCCACGGCATGCAGACCTGGGTTGCCCTGCCGAAAAGCTTCGAAGAAACCGACCCCGCCTTCTACCACCACGCCGCCGCCACCCTGCCCCAGCAGAAGCGCAACGGCGCCTGGCTGCGCGTCATCGCCGGCCGCGCCTACGGCGAAGAGTCCCCGGTCAAAGTGTTTGCCGACACCCTCAACGTCGCCATCGACCTCGACCCCGGTGCCGAACTCGACCTCGATACCGGCCACGTCGAACGCGCCCTCTACATCCTTGAAGGTGACGCCCAGCTCGACGGCGTCGACCTGCCCGCCCAGCACCTGATCATTCCCGAAGCCGGCGCCCGTGGCCGGTTGCGCGCCAAGACCGCGTTGAAGGCCATGCTGCTCGGTGGTGAACCGCTGGACGGACCGCGCCACCTCTGGTGGAACTTCGTCTCCAGCTCCAAGGAACGCATCGAGCAGGCCAAGCATGATTGGGAATCGGGGGCTTTCGGCAGTATTCCCGGCGACGACAAGGAATTCATTCCACTGCCGGAGCGCTGACCGCGCACCATCACGCCCCGTGATTTCCACCGTGCATTCCCCTTGGATTCTCGTGGAGATCACCAATGAGCATGGGCAAGCGTCTGGCCGCCGAATTCCTCGGCACTTTCTGGCTGGTTCTCGGCGGCTGTGGCAGCGCCGTCCTCGCCGCCAAGTTCGGCGGTGACGGCAACCCGCTGGGCATCGGCTTCCTTGGCGTCGCACTGGCCTTCGGCCTGACCGTACTGACCGGCGCCTACGCGTTCGGCCATATATCCGGCGCCCACTTCAACCCCGCCGTCAGCGTCGGCCTGTGGGTCGGCGGCCGTTTCCCCGCGCGCGACCTGCTGCCCTACATCGTCGCCCAGGTGCTGGGCGGCCTGCTCGCCGGCTTCATCCTGCTGCAGATCGCCTCCGGCGCACCCGGCTTCCAGATCGACGGCAGCCAGGCCGGTGCCTTCGCCAGCAACGGCTACGGCGCGTTGTCGCCCGGCGGCTACAGCGTTGCCGCCGCGTTCCTGTGCGAAGTGGTGCTCACCGCCCTGTTCCTGATCGTCATCATGGGCGCCACCCACGGCCGCGCCCCGGCCGGCTTCGCCCCGATCGCCATCGGCCTGGCCCTGACCCTGATCCACCTGATCAGCATCCCGGTCACCAACACCTCCGTGAACCCGGCGCGCTCCACCGCCGTGGCCGTGTTCGCCGGCAGCGGCGCGCTCGGCCAGCTGTGGCTGTTCTGGCTGGCCCCGCTGCTGGGCGGCATGATCGGCGGCATCGCCTACAAGTGGATCGGGGCGGACACGCCACCTCGCTAACCGGATTCAGATTCATTTGAAACGGTTATTTGAAGATCCGGTCACATTCCGTTAAGGTCGAAATCACCAGACCGTCACCTGACGGGTCCTTCCGGTTCGCGCATGGGGCATGCGCAGCACATCGGCCAGGGAACGCTTGGCCACCGGAAGCGCCCGCAGGGGACGGCACGGCTACTTGCACACTTGGGGGAACGCATGAAGATCCTGCACGCCTTGATATTCCTTGGGCTGTCACTGACCGCCGGCATCGCTTCGGCGCAATCGGCCGCCAAATGCCCGGCCCTGCCAGAATCCAGCGGCCTGCAGTGGCAGGAACAGTCCGAGGCCACCTACGTGCTCTGCAAGGCCACTGCGGCAGACGGGCGCGAGGTCATGACCATGATGCTCACCGGGCGCGACCCGGATATTCCGCTCGCGCGTCCGCTGCGCCAGGAAAAGGGCACCTTCGCCGGTGAGTCGCTGTACTGGTACCAGCCCGACCTGGGCGGACAGCAGCCGCCGGGGTATGCCACCCGCCGCATGACCGTGGTCAAGTTCGACAAGAACCGCTACGCGCAGATTTCGCTGTATCCCAGCGACGCCAGCGAACTGCGCACGCTGCAGTCGTTGTCGCAGGGCATGAACCTCAATCCGTCGGCGGTCGCCGCGGAGCGATGAAACCCACGGAGATGCGCGATATCACGCATCTCCGTGCCTTGTCAGAAGCGGCCTTCCTGGAAATCCACGAAGGCCTGCATCAGTTCCTGCTTGGTGTTCATCACGAACGGGCCATGGCGCATGACCGGCTCACGCAGCGGCCGGCCAGCGACCAGGATCAACCGCGCACCACCGGCGCCTGCGCGCAGCTGCAGCAGTTCGCCGCCGCCGAGCACCGCCATTTCCTGGCGGTCAACCGGGCGCGCGTCGTCGCCCTCGCCAATGCTCAGCCCGCCTTCGAACACGTAGGCGAACGCGTTGTGCCCTTCCGGCAGCACGTAGTCCCACGCAGTGCCTGCGTCCAGCTGCACGTCCAGGTACAGGGGATCGGTGGCCGGCTGCACGATCGGGCCGACCGTGTCGCCCACCTGCCCTGCGATCACCTTGACCTGCACGCCCGGCGCCGGCTGCGCCAGCGGAATGCGGTCGGGCGCGAACTCCTGGTACTTCGGGTCGGTCATCTTGTCGCGCGCCGGCAGGTTCACCCACAGCTGGAAGCCGCGCATCTGCCCCGATTCCTGCTCGGGCATTTCCGAATGCACCAGGCCACGGCCGGCGGTCATCCACTGCACGCTGCCCGGGGTAAGCAGGCCTTCGTTGCCGTGGTTGTCCTTGTGCCGCATGCGCCCATCGAGCATGTAGGTCACGGTCTCGAAGCCACGATGCGGGTGGCTGGGGAAGCCGGCGATGTAGTCCTCGGCGCGGTCGGTGCCGAATTCATCCAGCAGCAGGAACGGGTCCAGGTCGGGCAGCGAGGGGCCACCGATCACCCGGGTCAGGCGCACGCCGGCGCCGTCGGAGGTGGCCATGCCACGGATGGTGCGCGCCACGCGCACCGGGGTTGGGCTGCTCATGTTGACTCCGGCAAGAGGATACTGGGTACAAGATGGGCGCGGCCCCCGGAGGCGCCAACCGTCATGCCCGCAACCGATTGTTCCAAGCGTGGTGTTTCGTACCCGTGTACGACCAAAGTACTAGCGGCAAGCCTCCGCACGCGCATTGACCCGGTCACTGCCAAGGCGGACCCTTACGGAGTTCTTCAGGGAGACGCAATCTCATGAAAGGTTTTTCCAAGCTGGGTTGGGCGGCGCTCGCGCTGCTCGGCGCATTCTGTCTTGGCACCGTCGCATTGCGGCGGGGCGAACACATCAACGCGCTGTGGATCGTGGTCGCCGCAGTCTCCATCTATCTCATTGCCTATCGCTTCTACAGCCTGTTCATTGCCGACAAGGTGATGCAGCTGGATCCCACCCGGGCCACGCCCGCGGTGATCAACAACGATGGCCTGGATTACGTGCCGACCAACAAGCACGTGCTGTTCGGCCACCACTTCGCGGCCATCGCGGGTGCGGGGCCACTGGTTGGCCCGGTGCTGGCGGCGCAGATGGGCTACCTGCCCGGCCTGTTGTGGCTGGTGGTGGGCGTGGTCCTGGCCGGCGCGGTGCAGGACTTCATGATCCTGTTCATTTCCAGCCGCCGCAACGGGCGTTCGCTGGGTGACCTGGTACGCGAGGAAATGGGCCAGGTGCCCGGCACGATCGCGTTGTTCGGCGCTTTCCTGATCATGATCATCATCCTGGCGGTGCTGGCGATGGTGGTGGTGAAGGCGCTGGCGGAAAGTCCGTGGGGCATGTTCACGGTGATTGCGACGATGCCCATCGCGATCCTGATGGGCATCTACATGCGCTACATCCGGCCGGGCAAGATCGGCGAAATTTCGGTGGTGGGGTTGATCCTGCTGCTGCTGGCGATCTGGTACGGCGGCAAGGTGGCGGCGGACCCGGTCTGGGGCCCGGCCTTCACCTTCACCGGGATCCAGATCACCTGGATGCTGATCGGGTATGGCTTCGTGGCCTCGGTGCTGCCGGTGTGGCTGCTGCTGGCGCCGCGCGATTACCTGTCGACGTTCCTGAAGATCGGCACGATCATGGCGCTGGCGATCGGCATCCTGATCGTGATGCCGGAGCTGAAGATGCCGGCGCTGACGCAGTTCGCGGCCAGCGGTGATGGTCCGGTGTGGAAGGGCGGGATGTTCCCGTTCCTGTTCATCACCATCGCATGCGGTGCGGTGTCGGGCTTCCATGCGCTGATCGCGTCGGGTACGACGCCGAAGCTTCTGGCCAATGAGCGCCACATGCGCTACATCGGCTACGGCGGCATGCTGATGGAATCGTTCGTGGCGGTGATGGCGCTGGTGGCGGCATCGATCATCGATCCGGGCATCTACTTCGCGATGAACAGCCCGGCGGCGGTGATTGGCGCCGATGCGGTATCGGCGGCGCATTACATCACCACGACGTGGGGCTTCACGATCACGCCGGAGCAGCTGGAGGCGACGGCGGCGGCGATTGGCGAGCCGACGATCCTGCACCGTGCGGGTGGCGCGCCGACGCTGGCGGTGGGTATCGCGCAGATCCTGCACCAGGCGATCCCGAGCGGCAGCAACGCGATGATGGCGTTCTGGTACCACTTCGCGATCCTGTTCGAGGCACTGTTCATCCTGACGGCGGTGGATGCGGGTACGCGTGCGGGCCGCTTCATGCTGCAGGACCTGCTGGGCAACTTCATCCCGGCGCTGAAGAAGACCGAGTCGTGGACGGCCAACATCATCGCGACGGCGGGCTGCGTGGCGCTGTGGGGCTACCTGCTGTACACGGGCGTGGTGGATCCGTTCGGTGGCATCCAGACGTTGTGGCCGCTGTTCGGCATCTCGAACCAGATGCTGGCGGGTATCGCGCTGATGCTGGGTACGGTGGTGCTGTTCAAGATGAAGCGTGACCGCTATGCGTGGGTGACGGCGGTGCCGGCGGTATGGCTGCTGATCTGCACGACGTATGCCGGGCTGATCAAGATCTTCGACAGCAATCCGGCGCAGGGCTTCCTGGCGCAGGCGCACAAGTTCCAGGATGCGATCGCGAGCGGGACGATCACGGCTCCGGCCAAGACGGTGGGGCAGATGCAGCAGATCGTGGTGAACGCGTACGTGAACACGGGCCTGACGGTGCTGTTCCTGTTCGTGGTGTTCTCGATCCTGGCCTATGCGATCAAGACGATCGTGGTGGCACGCCGTACGCCGCAGCGCACGGACCGTGAGACGGAATACGTGGCGCTGCAGCCGCACCAGATGGCGGACCTGTGATGAGCACGGGTCTGGTTCCGGTCGGGCAGTACCAGGCGCACCGCCGCATCTGGCGGCGCCTGGTGCAGACGGCACGTCTGTGCTGCGGGATTCCCGATTACGACAACTACGTGCGGCACGTGCTGGAGAAACATCCGGACCGCACGCCGATGGACTACAAGACGTTCTTCCGCGAGCGTCAGGAAGCGCGTTACGGCGGCCGTAACGGCGGTCGCTGCTGTTGATCTCTGGTTGTTGATGGTTTGAAAACCGAAAAGGCGGCGCATCTGCGCCGCCTTTTCTTTGGCTCTGCGTTTCTACCGGCTTTGGCTGGGCGCCGGTGGGCCCGCGGGGGGCGCCGTGAACCCGTCCATGGGGGCTTGGTCGCGGCATCCATGCCGCTCACACCCCCGCAAACCCACCGCCGCCCAGCCATCCACAGATGGCTGATGACGGAACGGAGAGCAGGTAGCGCCGGCCGTTGGCCGGCCTTCACGATGCTGATTGTGTCGTTACGCTCCAGCCATCCATTTGAGGATCAAGCCCGTTACATACGCCAACCCCGTGCCGGTGGCGTAGCCAACGGTGCCCAGCAACACGCCGACGGGCGCCAGGCTCGGATGAAACGCCGCTGCCACCACCGGTGCCGATGCGGCTGCGCCAATGTTGCCCATCGAGCCGATGCCGAAGAAGAACAACGGCGCTTTGACCAGCTTGGCGGCGATCCACAGCACGAGGATGTGGGTGAGCATCCAGATCACGCCGAGCAGGAACAGCCACGGGCGATCCAGCAGGGACAGCAGGTTCATCTGCATGCCGATGCAGGCGATGAGGAAGTACAGGAACACGGTGCCCAGGCGGGAGGCGCCTGCGGATTCGAGCTTGCGTGCGCGGGTGAAGCTGAGGCCGAGGCCGAGCAGCGTGGAGAGCAGGACGACCCAGACGAAGGCGCTGTCGAGGCTGAACTGGCTGGCCCAGCTGATGTTGGCCTTGAACCAGGCGCTCAGTGGGGCGGCGATGGCGTGGGCCAGGCCGACGCCGCCAAGGGCGACGCCGACGATCAGCATGAGGTCGGTGAGGCTGGGGATGCGGGCGTTCTGGGCCTCGTAGGCACTGATGCGCGCTTTCATTTCGTCGATGGCGCGGGTGTCGGCACCGTTGCGGGTGTCGATCTGGGTGGCGCGGTTGGCCAGGAACAGCAGGACGGCCATCCACAGGCTGGCGCAGGCAACGTCGACGACGGCGAACTGGCCGAAGGTGGTGGCGTCGGTGCCGAACACTTCGCGCATGGCGACCATGTTGGCGCCGCCGCCGATCCAGCTGCCGGCCAGTGCGGCCATGCCGGCCCAGGTGTCGCCGGCCATGGTCTCAGGGTGGATCCAGGACATCAGCTGGAACGAGACCACGGCGCCGAGCATGATGCCGAAGGTGCCGGCGCAGAACACGATGAGCAGCTTCGGGCCGAGCTTGAGGATGCCCTTGAGGTCGATCGAGAGGGTGAGCAGGACGAGGGCGGCGGGCAGCAGCACGTCGCGGGCGATGGGGTTGTAGAGGGCGGTGTCGTGGCCGTCGATGAGGCCGGCGGTGTTGTAGATGGCCGGGATGAAGTAGCACAGCAGTAGTGCGGGGACCCAGGCGAAGATCTTCTTCAGCAAGGGGGTCGGGCCGCTGGCGGCCCAGAAGATCAGGGCCAGGGTGGCGGCGATCAGGCCAAGGCCAACGATGTCGTTGGTGATGAGGGCGGTACTGGGTTCGGTCGGCATGCGATCCTCTGTCGATCGAAAAGGCAAAAAAAAGCGCCGCATGAGGCGACGCTTTCCTGAGCTTAACATTGTCTTCACCGTGCGCCACGTTGCGCTGCGGCGTTTTCAGGCCTGCGGCAGCGAGGCGCTGAGATCGAGGATGACGCGGGTGCCGCGTGGTTCGCTCTGTTCGATGGTGAGTGCCCAGCCGAGGTGTTCGCACAGGCGGGCGATCAGTTCCAGGCCGATCCCACTCTGCCCGTTGCGGTCACCGCGGGCCATGCGCGCGTAGACGGCGGCGATTTCTTCCGGGCTCATGCCTTCGCCCGGGTCCTGCAGGGTGACCACGGCGCGGTCGGACACGTTGATGGTGATGGTGCCGCGGCCGCTGTTTTCGATGGCGTTGCGCAGCAGGTTGCCGATCGCGGCCTGGACCACGCCCAAGGGCGCGATGATGTCCACGTTGGCCAGGCCCTGCACGGCGATCTGCAGGTCCTTGTCGCCCATCAGGTGGCGGTGGTCTTCGATGATGTCCGGCACCAGCTGGTCCAGCGGGATGCGTTCCTTCAACGCGGCCAGGCGCGCCGGTTCGCGCGCGAGCACCAGCAGCAGCTGGATCAGCTGCTCCACGCCCTGCGCGGTGCGGTGCACGCGCTGCATCTGCTGGCGCGCGCGGTCGGGCAGCGCGGGCTGCTCCAGCGCCAGTTCGGCGGCGCCGGTGATCACCGCGATCGGCGTGCGCAGTTCGTGGCTGGCGGTGCTGATGAACACCCGTTCGCGTTCGACGAACTGTTCGTTGCGGGCCAGGTAGTCGTTGAGTGCGGCGGCGATGACGTACAGCTCGGAACTGCCGCGCGGGTCGACTTCGACGCGCTGGCCGGGCACGCCGGGCTTGAGGCCGTCGATATGCCGGGCCAGCGAGCGCAGCGGGCTGACCAGGCGGCTGACGCCGAAGGAGGCCATCACCACGGTCACCACGATCATCACCACGCTGGCCAGCATCACCCAGCGGGTGGCGAATTCCTCCAGCTCGTGGAAGTCGTTGATGTCCAGCGCCAGCGCCAGCCGTCCCTGCCCTTTGGTGTCGCGCACCATCACCGCGCTGGAGCGGCCGGCGATCTGTACGCCGTCGTGCAGGCCAGGGTGGAGGGAGCGCAGCACCGGAGGAAGGTCGGGGCTGTCATCTACCGTGAACAGGCGCAGCGTGTCCGAATCCTGCCAGCGGTAGTGCGGTTCGTGTTCGATGTGGCTGACAATGCTGTCCAGTTCGGAATTCAGCAGGGCGCGCCATGCCGAGTGTTCGGCATGTTCGTGCACGTAGTTGCCCACGCTGAACACCGCTACCGAGATCATCGCCAGGTAGCCCAGCAGCCACCAGACCAGCCGCCGGTGCAGCGGCGCGGGCTTACGCAGTTTCATCGTGGCCTTCGGTGGCGGGTGCACCCAGGCGGTACCCCACGCGCGGCAGGGTATGGATGAGCTTGCGCTGGAACGGGCCATCGACGCTGCGGCGCAGTTCGTAGATGTGGGAACGCAGCAGGTCGCCATCGGGCAGCTCGTCGCCCCACAGGGCGAATTCCAGCTGCTGCCGGGTGACCGCTGCCGGGCTGGCGCGCATCAGCACTTCCAGCAGCTTGCGGCAGGCCGGGTACAGGTGCAGGGCCTGGCCGTCGCGCTGCGCCTCCAGCGTGGCCAGGTCCAGGGTGAGATCGGCCACTTCGAGCACCTTGCGCGGGTTGCGGCCCTGCGCGCGCACGCGCAGTGCTTCCAGGCGGACTTCCAGTTCGGGCAGGGCGAACGGCTTGGTCAGGTAGTCGTCCGCACCGGCGCGGAAACCGGCGATCTTGTCGGGCAGTTCGTCGCGGGCGGTGAGCATGATCACCGGCACTTCCGAGCCGTGCTCGACGCGCAGGCGGCGCAGCACGTCCGGGCCTTCCATGCGCGGCAGCATCCAGTCCAGGATCAGCGCGTCGTAGTTCTGGGTGGCAGCCAGGTGCAGGCCGGTGACGCCATCGGGGGCGACGTCCAGGACATGGCCACGCGCTTCGAAGTACTCGAACAGGTTGGCGACCAGTTGGCGGTTGTCTTCAATGACCAGGAGCCGCATGTGTCGGGAACTCGGGGGTGATACCGCCATGGTAGCCCCTGGAATGTCGGAATCCGGTCGCAATCGCCCCGATTCGACGCCTTTCTTACATCGGCTGGGCGACAGTGCGGGCTTTCCAACCGATCCCTTGCCCTTGCCGACGATCCTGACCCGCCATCGGTGGCGACTGCTGACCTGCCTCGCCCTGCTGTTGGCCCTTGCCGCAGGGATCGGACTGCGTGCCCCCACCCCGCCGGATGAGCCCCGTTTCGTGCTGGCCGCCCGCGCCATGGTCGAGACCGGCCAGTGGCTGCTGCCGCACCGGGGCAGCGAACTGTATGCCGAGAAGCCGCCGGTGTTCATGTGGATGCAGGCGGCCACCTACCAGCTGATCGGGCACTGGAACCTGGCCTTCCTGCTGCCCTCGCTGCTGGCCGCGCTGGCCACGCTGTGGCTGAGCTGGGATCTGGCGCGGCGCCTGTGGAACCGGCGCATCGCATGGTGGGCGGTGCTGTCGCTGGCCAGCTGCCTGCAGTTCGGCCTGATGGCCAAGCGCGCACAGATCGACATGGTGCTGGTCGCGCTTACCACCTTGTCGCTGTGGGCGCTGCTGCGCCACCTGCTGGAACGGCCGAACACGCGGATGCTGTGGGTGGCCGGCTTTGCCGCCGGGCTGGGCACGGTCACCAAGGGCGTAGGCTTCCTGCCGCTGCTGGTGCTGCTGCCGTGGGCGCTGTGGCGCTGGCAAGGCCACCCGCGGCCCGGCGTTGCGCTGCCCCGCGCGCGCGCGCTGCTGTGGCTGATACCGGCATTCCTGCTCGGCACTGCCGTGTGGCTCGGTCCGCTTGGGATCGCGCTGCTCAATGATCCCTCGCCGGAACTGCAGGGCTATGCGGGCGAACTGCTGTTCAAGCAGACCGGCACCCGCTACGCCAATGCCTGGCACCACGTGCAGCCAGCCTGGTACTACCTGCAGGTGATCGCCACGCTGTGGCTGCCCGGCAGCCTGCTGCTGCCCGCGCTGCTGCCTGGCTGGTGGCGGCGCCTGCGCCGCGGCGATGGCCGCTGGTGGCTGCTGCTGGGCTGGGCGCTGCTGGTGCTGCTGTTCTTCACTGCCAGCCCCGGCAAGCGTGAGGTCTACATCTTCCCGATGCTGCCG
>DGIP01000292.1:0-193 GCA_002386405.1 Stenotrophomonas maltophilia
CACCAGGCGCGGACGGAAGCCGGCGAAGTCGTCGGATGGGTAGCGCCCGGCCAGCATGTCCAAGGTGGCATCGAACGCACTGCGCGGCAGGCTGCGGTACGGCGCCGCGCGCCGCACGCGCGCATACCAGGCCTCGACATCCAGCGGCTCCATCGAGGCCGCCGCCACGGTCTGCTGGGCCAGTACATCCAGC
>DGIP01000292.1:452-6793 GCA_002386405.1 Stenotrophomonas maltophilia
GCTGGGCCAGTACATCCAGCGGGTTGCGCGGGGGATCCACCGCTTCGATGCGCCCTTCCAGCATCCGCTCGATCGCCACGGTGGCGTCGATCAGGTCGCGTCGCGTGCGCGGGTAGACCAGCCCGGTGGAGGTGCCGCCCACCTGGTGGCTGGCCCGGCCGATTCGCTGCAGCGCACTGGCCACCGACGGCGGCGCCGCGACCTGGATCACCAGGTCCACCAACCCCATGTCGATGCCCAGTTCCAGGCTGGAGGTCGCCACCACGCAGCGCAGCGAACCGTCCTTGAGCGACTGTTCGATGTCGCGCCGCTGTTCCTTGGAGACCGAGCCGTGGTGCGACCGCGCGATCAGCTCGGGGCTGGCCACGACCCGCGACACGGTGCTGCCGGTGAACGAGCCGTACTGCTCGGGTACCGGCGCGACCGGCGGCTGGCCGGCCGCGCGCGCGCTGCGTTCGGCATGGAGTTCGTTGAGACGTGCGGTCAGTTTTTCGGCCACGCCACGCGAGTTGGCGAACACGATGGTCGAGCGCCGCGCCAGCACCTGGTCGAGGATGCTGGCTTCCACGTGCGGCCAGATCGAGCCCACCCGGCCGGTCGGTTCGCGTTCCGCCCCCGGTCCCGCATGCGGTGGCAGGTCCGCCATGTCCTCCACCGGCACCACGATGCGTACGTCGAGATGGCGCGGACTGGCCGGGTCCACCACGGTGACCGGCCGGTCACCGCCCAGGAAGGCGGCCACCTGCTCCACCGGGCGCACCGTGGCCGACAGGCCGATGCGCTGCGCGGGCACCTGCAGCAATGCGTCCAGCCGCTCCAGGCTGAGCGCCAGATGGGTGCCGCGTTTGCTGCCGGCCACCGCATGGATTTCATCCACGATCACGGTATCGACCTCGCGCAGGGTCTCGCGCGCCTTCGAGGTCAGCATCAGGAACAGCGATTCGGGCGTGGTGATCAGGATGTCCGGCGGGCGCCGCAGCAGGCGCGCACGTTCGGCCACGGGGGTATCGCCGGTGCGGATGCCGACCGTCAGGACCACTGCGGGATCGCCACGCCGCTCGCGCTCGGCGTCCACGCCCTGCAGCGGCACCTGCAGGTTGCGCTGCACGTCGGCGCCCAATGCCTTGATCGGCGATAGATAGAGCACGCGGGTGCGGCGCGGCGCTGCCTTCGGCGTGCCGCCCTGCCCCGCGGACTCCTGCTGGCGTGCGCGGTACAGCTGGTCGATGGCATGCAGGAACGCCGCCAGGGTCTTGCCCGATCCGGTCGGCGCGATCACCAGGGTGTGCTGGCCCGCCCCGATGGCCCGCCAGGCCGCCGCCTGCACCGGAGTGGGCGCGGGAAACGCCGAGGCGAACCAGGCGCCCGTGGCGGGTTCGAACAACGTCAGGGCGGCAGCGGGCGAAGGCGTCATGGCTGCCCACCTTACCTGCCGCTGCGTAGAAATACCGATCACGGCCACGCAGATTTTCCGATGCGGGCGGCGCCTTTTCATGCAAGGCTCACACTGGGTTGTTCCCTCGGCCAACAGCGGAGCGTCCAGCATGAATCCGCAGGCGATCAGAAACACCCTGGCGGTGGTGTTGATCGCCCTGTGCGCTCTGCCTGCCCTGGATGCGCCTGCATACGCGCAGTTCCCTCCGCTCCTCATGCAGAACGCCAACCAGGCACCGCGACCGGAGCCGGCCGACCGCTGGCGGTTGGAGTTCCACGACGCAGCCGATTCAGACGGCATCATCAGCTTCCGCCTGTGGGTGCATGAAGAGTCGCCGATGCACGTCGATGTTCCGATCCGCAAGGGCGAGTCCGACAACGAGATCGCCACCGCCGCCCGCGATGCACTGGCCGGTCGGCTCGGCGAACGTTATATGGCGGTCCTGGTAAACGGCGATGATGTGGTCATTACGGCACGACGCGGCTCACCCCGCTTTACCGTCGAACTACTGCGCGACACCGCACGGGATGTCGATGTCGACGTGGACCGCGACTGACCGGTGCCTGGGCTATCCTTGGCGGGCACCCGCCCCAAGGTTTCCGCCATGCGCACGCTCTATCCGCCGACCACACCGTTCCGCGAGCACCACATTCCGGTTGATGACCTGCATACGCTGTATGTGGAGGAATGCGGCACCCCGGCCGGCATCCCGGTGGTGTTCCTGCATGGCGGCCCGGGCGCGGGCGTTTCGCCGACGCACCGGCGCTTCTTCGACCCTGCGCGTTACCGGATCGTGCTGATCGACCAGCGCGGCAGCGGCCGCTCCACGCCGTTCGGCGAACTGCGCGACAACACCACCGCGCACCTGGTGGCCGATATCGAAACCGTGCGTGCCCGGCTGGGCATCGAACGCTGGCTGGTATTTGGTGGCTCGTGGGGTTCCACGCTGGCGCTGGCCTATGCGCAGGCGCATCCCGACCGTGCCACCGGCGTGATCGTGCGCGGCGTGTACCTGGGCCGCGCCGAAGAGAACCGCTGGTTCAATGAAGCCGATGGCGGTGCGCGCTGGGTGTTCCCCGAGCGCTGGGCGAACTACGCCGCCCACCTGCCGGAAGAAGAACACGGCAACATGATCGAGGCCTATTGGCAACGCATGGACAGCGACGACAGCGCCACCCGCATCGCCGCTGCGCAGGCCTGGCTGGGCTGGGAGGACTTCGCTGCCACATTGGTGCACGAGGTCAACGCCGTCTCCGACGCCGACCCGCTGGATACCCTGGCCAAGGCGCGGATCGAAGCGCACTACTTCCGCCACAACGCCTTCCTGGAACACGGCCAGCTGCTGCGCGACATCGACCGCATCCGCCACCTGCCCGGGGTGATCGTGCAGGGACGCTACGACATCATCTGCCCGCCGCGCAGCGCCTGGGACCTGTCCCAGGCATGGCCGGAAGCCAGGCTGGAGATGGTGCTGTCCGGCCACAGCGCGACCGAGCCGGCCACGGTGGACGCGCTGGTGCGCGCCACCGATGCCTTCGCCGATCAGGCTGCGGCGTACGCCGGGTAATCGGTGTAACCCTTCGCGCCACCGCCGTAGAACGTGGTGCGGTCCGGGGTGTTGAGCGGCCAGCCATTCTGCAGGCGTGCGACCAGGTCCGGGTTGGCGATGAACGGCGTGCCGAACGCAGCCAGGTCGATCAGGCCGGCGTCGATCAACTGCTCGGCGCGTGCGCGGTCCAGGCCACCGGCGAGGATCAGCGCGGTGTTCGGCAGGTTGCCCTTGATGGTGCGCAGCAGGCCCTGGAAGCCGCCCTCGGCGCCGGGGTCGACCACCACATCGCCCACCTTGAACCCGGACTGGTCCATCAGGTGCACGAAGGCCAGCCCACGCTCGCCGATGGCCTTGCTCAGCACGCCGTAGGTCTCGTCGATGCCGTCGTGCAACGGCATGTCGAACAGCTGCCCATACGGCGACAGGCGGATGCCGGTGCGCGCCGCGCCAATGCGGGCCACCACCGCGTCGATCACCTCCAGGGTGAAGCGCAGGCGGTTTTCCATGGTGTCGGCCGAGTACCGGTCGGTGCGGTCGTTGACCAGCGGGTTCATGAACTGCTCGAACAGGTAGCCGTTCGCGCCGTGGATTTCCACGCCGTCGAAACCGGCGTCGATCGCGTTGGCCGCCGCCTGCGCGAACTCACCCACGATGCGTGTGATCTCGTCGGTGGCCAGCTGGCGCGGGGCCGGCGGCGCCACCAGGGTGGGCGTGCCGGTCTCGTCGTAGCCGAAGGCCTGCGCGCCCACCGGCTGCCTGGAGCTGGCGCTTACCGGCAGGCGGCCGTCGGCCTGGATGGTGGGGTGCGAAACCCGGCCCACGTGCCAGAGTTGGGCCACGATGCGGCCGCCCACGGCATGCACCGAGTTGGTGACCAGGCGCCAGCCCTCGATCTGTTCCGGGCGGAAGATGCCCGGGTTGAACAGGTAACCCTGCCCTTCCTGCGAGATCGGGGTGCCTTCGCTGACGATCAGGCCGGCGGTGGCGCGCTGGGCGTAATAGAGCGCGATGCGCTCGTCGGCGATGTCGTTGGGCGCGCGGGCGCGGGTCAGCGGGGCCATCACCACGCGGTTGCGGAGCGGCGCGCCGGCGAGATCGAACGGAGCGAACAGGGAAGTCATTGCATGCATCCTGGGGAGGGGCCTGCTGCTGCAGGCAGGGGTGCATGCTAGGTAGATGCCGATACAGCTACAATACGCCTTCTCAGCAAATCACAATTGCTGTAATCGCATTTCCGGAGGTTTCCCCATGCAGCTCAAGGCCCTGCGCTACTTCCTGATGGTGGCCAGCACCAGCAGCTTCCTGGCCACCGCCCGGCATTTCCGGGTGCCGGCCTCCTCGGTATCGCGCTTCATCGCCGCACTGGAGAAGGACCTGGGCCGCCAGCTGTTCTACCGCAGCACCCGCGCGGTGCGGCTCACCGAGGACGGCGAGCGCTTCCACCAACAGGCGCGCGAAGCCATCGAGCTGCTCGATGCGGCCGTTGACGACCTGGGGCGGGATGACGGCGCGTTGAGTGGCCGGCTGCGGATCAATGCGCCGGAAGCGTTCGGGCGGCTGCACGTGGCCCGGCTGATCAACACCCTCCAGGCCGGGCACCCCGCGTTGGATGTGGAACTGCAGCTCACCGATGCCTACATCGACCCCGTGCAGGAAGGCGTGGACATCACGGTGCGGATCGGACCGCAGGTGGATTCGGGATTGATCGGCAGGACCGTCGCTGCCCAGCGGCAGATCGTGGCCGCCAGCCCCGCCTACCTCGCCGCGCACGGTACGCCGCAGGTGCCCGCCGACCTGCTGGAGCACCGCTGCCTGCTCTACAAGGGCCAGTTCGGCACACAGCGCTGGTACTTCCGGGAGGAAGCATCGCAGCCATTCGACGGCATCAACGTCAGCGGGCCGTTGTGCAGCAACAACGCCGAAGTGCTGCTCGCCGCCGCGCTCGAGGGGCACGGCGTGGTGCTGTTCCCCAGCTGGCTGTACCACCGCGAAAGCTTTGCGAAGCAGCACCTGGTGCCGCTGCTCGGGGCATGGGAAGGCTCGGTCGCGACCGAGACCTCCTACATCCAGCTGCTGTCGCCCGAGAACAAGCTGCGGTCACGCAAGGTACGCGAGGTGACGGCGTTCCTGCTGGAGGGATTCGACACCTGGGACCGCCCGTAGGGACACGCCATGCGTGTCCACGCGGTCCCTCGGCGCTCGGTGCAGGTCCGCGCTGACACGCATGGCGTGTCCCTACGCTGCGGGAATTACTGTGGAACCGGGTCCGGGTCGATGCCACGCTGGGCGCATGGATGCGATCCGTGCCTTCCGCCGACTTCCGGTTCGCGCTGCTGTCCTGGCGGCCAGCCTGCTGCTGGGCGGCTGCGCCACCCTGCCCCGCACGCCGGTGCCTGCCGACCAGGTGGCCTGGGCCGTAGTGCCCGGCATGCCGGACGTGCGCGCCTGGGCCGGCCGGCCGAACCGCGACATGGAGCTCGATTTCGAGCAGTCCATCCGCGATGAACGCCCGGATCAGTTTCCCGTGGCTGCCGACGGGCGCATCCACTACCCGCATCTGGCGCTGTCCGGCGGCGGCGCGAATGGTGCATTCGGCGCGGGCTTTCTCAATGGCTGGACCGCGACCGGCACCCGCCCCACCTTCAAGATCGTCACCGGTGTATCCACTGGCGCGCTGATGGCGCCGTATGCATTCCTCGGGCCGGACTACGACGAAGCGCTGCGCCGCTTCTACACCACCACCTCCGATGCCGACGTGTTCGCCGCCGGCAACCCGCTGATGGCGCTGCTGCGCCGCGACTCGCTCGCCCATACCGCGCCGCTGGAAGCGCTGATCGCCACGGCCATCGATGCGCCCCTGCTGGCGAAGATCGCCGCCGAGCATCGCGCCGGGCGGCGGCTGTACATGGGAACGGCGGACCTGGATTCGCGTCACTTCGTGGTCTGGAACATGGGCCTGATCGCCAGCCGCGAGACGCCGGAATCGATGGCGTTGTTCCGCCGCGTGATGCTGGCGTCGGCCTCCATCCCCATCGCGTTTCCGCCGGTATTGATCGAAGTAGACGTACACGGCCACCGCTACGACGAGATGCACGTGGATGGCTTCGTGGCCGCCAACATCTTCCTGCATGCCGGCATCATCGATCCACAGCGGATCTACAACCGGCTCTCGCGTGCGCCGGCCACCTATGACACCTTCATGATCCACAACGGCCAGCTCAACGCCGCCTCCGATCCGGCGGAACGTTCGCTGCGTGGCATCGCGTTCCGCACCATCGAAGTGGCCGGCCGCGCCGGCATGGTCGGCGACCTGTTCCGCGAGTACGCCTATGCACGCCGCGACCGCGCGCGGTT
>DGIP01000347.1 GCA_002386405.1 Stenotrophomonas maltophilia
CTACGACCAACGGACGTGCCCCACCGGTCGCCTACGACCAACGGACGTGCCCCACCGGTAGCGCACGACCGTTGGTCGTGCGGTGGCTGGGTCAGCTCATTCCATCCAGCGCTTCGCGCAAAGGCTGCAGGAAACTCCGCGCCACTCGTGCGGCCGCGGCGGCATCGGCTGCCTCGCCCAACGCCGCCACCAGCGCGCTGCCGACCACCACGCCATCGGCTTCCACCGCCATCGCGGCGGCGCTCTGTGCGTCCTTGATGCCGAACCCGGCCACCACCGGCACGGTCGAGCGGCTGCGCAGGTCACGCAGGCGGGCACCGGCCGCGCTGCTGTCGAGCCGCTCCGAGGCGCCAGTGACACCGGCGAAGCTCACGTAATAGAGATAGCCCTTGGCCATCGAGGAAAGCAGGTCCAACCTGGCGTCCGCAGTGGTCGGCGACGCCAGCAGGATCAGCGCCAGCCCGGCCGCGTTGAAGATTTCCAGCGTTTCTTCCGCCTCTTCGGGCGGCAGGTCCACCAGCAGCACGCCATCCACGCCCGCATCGATGGCCGCCTTGGCAAACCGCGCGGTGCCGTGAATCTCGACGGGGTTGAGGTAGCCCATCAGCACCACCGGGGTGGTGGTGTCGTCGCGGCGGAAGGCCTGCACTGTTTCCAGCACGTAACGCAGGCCGGCGCCACGCGCCAGCGCGCGTTCGGAGCTGCGCTGGATGGTCGGGCCGTCGGCCATCGGGTCGGAGAACGGCACCCCGAGTTCGATCACGTCGGCACCGGCGGCGGCCAGCGCATGCATCACCGGCACGGTCGCATCCAGGCCCGGATCGCCGGCGGTGATGAACGGAATCAGCGCCTTGCGGCGGCTGGCACGCAGGCGGGCGAAACAGGCGTCGATACGGGCAACAGGCATCTCAGGCACATCCTTCTTTCAATTCAACGGCGCCACTGGCGCCCCAGTACAGCTTCGATATCACCCCGCCGAAGATCTCCAGCCGGATCGCCAGATCCGAACCGGGGTCCTGCCAAGTCAGGTACTCGCCCACGTCCGGGTCGTAGGCATGCGGTGTGCGGGCGCTGCCGGGAGGCAGGCGCTTGAGCGCCTCGTCCAGCGACATGCCCAGGCGCAGGCCGAACGGCCCCGGCTGGGCAATCGCCTCGTAGGAACCGTCGATGGTGTCGAGGTCGAACCGCTGCACATGGCCGGCATCGACCATCATCGACACCCCCTCGGGCAGGCTGCCGCGTTCGTAGTACTCGCAGGCGCCCGCACCGTCGCCTTCGCTCAGGCCGGCCGAATGCCACGACCCGTCCGCTTCGACTTCGCTGAAACGCTGGCCGATCACCACATCACCTGCATGGTCCAGCGCGACCGAGACCACGGCGGGCGCATCGGCTTCGTCCGCAGCCGGTGCGTCCTGCGGTGCATCCTCGAACGGGCGATCTGCCACATCGTCATTGCTGGCCGGCAGCCGGGCCGGCGCAATCGCCGCCGGCGTCGCCGCAGGGGCCAGCACCGGCGGCTCCGGCGGTTTGCAGCCGGTCAGGCCGACCACGATGAGCAGCGCACTTCCCTGGCGCAGCACCGGATTCACAGGACCAGGCCCTCGCGCGCGGCAATGGTGTGCACGTCCTTGTCGCCACGGCCGGACAGGTTGCACAGCACCAGCTTGTCGCTGGGCAGCTCGCGCGCGATCTTGATCGCCTGGGCCACGGCATGGCTGGATTCCAGCGCGGCCAGGATGCCTTCGCTGTGCGCCAGCTGATGGAACGCGGCCAGCGCCTCATCGTCGGTGATGCCCACGTACTCGGCGCGACCGGCATCGGCCAGGAACGCGTGCTCCGGGCCCACGCCGGGGTAATCCAGCCCGGCCGAGACCGAGTGGGTTTCGATGATCTGGCCGTCGTCGTCGCAGATCACATAGGTACGGTTGCCGTGCAGCACACCGGGGCGGCCTGCCGCGATCGAGGCCGCGTGGCGCCCGGTCTCGATGCCGTCGCCGGCCGCTTCGGCGCCGACGATGCGCACGTCGCGATCATTGAGGAACGCATGGAACAGGCCGATGGCATTGCTGCCGCCGCCCACGCAGGCAGTGATCGCATCGGGCAGCCGGCCGTAATCGGTGAGCATCTGCGCGCGCGCTTCGCGGCCGACGATGGCGTTGAAGTCGCGCACCATGCGCGGGTACGGATCCGGGCCGGCCACGGTGCCGATGATGTAGAAGGTGTCCCGCACGTTGGTGACCCAGTCGCGCATGGCTTCGTTGAGCGCATCCTTGAGCGTGGCCGATCCCGACGTGACCGGGACCACCGTCGCGCCCAGCAGCTTCATGCGGTAGACGTTGATCTTCTGCCGCTCGATGTCGGTGGCGCCCATGTACACCACGCATTCCAGGCCCAGCCGCGCGGCCACGGTAGCGCTGGCCACGCCGTGCTGGCCGGCGCCGGTCTCGGCGATGATGCGCTTCTTGCCCATCCGCGCGGCCAGCAGGGCCTGGCCGATGGTGTTGTTGATCTTGTGCGCGCCGGTGTGGTTCAG
>DGIP01000348.1 GCA_002386405.1 Stenotrophomonas maltophilia
GCGCGCCATGCTGCCGTCGGGGTTGAGGATCTCCACCAGCACCCCGGCCGGCTCCAGCCCGGCCAGCATGGCCAGGTCCACGCCCGCTTCGGTGTGGCCGGCGCGGGTCAGCACGCCGCCCGGCTGGGCGATCAGCGGGAAGATGTGGCCCGGCTGGTGCAGGTCGGCCGGCTTGGCATCGGGCTTCACCGCCGTGCGGATGGTATGCGCGCGGTCGTAGGCCGAAATGCCGGTGGTGACGCCTTCGGCCGCTTCGATGCTGACGGTGAAATTGGTCTGGAACTGGGCGGTATTGGCCTGCACCATCGGCGCCAGGCCGAGGTCGGCGGCACGCTCGCGGGTCAGCGGCAGGCACACCAGGCCGCGGCCGTGGGTGACCATGAAGTTGATGTCCGACGGCTTGACCAGCTCGGCGGCCATGATCAGGTCGCCTTCGTTCTCGCGGTCTTCGTCATCGACGATGACCACCATGCGGCCCAGGCGGATGTCCTCGAGGATCTCGGGGATGGGAGCGAAGTTCATGCGCGGATGTCCTGTACCTGGGGGGCGACCAACCGTTCGACGTAACGGGCGACCAGATCGATTTCGAGATTGACCGCACTGCCCACGCCGGTGGCGGCGAAGGCGGTATTGGCCACGGTGTGCGGGATCAGCGCGACCTCGAAGCCGGCATCATCCACCTCGTTGACGGTCAGGCTGACCCCGTCCACGCAGATCGAGCCCTTCTTGGCGACATAGCGCAGCAGGCCGGCCGGCGCGGCAAAGCGCCAGCGCTGGGCGCGCGCGTCCTCGTGGATGGACAGCACCTGGCCGAGGCCGTCCACGTGGCCGCTGACCAGGTGGCCGCCGAGGCGGTCGGTCGGGCGCATGGCGCGCTCCAGGTTGATCACCGCACCCGGCGCCAGCTGGCCCAGCGTGGTCAGGCCCAGGGTCTCGGTCGAGGCATCGGCCTGGAACGAGGTGCCGTCAAAGGCGATGACGGTCAGGCACACGCCGTTGATGGCGATGCTCTCGCCCAGCTGCACGCGCTCGAACGGCAGGCTGCCGACATGGAAGGTGAAGCGGACATCGCCGCCGAGGGGATCGCGTGCGGCCACATGGCCGACGCCTTCGATGATTCCAGTAAACACTAACGTTCTCCGCGAAAAGTGAGCGAAAAACGCCGCAAGGCAAACAGGCGGGCGCAGGGCCATGCAGGCCCTGTAGCACCGTCTTCTTTCATCCGGACTATACCGTCGGCTCCGGCATCGGACCGGATCTGCTGACCTTCCGGCGGGGCCGGAAGCGCTCGCGGGCTCGTGCTTGCGCACCTACCGCCGGTGGGGAATCGCACCCCGCCCTGAAGACGTTTGTATACCGGCGAACCGGCCCGGCCATTGTAGCAGCGCTGGCTGAGCGCTCGCTTTCCGTAAACAATTTGTTAACATGCGCCGCGCGGCGATGATCGCCGCCCTGCCGCCCACGGGCCGGCTGAAATGGACCTCACTATCCAAGGAATCCCGATGCGCAAGATGCTCGTCCTGGCCGCCGCCCTGCTGGCCGCCGCTCCGATGGCCGCCTCTGCTGCCGATGCCATGAGCTACACCTACGTTGAAGGCGGCTGGACCCAGCTGCAGATCAACAACCCCGGCAGCAACGACAAGCTGGACGGTGGTTACGTGCGCGGCTCCTTCGCCATTGCCGAGCAGGTTTACGTGTTCGGCGGTTACAGCCAGGTCTCCAAGACCTACGACCTGAGCGACGACCTGGGTCGCGCCAGCCTGAAGCAGGAGCTCAGCCAGCCCGAGCTCGGCATCGGCTACCACATGCCGTTCAGCGACCGTCTCGACTTCACCACCGACATCGCCTGGCTGCGGATCAATGACGAGCTCACGCTGAAGCAGGACGACTGGGACGACCGGAAGTACAAGTTCCACAACAACGCCGGCCGCGCCACCCTGGGCCTGCGTGGCAAGCCGTCGCGTCGCACCGAAGCCTGGGTCAAGGCCGGTTACATCGATGGCAGCGACATGGACGGCGAGTGGACCGGCACCCTTGGTGGCCAGGTCAACTTCACCCGCGCCTGGGGCCTGGTGGGCGAAGTCCAGTACTACGACGACATCACCCAGTACTCGGTGGGCGTGCGCGCCAGCTTCTAAGTTACTGATCGGGCAGCGCTAACCCGCGCCATGATCGACGGGCCCCGCAAGGGGCCCGTTTTTTTTGTCTCGGCGGCGGCGGGCAGGCCTATCCCCCGATGGTGACGTCCAGCCGGATCCGCACCGTGCCGCCCCACTCCGGCTGCTTCCAGTCGCGCGCCGCGAGGTGCAGGTTCCCCGTATGGCGTCCCGCCGGCAGATCCGGATTGTCCCCAGGCAGGAAGCTCACGGTCCAGAACGAACTGGTTCCATCGACACAGCTCTGGGTGGTGTTGATGGGCTTGCTGCCACATTCACCTGCACTGCGCTGGCCGCGCAGGTGCACGGTGCGCAGCACACCCCGCTGGTCACGCACTGGTACGCTCAACCTGGCGTAGCCAACGTCTTCCCAGACCATGCGGGTGGGTCCCTGCGCGGCCTGGTACGCCAGCAGGCCGACGTGCTTCGGATGGGGCTCACGCACTGACCCTTTGACTGAAGCCGCCGCGCCGGTACTGACCAGTGTGACATTCTCCCGGTAGGAGGGGAGGACCGGCGCCGGCAGGTTGAGTGCAGCCACGGCGGCGTCGGCCTCCTGCGAAAATCCGAGCCCCCATTGCCGATAGAACGCGCGCAGATCACGCCCGGCAATGCGGCTGGTATTGACCACGAACCAGTCCTTCTTCTGGGCGTTGGTGTAGCGCGCCACCTCACCGTCGCCATAGTGGTTTGCCGTGCGGAAATCGCGGCCAAGCGCGGCGAACAATCCGTCGTAAGTGGTCAGCAGCTGGCCAAACATGTTCAGCCGCTGGAACTCGGTGCCTGCGCCCATGGCGTCGAACTCGTGTCGAACACCCGACTGCAGGAAGGTTCCCACCGCTTCATGGTCCCAGTCGAGGCCGGGCAGGCCGCTGGAGTGGCATTGCCTGGTCTCCGGCTCCATTCGCAATGCACGACAGGCCTCCAGCGAATAGAGGTTGACCGATACTTCGGTCAACTCGCCAAACCATCCCCACAGCATCTGGTGTTGGTGGCCAAGCTCATGCCAGTCTCCCCAATCGGTGTGGTCGCCGGGAGAACCTTTGAAGCCGATCTGGGTCAGGCCACGCACGGTCCAGGCGGAGCAGCAGCCCTTGTAGCTTGCGCTGATCATCGCGCTGGTCGGTACGTGCAGGCCGCTTCCCGGACCGCTGTCGACCCCATTGAGCGCGTCATACAGCTGGACGATGTCCAGATGTTCACCGAGCAGTCCGCCGATATCCCGCTCGGCTGCCGCTGCGGCCTTCGCGGCGGGAACGTAGAAGCTGGTCCGCCCATTGAAAAGCAGCACCTGGTCCAGCGCGTTCGGCCGTTTGCTGTAAAGGGAGGACCATTCGCGGAACGGCGTGATCCCGAAGATGAAGAACGGCGTTGGCGCTGTCGAAGCGGCCTGGACATGGAAAGACACATAGCGCCCGGCCAAGGGATGGGTCCGGTCCTGGTCCACGCAATGCAGCATGACCGTACCGGCCGTAGCGGGCGAATACATGTGCTCCCCGCCCCCCTTCAGCTCCATTCCATCGACAAGATAATCGGTACGGTCAAAGTCGGTGGCGGTGGTGACGGTACACCTGACACCGCTGGGAATGGCCGTCACGGGCCGGATGGCGATCGATTGGCCGGGCACCGCCGCGACCCAGGTCGCGAAGTCATCAGCGCGGCTGTTCCGGGTCAGGCGATTACGAAGTTCAATCACCGGTATTTCATAGGTACCTGACGCCGCATTGCGATAGATGTGCAGCGTGTGCGAGATCCAGCGAAGCGGATCGGACCAGTCGGCCGAGCGCTGCAGCGCCGCCTGCGGGTTCGCTTCCAACTGGGCCACACTGGTGTCGTAGCGTCTCAGCGCATCGTCGAGACCTTCGCGGGAGGGCACATCGCGCCACCAGTAAGCCCCCGCATCCCCGGCGGCCCGCGCCGCCAACGGCACCACGAGAAGCGCAAGCACGCACAGCAGCACCAACTCCCTCAGGTACGGTCGTTTCATCGCACAGTCTCCCGTCAGACATCCAGAGATATCGGAAGCATTCCGATTCACGTTGTCCCGGGGTGTCTACGACACGCACTGCGCGATCCCCATCGCCCCTGGTGGCCCGGCCGGTCTGCCGGGTCTGTTACAGGCTCGGGCAACCACCGTTAGCCACCGATGAAGGCTCGACCCGCCGACGTGCGGCGCCACCCGACCAACGGTCGGGTGCTACCGGCCTACCCGACGCGTAGTGCCACGCCCTGCGTGGCAGAAGCCTCACACGCGCAGCAGCAGCCGCAGATCCGCCCCCACCTGCCGCTGATCGACGACCCGCAGGCGACGCTGCTGGGCCATGTCGTGGATGCCCAGCCCGCCCAGCAGCGGCCGGCCATGTTCACCCAGCAACGTGGGCGCCTGGTACAGCAGCAGCTCATCGACCCAGCCACCGGCAAGCAAGGCCCCGGACAGCGTCGCCCCGGCCTCGGTATGCACTTCGTTGATGCCGCGCTCGGCCAGCAGCGCGAGCACGGCGCCCAGATCCAGACGCCCTTCCTGGCTGGGCACGCTGGCGAATTCCGCATCGGCGGCGTCCGGCGGACTCACGGCGGCATCGTGCAGGTACAGGGTCGGCGCCCCACCCGCGCGCACCCGCGCGCATTCGAGCGAACGAAGGCGCGTATCGAGCACCACCCGCAGCGGCGGAATGACCTCGGTATCGGCCAGCCGCACGGTCAACTGCGGGTCATCGGCCAGCACGGTGTCGGCGCCGGTCAGGATCGCACCGGCACGCGCGCGCCAGCGCTGCACATCGTTGCGGGCCGCTTCACCGGTGATCCACTTGGAACTGCCATCGGCCATCGCGGTACGCCCGTCCAGGCTGGCCGCCAGCTTGACCCGCAGCCACGGTCGCGCGCGTTCAACCCGCGACAGGAAGCCGTGGTTGAGCTCTCGCGCCTGCGCCGCCATCAGCCCTTCGGCCACCTCGATTCCCGCCTCGCGCAGCAGCACGAAGCCGCCGCCATCGACCTTGGGGAACGGGTCGCGCATGGCCGCCACCACCCGGGCGACCCCGGCCCCGATCAGGGCAAGCGCACACGGCGGGGTGCGACCGTGATGGGCACAGGGTTCCAGGGTGACGTAGGCGGTGGCGCCGCGTGCCTCTTCGCCGGCCTGGCGCAACGCGAACACTTCAGCGTGTGGCCCACCGGTGCGCTGGTGCCAGCCCTCGCCGACCACCCGGTCGCCGTGCGCGATCACGCACCCCACCATCGGGTTGGGCCGGGCGGTGAACAGGCCGCGTTCGGCCAGGCGCAGCGCGCGGGCCATGTGCAGGTGGTCGAGGGTGGTGAAGGTGCTCATTACCTGATGGTAATGCAGCGGAGCAGCGGGGCAGAGCGCCGCTCTACCCTTTCTTTTTCTTGGTCAGGGCGATCACATCGCCCAGCAGCTGCAGCTGTTCGGTACTGGAGGGCAGCTCGCGCTCGAGCTTCTCGATTTCCTCGCGGAAATCGGCCACGTCCTCGAAGCTGCGGTACACCGACGCAAACCTCACGTAGGCCACGTGATCGAGCTTGCGCAGTTCGTTCATCACGAACTCGCCGACCTTGATCGAGGGGATTTCGCGCTCGCCACACATGCGCAGCTGCTGCATCACCGCGCGCACCGCCAACTCGATCTTGTCTTCGGGCACCGGGCGCTTCTGCAGCGCGCGGTCGAAGCCGACCCGCAGCTTGCGCGCGTCGAAAGCTTCGCGGCTGCCATCGCTCTTGACGATCGCCGGCAGCTTCAGTTCGATGGTTTCCAGGGTACTGAAGCGCTCGCTGCACGCCTCGCACTCACGCCGACGGCGGATCGTCGCACCGTCTTCGGAGACGCGCGAGTCGATCACCCGGGTATCGGCATGCTGGCAGAACGGACAGTACATGGAACGCCTTGCATCAGAAAAACGTCATGCCGTGGTCACGGCAGCGTCGCAACGGTACCTGAGAAGGCCCGTGCGTACAAATCGGGACGTGCGTCAATACTCGCCGGCAGCAGCCGGGAACGCCTTCAACCACGCAAGATGCGCGCTGCAGACCAGCAGCGGCGGACCGACCATAAGATAGCCCAGCGCCCGCCAGGAGCTGCCGGAAAGCGAGTTGTAGGCGACCAGCCCGACCACGCCCAGCGCGGCCACCACGCCCAGCCCCAGCCCCACCCACGGCAGCAGGCCGGTGGTGCGCAGGGCGGTACGCCCCCTGCGCAGGTAAACCACGCTCAGCCAGGCCCAGCCCAGCAGGCCGCACAGTCCGGCGAACGCCCAGCCCAACAGGAACGGGGCTTCTCGATTGTTCAGATAGCTGTGCGCGTCGAAAAAGAAGATGTACACCGCCAGCCCGGCCACGCCGCCACCGGCGACCAGCGCGGGCAACCCCAGCAGCAGCGCCTGCGCGATGTACAGGCGCCGCTGCAGGGTTTCATCCATCAGCCGTAGACCGGGTACTTGCGGCACTGCGCGCTGACCGCATCACGCACGCGGGCGATCACTGCCTCGTCGGCCGGCGCGTCGAGCACGTCGGCGATCCAGCCAGCCAGCGCCACGCAGTCCGCTTCCTGGTAACCGCGGGTGGTCACGGCCGGGGTGCCCAGGCGCAGGCCCGAGGTCACGAACGGCGAGCGCGGGTCGTTGGGCACCGAGTTCTTGTTGACGGTGATGTGCGCCTTGCCCAGCGCGGCTTCCGCATCCTTGCCGGAGACGTCCTTGCCGATCATATCGACCAGCATCAGGTGGTTCTCGGTGCCGCCGGAGACGATCTTGTAGCCACGCGCGATCAGCGTGGTGGCCATCGCCTGGGCGTTCTTCACCACCTGCTGCTGGTAGGCCTTGAAGCCCGGTTCCAGCGCTTCCTTGAAGGCCACGGCCTTGGCCGCGATGACGTGCATCAGCGGGCCACCCTGGATGCCCGGGAACACGATCGACTGCAGCTTCTTCTCGATCTCTTCGCCGGCGCCCTTGGCGATGATGATGCCGCCACGCGGCCCGCGCAGGGTCTTGTGGGTGGTGGAGGTGACCACGTGCGCGTGCGGCAGCGGGCTGGGGTACACGCCGGCGGCGACCAGGCCGGCCACGTGGGCCATGTCCACGAACAGGTAGGCGCCCACCTTGTCGGCGATGGCGCGGAAGCGCGCCCAGTCCACCACCTGCGAATAGGCCGAGAAGCCAGCCACGACCATCTTCGGCTTGTGCTCCAGGGCCAGGCGCTCGACCTCGTCATAGTCGATCAGGCCCTGCTCGTTCACCCCGTACTGCACGGCGTGGAACAGCTTGCCCGAGGCGTTGACCTTGGCGCCGTGGGTCAGGTGGCCGCCGTGGGCCAGGCTCATGCCCAGGATGGTGTCGCCCGGCTGCAGCAGCGCGAAGTACACCGCCTGGTTGGCCTGCGAGCCGCTGTGCGGCTGCACGTTGGCGTAATCGGCGTCGAACAGCTGCTTGAGGCGGTCGATCGCCAGCTGTTCGGCGATATCCACGTATTCGCAGCCACCGTAGTAGCGC
>DGIP01000248.1 GCA_002386405.1 Stenotrophomonas maltophilia
GCGCTCACCTGGTGCGCCCGCCGGTACGCGCTGCGGCGCAAGCTGTTCGACCAGCCGGGGGAGCGCCGCAGCCATGTGGTGGCGACCCCGCGCGGGGGTGGCATCGCCATCGTGGTGACCCTGCTGCTGGCCTTGGCCGTGGCGGCGGTCGCCTGGCCGACCGCCCGGATGCCGTTGCTGGTGTCGGGGCTGGGCCTGGTGCTGGTGGCCGGGATCGGCTGGTGGGACGACCATCGGCCGCTGCCGGCCGTGCGCCGGTTGCTGGTCCACCTGCTGGCCGCCAGCCTGCTGGCGGGGCTGGTCTGGGACGCGACAGGCAACCCCTGGCAGGCCCTGTTGGCGCTGCTCTTCACGACATCCCTGATCAACATCTGGAATTTCATGGATGGGATCAACGGGATCGCGACCAGCCAGGCCATCCTGGCCGGTGCCGCGTTCGCGCTTGTCCTGCCGGGACCCCTGGCCTTGGCCGGTATTGTCCTGGCGTTGGCCTGCCTGGGCTTCCTGCCGTTCAATTTTCCGCGTGCAAGAATCTTCATGGGCGACGTGGGCAGCGGGGCGCTAGGCTATGCCGTCGCAGCCTTGGTCTGCCTGGCCAGCGTGGTCACCGACATTTCCTGGCTGTTGCTGCTGGTGCCCCTGACCGCGTTCCTCGTGGACGCAGGCTTCACACTGCTTTCGCGCATGCTGTCGGGGCAAAGATGGATGGAGCCCCACACCCAGCATCTTTATCAGCGTGCCGTCAAAAGTGGTGCAACGCACACTTCGGTTACCGGGTCGTATTTTGTTTTTGGTCTGTTCAGTATTACAGTGTTTAATGCTTGCACGTACTTGCAGCCGAGGTGGGAGGCTGCCGTGGCCCTAGCGTGGATTTTCTGCGCCAGCGGTCTTTGGCTACTCCTGCGCAAGGGAATGCGCCACTAGAAGGATTGTTTGGTTTATGACGCCTTGGCAGGACCGTTTCACGAGTCTGCTTCCCCGTGCCGCCATCGTGGCCCACGACCTCTTCATGGTCTGGGCGTGCTGGCAGTTGCTGCATGCCGGCCGCTATTCGATGCTGGCCGATGCCCCCTCGTTGCCGCTGTGGAACATCGACACCTCGCTGGTGCTGGTGATCCAGGCCATCGTGTTCTGGCGCGTGGGCCTGTACCGCGGCCTGTGGCGGTTCGCCAGCGTGGCCGACCTGCTGCACATCTTCAAATCCAGCTTCATCGGGTTGCTGGCCATCGTGGTGGTGCTGGCCTACAAGCGTTTCAATGGCGTGCCGATGTCGGTGCTGGTGATCTATCCGTTCGCGCTGTCGGCCCTGCTGGGCGCGCCGCGCCTGCTGTACCGGGCATGGAAGGACTACCAGGCGCTGCAGTCGGATGCGACCGCGCGCCGGGTGCTCATCCTGGGCGCCGGCCAGGCCGCCGAAGCGCTGGTCCGTGACCTGCGCCGGTCGGGCGATTTCGAACCGGTCGGCCTGCTCGACGATGCGCCGCACCTGCAGGGGGCCAAGCTGCAGGGCCTGCCGATCCTGGGCACGCTGGACGATGCCGCCTCGGTGGTACGCGAAACGGCGGCCAAGCTGCTGGTGATTGCCATCCCCTCGCTGGATGCCGCCGGCATGCAGCGGGTAGTGGCCATCTGCGAAAGCACCGGGGTGCCGTTCCGCATGGTGCCCAAGCTCAACGACGTGCTGCTGGGCCACTCGCTGCCCGGTGAGCTGAAGGAAGTGGCGATCGAGGACCTGCTGGGGCGCAAGCCGATCCTGCCGGACTGGTCGCTGATCCGCGGCTGGCTGGGCGGGCGCACCGTGCTGGTGACAGGCGCCGGTGGTTCGATCGGTTCGGAACTGTGCCGTCAGTGTGCGCGCCACGGGGCAGGGCGGGTCGTGCTGCTGGAAATGAGCGAGCTGCTGCTGCTCACCATCGAAGCCGAACTCAAGCGCAGCTTCCCCGACCTGGTGGTGGAGGCGGTGCTGGGTGACTGCGGCGACCCGGCGGTGATCCGCCATGCCTTGTCGCTGTCGCAGGTGGATGCGGTGTTCCATGCGGCGGCCTACAAGCAGGTGCCCGTGCTGGAGCGGCAGCTGCGCGAAGCGGTCCGCAACAACATCCTGTCCACCGAAACGGTGGCGCGGGCCTGCGTGGAAGCGCGGATCGAACATTTCGTGTTCATCTCCACCGACAAGGCGGTCGACCCGGTCAATGCGCTGGGTGCCAGCAAGCGCTACGCCGAGATGATCTGCCAGAGCCTGGACCAGAAGACCAGCCACACCCGCTTCGTCACCGTGCGCTTCGGCAACGTGCTGGCCTCGGCCGGCAGCGTGGTGCCGGTGTTCCGCGAGCAGATCCTCAAGGGCGGGCCGGTCACGGTCACCGACCCGGAAGTGACCCGCTACTTCATGACCATTCCCGAAGCCTGCCAGCTGATCCTGCAGGCGGCGGCGTCGGCCTCGCACGGGGCGATCTATACGCTCGACATGGGCGAGCCGGTGCCGATCCGGGTGCTGGCCGAGCAGATGATCCGCCTGGCCGGCAAGCAGCCGTACAAGGACATCGCGATCATCTACACCGGTCTTCGTCCTGGCGAAAAGCTGCACGAGACCCTGTTCTATTCGGACGAGGACTACCGCCCGACCGCGCATCCCAAGATCCTGGAGGCCGGCGTGCGCACCTTCGCCCGCGAGCAGGTGCTGGGCAACGTGCCGCGTCTGCGCGAGGCGATCGCCAACTACGATACCGATGCCATCAACAGCATCCTGTTCGCGACCATGCCGGAATTTGCGCCGTTGCAACAGGAATCTCACGTCGAGTCGGCTAAGGTGCTTCCCTTTCCGGCACGAGAGGCCAACAGGCTGTGACGAACAAGCGTATTCGCAAGGCGGTTTTCCCGGTGGCGGGACTGGGCACCCGGTTTCTTCCCGCAACCAAGACGGTTCCCAAGGAAATGCTGCCGATCATCGACCGGCCGCTGATCCAGTACGCCGTGGATGAGGCGATCGAAGCAGGCTGCGACACCCTGATCTTCGTCACCAATCGCTACAAGCACGCGGTGGCCGACTACTTCGACAAGGCCTATGAGCTCGAGCAGAAGCTCGAGCGCGCGGGCAAGACCGAGCTGCTGGAACTGGTGCGCAACGTGCTGCCGGAAGGCGTGCGCGCGGTGTTCGTGACCCAGGCCGAAGCGCTGGGCCTGGGCCATGCGGTGCTGTGCGCCAAGTCCGTGGTGGGCGACGAGCCGTTCGCGGTGCTGCTGCCGGACGACCTGATCTGGAACCGCGGCGACGGCGCGCTGAAGCAGATGGCCGATCTGAACCAGGCCACCGGCGCCAGCGTGATCGCGGTTGAAGACGTGCCGCACGAGAACACCGCCAGCTACGGCATCGTGGCGACCGAGGCCTTCGACGGCCGCAAGGGCCGCATCGCGCAGATCGTGGAAAAACCCAAGCCCGAGGACGCGCCGAGCGACCTGGCCGTGGTCGGCCGCTACGTGCTCAGCCCGAAGATCTTCGACCTGCTCGAAGCCACCGGCAAGGGCGCGGGCGGTGAGATCCAGCTGACCGACGCCATCGCCGAGCTGCTGAAAACCGATGAGGTCAACGCGTACCGGTTCGAAGGCACCCGCTTCGATTGCGGTACCCACCTGGGCCTGGTGGAAGCCACCATCCGCTTCGCGCTGGAAAGCCACAAGCTGGGCAAGCCGGCGCGAGAGAAGCTGGCACAGATGCTGGCTGAAGACGAGGGCTGACCCTCCCGTCCAATGCACGCGCATGAAAAAGGCGACCCCAACGGGTCGCCTTTTTCGTTTCCGGTCCGCCGACCAACGGTCGGCGGC
>DGIP01000208.1 GCA_002386405.1 Stenotrophomonas maltophilia
CGCCAGGCCTGCCGCCCAGGCCAGCGATGCGCCTCGCCATGGGTTGGCGCGCGTGCTGTCCAAGGCCGGGCTGTGCTCGCGCACCGAAGCCGCGCGCTGGATCGGCGACGGCCGGGTGACGGTCGATGGCCGCACCATCAACAACCCCGAATTTCCGATCATCGACGGCCGCCACGTGGTGCGTGTCGATGGCCAGCCGCTGGATGCGCCGCGCCGCCTGCACATCGTGCTCAACAAGCCGCGCGGCCTGGTCACCACCGCGCAGGACGAGCAGGGCCGCGACACCGTGTACCGCTGCTTCGATGGGGCAGGGCTGCCGTGGCTGGCGCCGGTCGGGCGGCTGGACAAGGCCAGTGAAGGCCTGCTGCTGTTCAGCAACGACCCGCAGTGGGCCGCGCGCCTGACCGACCCCACTACCGGGCCGGACAAGACCTACCACGTCCAGATCGATGCCATCCCCGATGCCGCGCAGCTGGCCGCGCTGTGCACCGGCGTGGACGACGATGGCGAGTTCCTGCGCGCCCGCCAGGCACGCCTGCTGCGCAGTGGCGACAAGACCGCCTGGCTGGAAGTGGTGCTGGAAGAAGGCCGCAACCGCCACATCCGCCGCCTGCTGGCGGCCTTCGACATCAACGTGCTGCGGCTGGTGCGCGTAGGCATTGGCCGGCTGCCACTGGGCACGCTGGCCAAGGGCGCTTGGCGCGAACTGGAGCCGCACGAACTGGACCTGCTGACTGCCACGGCCGACGCCGCCGTGGCCGATACCTGAGATGGGGCAAGGGATGGCCTGCGACCGAGATTCCGACCACTACCGGGAGTAACGCCATGCACGTCCACCGCTTTACCCGTTCCCTGCTGCGCAGCGCTTGGCTGCTGCTGCCTGCCGCGCTGCTCAGCGCCTGCGGCGGCCATAAGGAGGTGGCCAAGGCCACGCCGCCGCCGGTGACCGACAAGATCGTGGAGATCCAGCCCACTGAACGCGATGGGCGCGGCGCCTACCGCTTCCACATGAGCAACGGCGAGAAGCGCATGAGCGCCGACGAGTTCGATGCGTGGATGAAGGCCAACGGCATCCGGGTGGCCAAGGGCAACCCGAATGCAACGCCGGCGGCCAAGCCGGTGGTGGTGGCCAGCAAGGACGACGCGAAGGGCAAGAAGAAAAAGAAATGACGCGCGATGCGCGTCATTTCAGGGTTCCTCAACCTTTGATGACGCCCAGCTCCAGGCCGATCCGGCTGAACGCATCGATCGCCCGGTCCAGGTGCGCGCGGGTGTGCGCGGCACTGATCTGGGTGCGGATGCGGGCCTGGCCCTTGGGTACCACCGGGAAGAAGAAGCCGATCGCGTAGATGCCTTCCTCGAGCAGGCGCTCGGCGAACTTCTGCGCCAGCGGCGCGTCGTACAGCATCACCGGGCTGATCGGGTGCACGCCGGGCTTCACGTCGAAGCCGGCGGCGGTCATCTTCTGGCGGAAGTAGGCGGTGTTGTCGGCCAGGGTGGTGCGCAGGTCGTCGGCGGCGGCCAGCATGTCGAACGCCTTGATCCCGGCGGCCACCACGTGCGGCGGCAGCGAATTGGAGAACAGGTACGGGCGCGAGCGCTGGCGCAGCAGTTCGATCACTTCGGCGCTGGCGGTGGTGAAGCCGCCCAGTGCGCCGCCCATGGCCTTGCCCAGGGTGCCGGTGATGATGTCGATCTTCTCCAGCACGCCCTTGACCTCGGCCGAGCCGCGGCCGGTGGCGCCCAGGAAGCCGGTGGCGTGGCATTCGTCGATGTGCACCAGCGCGTTGTACTTCTTCGCCAGCGCGGTGATCTCATCCAGCGGGGCGATGAAGCCGTCCATCGAGAACACGCCGTCGGTGGTGATCAGCTTGGTGCGGCAGCCGGCGGCATCGGCGGCCTGCAGCTGGGCTTCCAGGTCGGCCATGTCGCAGTTGGCATAACGGAAGCGCTTGGCCTTGCACAGGCGCACGCCGTCGATGATCGAGGCATGGTTGAGCGCGTCGGAGATGATGGCGTCGTTCTCGCCCAGCAGCGGCTCGAACAGGCCGCCGTTGGCGTCGAAGCAGGCCGCGTACAGGATGGTGTCCTGCTTGCCGAAGAAGCCGGCGATCTGCTGTTCCAGCTGCTTGTGCAGGTCCTGGGTGCCGCAGATGAAGCGCACCGAGGCCATGCCGAAGCCGTGGCTGTCCAGCGCGTCCTTGGCCGCCTGGATCAGGTCCGGGTGGTCGGCCAGGCCCAGGTAGTTGTTGGCGCAGAAGTTCAGCACCGTGCGGCCGTCGTCCAGGGTGATCTCGGCCGACTGGGGGCTGGTGATGACGCGCTCGGACTTGAACAGGCCCTGGGCGCGGATCGCCTCCAGTTCCTCGACATAGTGCTGGGTGAGCGGGGCGTTCGGGGCGTCGGTCATGGCAGGCGGTCATCGGCACGGGAAAACCGGGATTTTACAGGCCACCGCAGGAAACGGTTGCAGATGGGATTGTTGCATCGCAATATCAATCAGGTTAAAAATCTGTAAACACGCGCTGCATCCACCCCCACGTCCCGGAGAGACCCCGCATGAACCACGCCACGCGCTGTACTGCCGCCGCTGTGCTCTGCGCCGCCTTGCTTGCCCCGTTTGCCGCCAGTGCCCAGGACGAGGCCGAATCGCCGTTCAGCTGGAACGTGACCGGCGTGTCCGATTACGTATTCCGTGGCGTCTCCCAGACCGACGAAGACCCCACCGTGCAGGCCGGCTTCACCTACACCTCGCCGGTCGGCCTGTACGCCGGTGTGTGGGGTTCGGGCGTGGACTTCGGTGACGGCGGCCCGGATGCCGAAGTCGATTACTTCATCGGCTATGGCGTGGACGTCACCGACAGCGTCAACTTCGACGTGATGCTCAACCACTACAGCTACCCCGGTTCGAGCGAACTGGCGTACACCGAGCTGATCACCAAGACCAGCTTCGCCGAGCACTACAACGTGACCGTGGCCTACACCAACGATGTCTGGAACACCGACACCGATGGCTGGTACTTCGCCGCCGGCACCGAATGGGCGCTGCCGAACGAGTTCAACCTGACCGCCAACGTCGGCCGCAGCACGTTCAAGGACAGCGTCGCCCAGGACTACACCGACTGGAACGTCGGCGTGAACCGCACCTGGGGCCTGTTCACCCTGGGCCTGGGCTACTACGGCACCGACGGCAACGGCCGCGACAACTCAGGCAAGCTGGCCGACAACCGCGTGGTGTTCACGGTCGCAGTAGGCCAGTAACCCGCGCTGGACCACCAAAGAAAAAGGCACCCGATGGGTGCCTTTTTCGTACCGACCAACGGTCGGTACCTACCGCAATCTGGTAGGTCACGACCGTTGGTCGTGACACCGTTGGTCGTGACACCGTTGGTCGTGACACCGTTGGTCGTGTTGGTCGTGACCTCGCGGCATCAGTTCCAGCTCAGGACCACCTTGCCGGCCTTGCCCTGTTCCATCAGGTCGAAGCCCTTCTGGAACTCGTCGATCGGCAGCTGGTGGGTCATCACCTTGCCGAGCGGGAAGCCGGACAGCACCAGCTGGGTCATCTTGTACCAGGTCTCGTACATCTTGCGGCCGTAGATGCCCTGCACGGTGAGGCCCTTGAAGATGATCTTGTCCCAGTCGCAGCCGGCACCCTTGGGCATGATGCCGAGCATGGCGATCTTGCCGCCGTGGTACATGCAGTCGAGCATGTCGTTGAACGCGCGCGGGTTGCCGCTCATTTCCAGGCCCACGTCGAAGCCCTCCATGTGCAGTTCCTTCATCACGTCCTTCAGCGAGGTGTTGGCCACGTTGACCACGCGGGTGGCGCCCATGTCGGCGGCCAGCTTCAGGCGGAAGTCGTTGACGTCGGTCACCACCACGTTGCGCGCACCGATGTGCTTGCAGATGCCGGCGGCGATGATGCCGATCGGGCCCGCACCGGTGATCAGCACGTCTTCGCCGATGACGTCGAATTCCAGCGCGCAGTGCGCGGCGTTGCCGTACGGGTCGAAGAAGGCGGCCAGCTCGGACGGGATCTGGTCGGGGATCGGCCACAGGTTGCTGGCCGGCATCACCATGTATTCGGCGAAGGCGCCGTTGACATTCACGCCGATGCCCACGGTGTTCGGGCACAGGTGCGGGCGGCCGCCGCGGCAGTTGCGGCAGTGGCCGCACACGATGTGGCCTTCGGCCGACACGCGCTGGCCGATCTCGTAGCCGGTCACGCCCGGGCCGATCTCGGCGATGCGGCCGACGAACTCATGGCCGATGGTCAGGCCCGGCTTGATCGTGCGCTGGCTCCACTCGTCCCACAGGTAGATGTGCAGGTCGGTACCGCAGATGGCGGTCTTTTCCAGCTTGATCAGGACCTCGTTCGGGCCCGGCACCGGCACCGGCACTTCTTCGAGCCAGATGCCCTTGGCGGCTTCACGCTTGACCAGGGCCTTCATTGTTTGCTGCGCCATCGGGGTGGAACTCGTCTGGGGGAAAGGCGGAATTATAGGGCCGGCAGGGGCCGGGGCATGTTGCGGTGCGAGGGGGAAGCCACGCAGGGCGTGGCTCTACCTCGCCGTTACGTGGCAGTCGGCGCATGGACAGCCCTACCCCCGCTACAATCGGCGGTTCTTTCACCAGGGGCCGCTCATGCGCTCGAACCTGCTTGCCTTCTCCGTCGTCGCCAGCCTTGCGCTGGTCCAGGCCGCCCATGCCGCTGAGGGCATGTGGGTGCCTCAACAGCTGCCGGAGATCGCCGGGCCGCTCAAGCAGGCGGGCCTGAAGCTGTCCCCTGAACAGATTTCCGACCTGACCGGCGACCCGATGGGCGCGGTGGTCGCGCTGGGCGGCTGCACCGCCAGCTTCGTGTCCCCGCAGGGCCTGGTGGTGACCAACCACCATTGCGCCTACGGTGCGATCCAGCTCAACTCCACCGCCGAGAAGAACCTGATCAAGGACGGCTTCAACGCGCCGACCCTCAAGGACGAGCTGAGCGCCGGCCCGAACGCGCGCGTGTTCGTGCTCGACCAGATCACCGACGTCACCGACCAGGCCAAGGCCGCCATCGCCGCCGCCGGCAAGGACCCGCTGGCCCGCACCCGCGCGCTGGAAGCGTTCGACAAGGCACAGACCGCCGCGTGCGAGGCCGATGCCGGCTTCCGCTGCCGCCTGTACAGCTTCTCCGGCGGCAACACCTACCGCCTGTTCCGCAACATGGAAATCAAGGACGTGCGCCTGGTCTATGCGCCCCCGGGCAGCGTCGGCAAGTTCGGCGGCGACGTCGACAACTGGATGTGGCCGCGCCACACCGGCGATTTCTCCTTCTACCGCGCCTATGTAGGCAAGGACGGCAAGCCGGCCGCCTTCTCGGCCGACAACGTGCCGTACCAGCCCAAGCACTTCCTGAAGTTCGCCGACCAGCCCCTCGGCGCCGACGACTTCGTGATGGTGGCCGGCTACCCGGGCCGCACCAACCGCTACGCACTGGCTGGTGAGTTCAACGAAACCGCCGACTGGACCTACCCGACCATCGCCCGCCACTACAACGCGGTGCTGGCGCTGATCGACAAGGCCGGCAAGGCCGATGCGGACGTGAAGGTGAAGTACGCCGCCACCGCCGCCAGCATGAACAACGTGGCCAAGAACTACGCCGGCCAGCTGGAAGGCTTCAAGCGCATCGACGCGGCCGGCCAGAAGCAGGCCGAAGAGGCCGCCGTGCTGGCCTGGCTGAAGAAGCAGGGCGCTGCCGGCAAGCCGGCGCTGGCCGCGCACGCGCAGCTGATCAAGCACCTGGATATCAGCAAGTCCACCCGCGAGCGCGACCTGTTCGTGGGCCAGTTCAACAACACCTCCGCCGTCGGTGCCGCGCTGGCCCTGTACCGCCTGTCGATCGAGCGCGCCAAGCCGGATGCCCAGCGTGAAGCGGGCTACCAGGAACGCGACCTGCCGACCATCGAGGGCAGCCTGCGCCAGATGGACCGCCGCTACGTGGCGGGCATGGACCAGCAGCTGCAGCAGTACTGGCTGAACCAGTACGTGGCCCTGCCGCAGGCCCAGCGCAGCAATGAGGTGCTGAACCAGTGGCTGGCCGGCAGCGATGCCGCCGCCGTGGACGGGCTGGTCAAGAAGCTGTCGGGCACCAAGCTGGGCAGCCTCGACGAGCGCCTGACCTGGTTCAAGGCCGACCGCGCCGCCTTCGAAGCCAGCGCCGACCCGGTCATCCAGTACGCGGTGGCCACCATGCCGGCGCTGCTGAAGCTGGAAGAGCAGAAGAAGACCCGCGAAGGCGAATCGCTGCTGGCGCGCCCGGCCTACCTGCAGGCGCTGGCCGATTACAAGAAGAGCAAGGGCGAGTTCGTCTACCCGGATGCCAACCTGTCGCTGCGCATCACCTTCGGCAACGTGATGGGCTATGCGCCCAAGGACGGCGTGGCCTACACCCCGTTCACCACGCTGGAAGGCATCGTCGCCAAGGAAACCGGCGCCGATCCGTTCGACTCGCCCAAGCCGCTGCTCGATGCGGTCAAGGCCAAGCGCTACGGCGGCCTGGAAGACAAACGCGTGGGCTCGGTGCCGGTCAACTTCCTGTCCAACCTGGACATCACCGGCGGCAACTCCGGCTCGCCGGTGCTGGACGCGCACGGCAAGCTGGTCGGCCTGGCCTTCGACGGCAACTGGGAATCGGTCAGCTCCAACTGGGTGTTCGACCCGGTGATGACCCGCATGATCGCGGTGGACAGCCGCTACATGCAGTGGATCATGCAGGAAGTGGCGCCCGCGCCGCAGCTCCTCAAGGAACTGAACCTCACGGGTAGGTAATGCAAGGGACGGCGCAGCCGACCCTAACGTCGCTTGTCGACGGCCCGAAGGGTGCCCACCCCGGTGGGCATACCGTTGGTCGTTACACCGATTAACGAACCCCGCGGCAATGCTGCGGGGTTTTTTGCGTGCTGCAGCAGACGCGGCTGCCGGTGAATCGAGCGCCGGGCCGCCATACCCTTTCCGGCGAATGTCCCCCGGCGTCGGCCATAGGCCGACACCTCCTCCTTTACTTCGCCTCCAAGGGTATGGCGACCCGGCACTCGATCCACCGGCGTTGCTCCCCGGCATCCGCTTTTCCCTGTCAACCGCAAGCCGAGCCCCGTCGCGGCCGGCAGGCCCCTGGCAAAGTAAAGGAGGAGGTGTCGGCCTCCGGCCGACGCCGGGGGACATTTGCACAGG
>DGIP01000123.1 GCA_002386405.1 Stenotrophomonas maltophilia
TGTGCCCGTATGCGCGGGTGGCCCCGGTGTTGTGCGATGCCGACACCCCGCAGGTCTGCTACGACGCCCGCCGTGCCGAACCGCGCGGGCGGCGCGAACGCGGCCAGGGCTCGGTGCTGCAACGCGGGCGTGGCCTGCTCGATCCGACCAGTGCCAGCGACTACGCCTTCCGTGCGGCGCATCCGGCCCTGGCCGGCCCGCCACCGCGCTTCGCCGACGATCGCCTTGGCGATTGCCTGGACTGCGCTGCCTGCGTACGCGAGTGCCCCATGCAGCTGGACGTGCGCGCCGGGCCGCAGCCGGACTGCATCGCCTGTGGCGCGTGCGTGGATGCCTGCGATGCGCAGATGCGTGCGTGGCAGTTCCCCATCGGATTGATCCAGGTCGCCAGCGAGAACGCCGTGCAGGGCCGGCCCCGGCGCTGGCTGCGCCCACGCGCGCTGGCGGCGCTGCTGAGCCTGGCCGCACTGCTCGGTATCGGTCTGCATTACCTGTAACCGCCGTCCCCGGGCGGTGGGCGTCAGCGCGTGCGGTTGTCGGGCGGCGGCACCATCTGCGCGCGCCGGACAATCCCCAGCTGTTCAATGATCAGGGCCAGTTCGTTGGTCACCTGGGTGCGGCCGCGGCCCTGCGGCACCAGGCGTTCAAGCACCTGCTGGTAGGTGGTCCAGAACTCCGGCCCACACCCATGCTTGCTGTAGCTGGCCTCCAGCTCGGTGCGGACGCCGTCAGCCAAGTCATTCGCGCCGTATCGCATACGACCTCCCTTGGACCTGCCCTGCATCGAAGACGAGCAATTCCCCCTGTCAGGCTTGCGCCTGCCGCCCCGCCGCTGGGAGGCGGCGGGACTTCACCCACGTTTCACTCCACCCTTTCATGCCCTTCGCGCCAAGTCAACCAATGGTGAACAAGCGATCAAACATGGCATGAATGGTTCAGGCACGCCCCTGCCCACGCAGGCAGGATGCCGCGCGGTCGTTGACACTGTGATGTCAGCAGGCGGTGGCCCGGCGGGTGGTCAGCCCCCCATCCGCCAGATGCCATAGGCGCTGATGGCCACACCGGCGCCCAGTACCATCCAGGCCACGCCGTTGAAGCGCTTGAACACCTTGGCCAGGCCGAACGAAAGCACGATGGCGGCCAGCCCAAACCCCAGCACGACCACGCCACTGACGTTGCTGGGCGAATCCCAGAACGAACCGGGCGCGCCGACGGCTGCAAACCACAAGGCGATATCCATCGAACATCCTCGACACGAAACGGTACTGCACAGTAGGTGCGCGCTCGTCCGGGCGAAGTGAAGGGCGGAAACGAAAAACCCCGCCGAAGCGGGGTTTGTCGAACTACTGGAGGCCTGGGTCGGAATTGAACCGGCGTACGCGGATTTGCAGTCCGCTGCATGACCACTCTGCCACCAGGCCGGTGACCTTATAAAACAAGACCCCGAGAACGGGGCCTGGTCAGGATTTGGAGCGGGAAACGAGACTCGAACTCGCGACCTCAACCTTGGCAAGGTTGCGCTCTACCAACTGAGCTATTCCCGCAAAATCAGGCGCATATGTTACCGGAACCGCGGGTAACACACCAGCCTTTTTACACTTCATCGCCGCGTGCCACCGCGGAGAAAAACAAGGTCCCTGGGGGGCCCTGTCGAAATCTGGAGCGGGAAACGAGACTCGAACTCGCGACCTCAACCTTGGCAAGGTTGCGCTCTACCAACTGAGCTATTCCCGCTTGGGAGGCGAAATTCTACAGCCAAACGCGGTGCTGTCAACAGCCCTCAGCCCTTCTTTTTCAAGCGCGCGGTTTCCCGCGCGGCGCGTTCGTCTTCGCGCAGGCTCGGCCACGCCGCATGCAGGTACTGCAGGCCGGAGAACAGGGTCAGTACCGCGGCGATGGCCAGGGTCCAGTCGCCGATATGGAACACCGGTTCGCCCATCCAGATATCGGACACCGGCGTATTCGGCGCCACCGAATACAACAGGCACAACAGCGCGACCATCTGCGCGGTGGTCTTGATCTTGCCGATCAACGCCACCCGCACCTTCGCACGCTGGCCGATTTCGGCCATCCATTCGCGCAGCGCCGATACCGCGATCTCGCGACCGACGATCACCGCGGCCCAGAACGCCATCCACGGGGTCGGGTGGCCCTGCACGATCAGGAACAGCGCCACGGCCACCATCAGTTTGTCCGCGACCGGATCAAGGAACGCACCAAACGCCGAGGCCAGGTCGTAGCGCCGTGCGATCCAGCCATCCAGCCAGTCGGTCAGCGCGGCGATGCCAAAAATCGCGGCGGAGGCGAAATTGGTCCAGGTGTAGGGAAGGTAGAACACCAGCACCAGCACCGGGATCATCACGATCCGCAGCAGCGTCAGCCAGGTGGGGAGGGTCAACTTCATTGCGTCTCTCTACTCGCCGGCCACAGGAGGCGTGGGCAGTCCATGTAGGTTAGCGTAGATGCGTGCGGCGAGGGCAGCATTGATGCCCTCCACCTTGGCGATTTCCGCTTCGCCGGCCGCTTTCAGGCCGACCAGTCCACCAAAATGCTTCAGCAGGCTGGCGCGACGGCGCGGCCCGATGCCGGGAATGTCCTCCAGCTTGCTGGTCATGCGCGCCTTCTGGCGGCGGCCGCGATGGCCGGTAATCGCAAACCGGTGCGCTTCGTCGCGGACCTGCTGGATGAACTGCAGCGCCGGTGACGCCGCGCCCGGGCGCAGCTCGCGGCCATCGGGCATCACCAGCGCCTCGTGCCCGGCGCGGCGCTCCACGCCCTTGGCCACGCCCACCAGCATCACTCCTTCCACGCCGAGGTCGGCCAGCGCGGCCTGCGCCTGCGCCAACTGGCCGGCGCCGCCGTCGATCAGCAGCAGGTCCGGCAGCACGCCTTCTTCTTCCACCGCGCGGCGGAACCGGCGGTCGATGGCCTGGCGCATGGCGGCGTAGTCATCGCCGGGCTCGATGCCGCTGATGTTGAAACGGCGGTACTGGCTGCGCACCGGACCGCTGGCGTCGAACACCACGCATGACGCCACGGTGGCTTCGCCCATGGTGTGGCTGATGTCGAAGCACTCCACCCGCTTGACCTGCTCGGCCAGGCCCAGCATCTGCCGCAGGTCTTCGCTGCGCGCATGCTGGGCACTGCGGCTGGTGAGTTCGCTGACCAGCGTGATCTGCGCATTGCGGCTGGCCAGCTCGACATACCCGGCCCGTTCGCCGCGCACGTTCCACTTCAGCTGGACCTTGGCCTCGGCCGACGCGCTGAGCGCCGATTCGATCAGGCTGGCATCGGGAATCTCGCGGTCCAGCAGGATCTCCCGCGGCGGCGAATGTTCGGCGTAGTACTGCGACACGAAGGCACCCAGCACTTCGTCCGCGCTTTCTTCGCCATTGGTGCGCGGGAAGAATGGCCGCGTGCCCATGTTGCGGCCGTCGCGGAACGCCAGCAGCATCACGCAGGCATTGGCGCCCTGGGTGGCGCAGGCCAGCACGTCCAGGTCGGCGGCGCGTCCATCCACGTACTGGCGGGTCTGCATGCTGCGCAGCGCGGTGACCAGGTCGCGCAGGCGCGCGGCCTGTTCGAATTCCAGCGCTTCGCTGGCCGCCTGCATCTGCGTGCCCAGTTCGCGCGCCAGCTGGTCGCTCTTGCCTTCCAGGAACATCGAGGCACGCCGCACCGATTCGGCGTAGTCGTCGGCGGCCACCAGGTCCACGCAGGGCGCGCTGCAGCGGCCGATCTGGTACTGCAGGCAGGGCCGCGAGCGGTTGCGGAACACGCTGTCCTCGCAGCTGCGCAGCTTGAACAGCTTGTGCATCAGGTTGAGGGTTTCGCGCACCGCGGTCACCCCCGGGTACGGACCGAAATACCGGCCCGGCACCGCGCGCGGCCCACGGTGCAGCGCGATGCGCGGCCAGTCTTCGCGGGTCAGCAGCACGTGCGGATAGGTCTTGTCGTCGCGCAGCGAGACGTTGTAACGCGGCGTCAGCGACTTGATCAGCTGGTTTTCCAGCAGCAGCGCTTCGGCCTCGGAACGGGTGACGGTCACGTCCATGCGCGCGACCTGCGAGAGCATGGACATGATCCGCGTGGTCTTCGGCGCGCCATTGAAGTAGCTGCCAACGCGGTTGCGCAGCGCGCGTGCCTTGCCGACATACAGCAGGGTGTCGTCGGCGGCGTACATGCGGTACACGCCGGGCGCGGTACTCAGGTGGGCCGCGAATGCCTTTCCATCGAAGGCCGGAGCGGTATTCGGGGTCATTCGCTGATCGGCACGTCGCTCAGTACGCCGCTGACGGGGTCGAAACGCAGTACGGCGTGGGCATCGGTCTCGGCGATCCACACCGCCCCGCCGCCCAGCGCCAGGCCGGCCGGCCCATGCAGCCGCCGCGGCAGCTCCACGGTGTTCAATTCGCCGCCGCCGAGGCGCAGCGTGCGCAGGCGCCCGTTGCCGGCATCGGCGATCCACAGCACGGGCGCATCCGGACTCATCGCGATCGCCTGGGGGTACTGCAGCTGGGCAGTGGTGCGCGGGCCATCCTGGTCGCCGAACGCCCACATCCCCTGCCCCACCAGCGTCTGTACCAGGTCGCCACGCAGCTGCATCGACCGGATCGACGAGCCGAGCGCGTCGCACACGTACAGCACCTGCTGCACCGCCGCCAGCGCGGCCGGCTGCGCGAACGCGGCCAGATGGCCACTGCCGTCGCGCTCGTCCATGGCGCCGGAGCCGGCGCGCCAGGACAGCGTGCGCTGGCCCAGGTGGTAGCTCCAGATGCGGTTGTCGCCGGCCATGGCGATGTGCACCTGGTTGTCGGCCACGGCCAGCCCCAGCGGGTGGTTCAGCGGGGTCTGCCGGGGCTCGCCTACCGCGCCTTCGCGCGGGTCGCCGGGGCGGTCATTGCCGCACAGCGTGTCGACCTGGCCGGTCAGCAGGTGGATCCGGCGCAGCGCGTGGTTGCCGGTGTCGGCCACGTACAGCCACTCGCGCTCCAGCGCCAGGCCCTGCGGCCGGTTGAACGCGGCCTCGCCCGGACCGCCGTCCATCATGTCGGCGGTGCCCAGCCCGAACTGGCGAAGCACCCGCCCGGCGTGGCTGCATTCGAGGATGCGATGGTGGCCGCTGTCGGCGATGTACAGCCGCTCGGTGCTTACCGCCAGCGCGGTCGGGAACAGCATCGGCAGGCGCGGTTCGGGATGCAGCTCGCGCTGCCGCAAGGCATCGACATCGAGCGGACTCGACGTCCCTTGGCACAGGCTGTTGAGCGCGCGGTCCAGCTCGTCGCCGAAGCCGACCAGGCGGTCAACCTCGCGCCCCTGCGCGTCCAGCAGGACCAGGGTCGGCCACGCGGTGATATTGAACCGGCGCCAGCCGTCCCAGTCCGCATCCAGCAGCGCCGGCACGGTTACTCCATGGCGGCGCAGCAGCTTCAGCGCCTGCTCCGGTTCGCGCTCGAAGTCGAAGCGCGGCACCTGCAGCACCAGCACCTGCAGCTTGCCGGGGTTGCGCGACTGCCATTGGCCGAGCTCGGCCAGCCGGTGCGCGCACCAGACCGAGGCAGCGTTGACGAAGGCCAGCACCACCGGGCGACCGCGCAGTTCGGTCAGGGTGGTCGGCGCGGCATTGAGCCACGTGGCGAACTCGGGCAGGTCCTGGACGGGTTGTACGTTCATGCGGTGATTATGCCGGACTGGGCGTCATGCAACCGTCGTGCCACCGTCAATTTCGCGGCGGGCCAACCAGCCTTCGGCACGCGCCAGGTCCTCGGGGGTATCGATCCCCGGCGGGAAGGCGGCGGGCGACAGCGCCACGCTCAACCGGTGGCCCGCCTCCAGCACCCGCAGCTGCTCCAGCGATTCCAGCTGTTCCAGCGTGCCCGGCGGCAAGGCGGCGAACTGCTGCAGGAAGCCGGCGCGGTAGGCATAGATGCCGATGTGGCGCAGCCAGTGGGAGCCGGAGAGGCGCTCGCGCGACTGCGCGAAGGCGTCGCGGTGCCAGGGAATCGGAGCGCGGCTGAAGTACAGCGCGTCCAGGTTCTGCTGGCGCACCACCTTGACCACGTTCGGGTCGAACAGGGTCTGCGCATCCTCCACCGGGGTGGCCAGGGTCGCCATGGCGGCCCCGCTGTAGACCAGCGCTTCGGCCACCGCGCGGATGCCCTCGGCCGGGGCGAAGGGCTCGTCGCCCTGCAGGTTCACCACCACGGTGTCGTCGGACCAGCCGGCCTGGCGGGCGCATTCGGCCAGCCGGTCGGTACCGGAAGCGTGGCTGGCGGCGGTCATCGCCACCTGCACGCCGTCCAGGCCCTGCAGGGCATCGGCAATGCGCGCGTCATCGGTGGCCACCCAGACCTCGCGCGCGCCGGCCAGCAGCGCGCGTTCGGCCACGTGCAGCACCAGCGGCCTGCCGCCGAGCAGCCGCAGCGGTTTGCCGGGCAGCCGCGAAGCGGCGTAACGCGCGGGAATGGCGACGACGAAATCGACGGGCTGGCTCATGCGGGACCTCTAAGTTTATCCACGCGGTCCAGCAGGTTGACCCAGAACGCGGCGGGAAGATCGGCCGACAGCGGCACCGAGAAATGCCATTCGTTGGCGAACGCCTTGCACTTCACCGCATCCTTTTCGGTCATCAGCACCGGCAGCTCGCTGCCAAAGCGCAGGTCCGCGGCCTGGTAGGCATGGTGGTCGGCGAAGGCATGCGGGACCACGCCGATGCCATGCGCGCGCAGCATGTCGAAGAAGCGCTGCGGGTGCGCGATGCCGGCCACGGCATGCACGCGCTGGCCACGGAAGTGCGACAGCGCGCGGGCGCGGCCGCCGCTGAGCGGTAGTGCACTGTCGATATGCAGCTGCATCGCCCATTCGCCGAAACCGCACGAGGCGAGCGCGGACGGATCGGCGCTGGCCTGGCCCAGGTTGACCACGCGGAAGTCGCAGTCGCGCGCGCGCTCGGCGGGCTCGCGCAGCGGCCCGGCCGGGATCAAGCGGCCGTTGCCGTAGCGGCGCTGTGCGTCGACCACTTCAATTTCGATGTCGCGTGCCAGCCGATAGTGCTGCAGGCCGTCGTCGCAGACGATGATGTTGCAGCCGGCTTCGACCAGCGCCTTGCCGGCCGCCACGCGGTCGGCATCGACCCGCACCGGCACGCCGGTTTTCCAGGCGATCAGCACCGGTTCGTCGCCGCCCAGCGCGGTCGGCGTACTTGCCTCGACCCAGCGCGGCACCTTGGCCTCTTCGCGCCCGTACCCGCGACTGGCCACGCCCGGTTTCCAGCCCGCGTCACGCAGGCGGTCCACCAGGGCGATGGTCAGCGGGGTCTTGCCGGTGCCGCCGGCAGTCACGTTGCCGACCACGATCACCGGCACCGGCAGGGCATGACGCTTGCGCCAACCGCGCCGGTACAGCCCGCGGCGCAGCGCCACCACGGCGCCGTACACCGGCGCCAGCAGGCGTGCGGCGAACGGAATCGCACTGCCGTCGTACCAGTACGATGGCGTCTGGGAACCCTTGGACGCCATCAGGGCTGCCTTTCGCGGAACTGCATCTTGTGCAGGTGCTCGTACAGCCCACCCAGTGCCAGCAGTTCGCTGTGGGTGCCGCGCTCTACGATGCGGCCGTGGTCCATCACCAGCACCTGGTCGGCGTGTTCGATGGTGGACAGGCGGTGCGCGATCACCAGGGTGGTGCGCTCGGGCATCAGGCGCTGCAGGGCATCCTGCACCAGCCGCTCCGATTCGTTGTCCAACGCGGCGGTGGCTTCGTCGAGGATCAGCACCGGCGCGTCGCGCAGGATCGCGCGGGCGATCGCCAGGCGCTGGCGCTGGCCGCCGGACAGCAGCGCACCGTTCTCGCCCACCGGGGTCTGCAGCTGCTGCGGCATGCGTTCGATGAACTCCCACGCATTGGCCGCTTCGGCGGCCGCGCGGATCTGGTCCTCGCTGGCATCCATGCCGTAGGCGATGTTGGCGCCCACGGTATCGTCGAACAGCATGACCTTCTGCCCCACCATCGCCACCTGGCGGCGCAGGTCGGCCAGCGGGTAGTCGTCCAGCGGCACGCCATCGAGCAGGATGCGCCCGCCGCTGGGCTCATAGAAACGCGGCACCAGCCGGATCAGGCTGGTCTTGCCACTGCCTGAGCGGCCGACGATGGCGGTCACGGTGCCCGGCTTGGCATCGAAGGTGATGTCGTCCAGCGCGATGCCGGTGTCTTCGCGGTAACGCAGCATCACGTGCTGGAACGACAGCTCGCCACGGACGCGCTTGGCGCGGGTGCTGCCTTCGTCGCGCTCGACCGGCAGGTCGAGGATGCCGAACAGGCGCTCGGCGGCGGCCACGCCGCGCGAGATAGAGGTCTGCACGCTGGTCAGGCGGCGCAGCGACGGAATGATGGCCATCATCGAGGTCATCAGGCCCATGAACTGGCCCGCATTCAAGCGCCCGGCTAGCGCTTCGCGGGTGGACACCCACACGATCACGGCCAGCGCCAGGGCGGCCAGGAACTGCACGGTGCTGGAGGCCAGCGCGCGGGTGGTTTCCACCTTCATGTTCAGGCCGAGCATGCGGTTGGCCAGCCGCGAGTAACGCGAGATCTCGTGCGCCTGGGTGCCATGCACCTTCACTTCCTGCTGCGCGGCCAGCGACTGCTCGGCGGTCTGCGCCATGCTGCCCATGCCGTCCTGGATGCCCCGGCTGATGCGACGGTAGCGCTTGCCCACGAACGAGACGATCACGCCGATCAGCGGCACCACCACCAGCATCGCGACAGTCACCTTGACGCTCATCTGCAGCATCACCACCAGCATGGCGATGATGGTCAGGGTGTCGGCGACCAGGGTCTTGAGCGCATCGGCGCTGGCCTCGATCAGGC
>DGIP01000319.1 GCA_002386405.1 Stenotrophomonas maltophilia
CCGCGCTGCTTGCCGGCGCCGCGCTGGGCACCCTGCCGGACCTGGATGCCCTGCTGCTGGCCTTCACCGCCACCGACCCGGTGGCGCTGATGACCGAGCACCGCAGCTACAGCCACTCGCTGCTGGTGCTGCCCTGGGTGGCGCTGTTGATCTGGTGGGGTTTCAAACGCTTCGGCCACGGCCACGGCCGCGTGGCGCAGGCGCCGGCGCGCTGGTTCTGGGCGATCCTGCTGGCGCTGATCACCCATCCCCTGCTCGATGCGTTCACGGTGTACGGCACCCAGCTGTGGTGGCCGTTCACTCCGCCGCCGACGATGTGGTCCAGCGTCTTCATCATCGACCCGCTGTACACGGTGTGGCTGCTGCTGGGCTGCGCGGTGGCATGGTTCGCGCGCAGCCGCCCGCTGGCGCAGAAGGCGCTGCTGGCGGGGCTGGTGCTGAGCACCGGGTACCTGGGCTGGTCGCTGCTGGCCAAGCACCAGGTCGACCGCGAAGCCGACCGTGCGCTGGCGGCGATGGGGCTGGGCGATGCGCCGCGGTTCTCGGTCGCCACGCCGTTCAACACGCTGCTGTGGCAGGTGGTGGCGATGACGCCCAGCGGCTATGTGGTCGGCGAGCGTTCGCTGGTGGCCGACCGTGGGCCGATGACTTTCCGTGGCTATCCCTCAAACGTGCAGGCGCTGCGCCAGGCCGCGCACATTCCCGCCGTTGCCAGATTGAACTGGTTCAACCGGGGCTTCATGCGCGCGCAGGTGGTCGATGGCCAGCTGCAGCTGAGTGACCTGCGCATGGGGCTGGAACCGGATTACACCTTCACCTTCGCGGTGGCGCGTGCGGAGGGGGAACGCTGGGTGGCGATCCCGCCGGAGCAGCTGCGCCCGGCCTACGAAGGCGAGCAGGGCAGGGCGCGGGTCAAGCGCCGCTTCGCGGTGATGTGGGAGCGGATCTGGAACGCGCCGACGATGCCGGAGGGAGCACCATGACGGCGCGCGGTCCGGGTCCGTCGGCCGAGCAGCCGGCGGTGCCGCTGCGCGAGATCCTGCAGAAGGCCAAGGCGCAGCCCGACCGCGCACGCCAGCAGCAGGTGCTGCTGGAGGAACTGCGCAAGGTCGATCCGGAGCGTGCGCAGCGCATGCAGGACAGGATCGATGCGCGCAATCAGCAACCGGCGACGGGCGGCACGACGGTTGCCCGGGGTGACCGTCCCGGCGTGGGTCTGTGGCTCGCGTTGGCCGGAGTGGTGGCAGCAGCCGTGCTGGCGTGGCTGATGCTCTTCTAGTAAACGGTTGCGCGGGCCTGCACGAACGAGAAGAAGAACACGGCGTTGGGGTCGTTCTGCACCAGGCTGAACTCGCGGCGCATGCCGTCCACGGTTTCCTGGTCGACCAGGCCGGCTTCCAGCAGCGGGTCGGCGGCCGACAGCAGCAGCTGTTCCCAGAAGGCGATCATGGTCTTGCGCCGGGCCGGTTCGCGGTTGTCCAAGTGGATGGTCTTGATCTCGGTGTGCACGTCGCGGAAGCCGCCGGCCAGCAGCAGGTTGCCGAGCTTGGCGCCGACGAACGGGTCGCCGCCGTGGTCGTACTGGAAGTCGTTGAAGGCCATCCAGTAGCGCCAGATGTGCGGCGAGTACGGGTCGAGCAGGAACGAGGCGTTCATCACTTCGGTGACGTAGACGGGCGAGCCGGGCACCAGCACGCGGCGCACTTCGTTGAGCACGCGGGCGGGCGAGGGCACGTGTTCGAGCACCCAGCACAGGAACGCGGAATCGAACTCGCGTGCGCCGAACGGCAGGTTGCCGGCGTCGGCCTGCAGCAGGGTGTAACGCTCGCTGCACCAAGGGGTTTTCTCGAGGTTCTGGCGGGCGGTGGCCAGCTGGGTTTCGCTGAGGTCCACGCCGGTGACGTGCAGTTCGGGGAAGCGGCGCAGCAGGATCTCGGTCTGGGCACCAACGCCGCTGCCGACTTCGAGCAGGCGCTGGGCGCCGCCGTAGTCGATGTTGTTGAAAATGGACGATTCCAGCAGGCGGGCCTGGGTGACCAGGCGGTGCTGTTCGGTGCTGGAGAAGCCGTGCAGGTAAGTGGGGGCGGCAATCGGGGTCATGGCGGTCACGTGGCGCGGGGCAGGCCCGGCGATGGGGGGATCAGGCGGCGGAGGACAGCGGTTCGCCGGCGGCCAGTGCGGTGAAGTATTCGGTGGTCAGGGCGATCTGGCCTGCGGCGTCTTCGGCGCGGTTGACGACGGCGCGGAAGGCGGCATTCTCGGGGCGGTCCTTGGCGTACCAGCCCAGGTGCTTGCGGGCGATGCGCACGCCCTGGGGTTCGCCGTAGAAATCGTGCAGGGCATGCAGGTGGCCGAGCAGGATGTCGCGCACTTCGTGCAGGCTGGGCGGCGGCAGCAGGGTGCCGGTGGCAAGGTAGTGGGCGACTTCGCGGAAAATCCAGGGGCGGCCCTGTGCGGCGCGGCCGATCATGACGGCGTCGACGCCGGTCTGGGCGAGCACGTGGGCGGCCTTCTGCGGGCTGTCGATGTCGCCGTTGGCGATCACGGGGATGCGCAGGGCGGCCTTGATGGCGGCGATGGTCTCGTATTCGGCGCTGCCGGTGTAATGCTGGTCGCGGGTGCGGCCATGCACGGCGAGTGCGGCGATGCCGCTGTCTTCGGCGATGTGGGCGATGCGGGGGCCGTTGCGGTGGTCGCAGTCCCAGCCGGTGCGGATCTTGAGGGTGACCGGGACATCGACGGCGCCGACGACGGCGCTGAGGATGCGGGCGACGAGGTCTTCGTCGCGCATCAGGGCGGACCCGGCCCAGGCGTTGCAGACTTTCTTGGCGGGGCAGCCCATGTTGATGTCGATGATCTGGGCGCCGTGGTCGACGTTGTAGCGGGCGGCGTCGGCAAGCTGCTGGGGTTCGGTGCCGGCGATCTGGACGCTGATGGGGTCGGGTTCGCCGGCATGGTCCATGCGGTGGATGGATTTGCGGGTGG
>DGIP01000012.1:0-3820 GCA_002386405.1 Stenotrophomonas maltophilia
CCTGGGCGCGGCGGGTGTCGGCCGGGGCCGGCAGCGCGTTGCGGTCGCGGCGCAGGGTGGCCACGCCATGTCCGCGCTCGGCCAGGTATTCCAGCCATTTGCCCAGGAAGGTGTTCATGCGCATGCGGTGGCTGATCAGCTCGGCCGGCGGCGGGTACATGCCCACCACGTCCTGCCAGCGCCGGCCCACGTAGCAATGGGTGGTCTCGGCCTGGCGCGCGTCGCGGTACAGGCGCACGTAGGCCGACGGGTCGGGCTGGCCGGTCACCGGGTCGGCGAAGTCGTAGGTCAGGCGCAGTTCGACCGTGTAGGGGTGGCATTCGATGACGTCAAGCCGCACATCCAGGCCATCCCCCACCGAGGACACGTAACTGCCCGGTTCCAGCCCGGCCGGCTCGAACAGCCGCACCAGGTGGCGGTAATTCTCGGCATACAGGCCCATCAGCCAGCTCAGGCGGCTGAGCCGGGGAATGCGTTCGATGCGGGGCGATGCCTGGGCCATGTGTCGATCCTACACGTTGAAGAATCTAACGTGGGGACGGCAGGGACCGGCCAAAAGGGGCGCCCGCGGGTCCGCCCCACACCCCGGTGGCTCAATAAAGCTCCCGCTGCAGCCCCAATGTGGTCAGCACCTTGCTCGAGATCTCCTCGATCGAGGTATGGGTGGTGCTCAGGGTGGGAATGCGCTCCATCCGGAACATGGTCTCGGCCGCAGCGACCTCGCGCCGGCAGGTCTCCAGGTTGGCGTAGCGCGAGTTCGGGCGGCGCTCCTGGCGGATCTGCTGCAGCCGGTCCGGGTCGATGGTCAGCCCGAACAGCTTCTTGCGGTAGGGCCGCAGCCGGGCCGGCAGGCGATCCTGCTCCAGGTCCTCGTCGGTCAGCGGGTAGTTGGCCGCGCGGACTCCGTAATGCAGGGCCAGGTAGATGCAGGTCGGGGTCTTGCCGGCCCGCGACACCGCCACCAGGATCACGTCGGCATCGTCGTAGTTGATGGCGATGCCGTCATCGTGGGTCAGCGCGAAGTTCATCGCGTTGATGCGGCGGTGGTAGGTCTCGAAGTCCACCATGCCGTGCGCCTGACCCACCCGGGAATGGCGGTTCACGGCCAGTTCGCGCTCCAGCGGCTCGATGAAGGGGGCGAACACGTCGAGCATCAGCCCGCCGCTCTCGGCCAGGATCATGCTCAGCCCGCTGTCCACGCAGGAACTGACCACGATCGGCCGGACCTGGTAGCGCTCCCCCGCCGCGCGGATCCTTTCACACGCTTCACGGGCCTTTTCCGGATCGTCGATGAACGACATTCGATCGGTGATGAAGCTGAACCCGGAGAACTGGGTCAGGAGGCTATGCCCAATGGTTTCAGCGGTGATACCGGTTCCATCGGATACGTAGAACACCGGACGGATCGTCGACATACGCCTTTTACCCCCTCTGAAGCTTAAAAAGGCCGACGATACAAGCTTGTGCCGACGGCGGTATGCCCGGCATCATATCGGCTTCTTCCTACGGACGTGGCCATCCAAGCCCGCCTCGGGCGATGGCCAAACGGAGCATCGCGCTTGAACGAGAATATCCTGTGGTTGCACGAACTGCGCCTGGCCGACCTGGCCCGCGTAGGCGGCAAGAATTCGTCGCTGGGCGAAATGATCGGCAATCTTGCCGGTCTGGGGGTTTCTGTCCCCGGCGGTTACGCAACCACCGCTGAAGCCTTCAAGGACTTCATCGCGCACAACGACCTGTCCAAGCGCATTTTCGACAAGCTGGCCACGCTGGACGTGGAAGATGTCGCCGCGCTCACCGTTGCCGGCAAGGAAATCCGCGGCTGGGTGATCGACGCCCCGCTGCAGCCGCAGCTGGACCAGGACATCCGCAGCGCCTACAAGCAGCTGTGCGACGAGAACGGCGGCGGCGACGTGGCCGTGGCCGTGCGTTCTTCGGCCACCGCCGAAGACCTGCCCGATGCCTCCTTCGCCGGCCAGCAGGAAACCTTCCTCAACGTCACCGGTGCCGACGATGTCGTGCACAAGGTCAAGGAAGTGTTCGCCTCGCTCTATAACGACCGTGCCATCGCCTACCGCGTGCACCACGGCTTCAAGCACGAAGACGTGTTCCTGTCCTCCGGCGTGCAGCTGATGGTGCGCTCGGGCGTGGGTTCGTCGGGCGTGCTGTTCACCCTGGACACCGAATCGGGCTTCCGCGACGTGGTGTTCGTGACCTCCAGCTTCGGGCTGGGCGAAATGGTCGTGCAGGGCGCGGTCAATCCCGACGAGTTCTACGTCTACAAGCCCACGCTGAACGCCGGCAAGCCGGCCATCCTGCGCCGATCGCTGGGCAGCAAGGCAATCCGCATGGTGTATTCGGATGTCCCGGGCGAGCGCGTCCGCATCGAAGACACCCCGGTCGAGATCCGCAACACCTTCTCGATCAGCGACGAGGACGTGCAGGAACTGTCCAAGCAGGCGCTGATCATCGAAAAGCATTACGGCCGCCCGATGGATATCGAGTGGGCCAAGGACGGCGTGAGCGGCAAGCTGTTCATCGTGCAGGCGCGCCCGGAAACGGTGAAGTCGCGTGGCCATGCCACCCAGATCGAGCGTTTCGCGCTGAACGACAAGGGCGGCAAGGTGTTGGCCGAAGGCCGCGCGGTGGGCGCCAAGATCGGCGCGGGCGTGGCCCGCGTGGTCAAGTCGCTGGAAGACATGGCGCGCGTGCAGCCGGGCGACGTGCTGATCGCGGACATGACCGACCCCGATTGGGAGCCGGTGATGAAGCGCGCGTCGGCGATCGTCACCAACCGTGGCGGCCGTACCTGCCACGCGGCGATCATCGCGCGTGAGCTGGGCGTGCCGGCCGTGGTCGGTTCGGGCAACGCCACGCAGGTGTTGAAGGATGGCCAGGAAGTGACGGTCAGCTGCGCCGAGGGCGACACCGGCTTCATCTATGAAGGCAAGCTCGACTTCGAGCGCACCACCACGGACCTGGGCAACATGCCGCCGGCGCCGCTGAAGATCATGATGAACGTGGCCAATCCGGAACGTGCCTTCGACTTCGGCCAGCTGCCGAACGCGGGCATCGGCCTGGCCCGCCTGGAGATGATCATTGCCAGCCACATCGGCATCCATCCCAACGCGTTGCTGGAATACGACCGCCAGGATGCGGCCACGAAGAAGAAGATCGACGAGAAGATCGCCGGTTACGCCGATCCGGTCAGCTTCTATGTGAACCGCCTGGCCGAAGGCATCGCCACGCTGACCGCGTCGGTGGCGCCGAACCCGGTGATCGTGCGCCTGTCGGACTTCAAGTCCAACGAGTACGCCAACCTGATCGGTGGCAGCAACTACGAGCCGCACGAAGAGAACCCGATGATCGGCTTCCGCGGCGCCAGCCGTTACGTCGACCCGAGCTTCTCGGCCGCCTTCGCACTGGAATGCAAGGCCGTGCTGCGCGTGCGCAACGAAATGGGCCTGGACAACCTGTGGGTGATGATTCCGTTCGTCCGCACGCTGGAAGAAGGCCGCAAGGTCGTCGAGGTGCTGGAACAGAACGGGCTGAAGCAGGGCGAGAACGGCCTGAAGATCATCATGATGTGCGAGGTGCCGTCCAACGCGCTGCTCGCCGATGAGTTCCTGGAGATCTTCGACGGCTTCTCGATCGGTTCGAACGACCTGACCCAGCTGACGCTGGGCCTGGACCGCGATTCGTCGATCGTGGCGCACCTGTTCGACGAACGTAACCCGGCGGTGAAGAAGCTGCTGTCGATGGCGATCAAGTCGGCACGCGCCAAGGGCAAGTACGTGGGCATCTGCGGCCAGGGCCCGTC
>DGIP01000012.1:4046-4196 GCA_002386405.1 Stenotrophomonas maltophilia
CATCTGCGGCCAGGGCCCGTCCGATCATCCGGACCTGGCCGAATGGCTGATGCAGGAAGGCATCGAGTCGGTGTCGCTGAACCCGGACACCGTGGTCGATACCTGGCTGCGGTTGGCCAAGTTGAAGGCCAAGGGCTGATAACGAAAAAC
>DGIP01000194.1:0-743 GCA_002386405.1 Stenotrophomonas maltophilia
GGCAAGCAGGCCGATCAGCAGCTGTTCCACCACGTCATGCTGGCCTACCACGGCCTTGCCCAGCGCATCGCGCAGGGGCTGCAGTTTGGCCAGGAGAGAATCGATAGGGCTGTCAGTTTGCATGGTCATGCTCTCAATTATTCAACGCGTACATCACGATGTTCACCGCAAACCGGGTGTTGTCTTCGGCCAGGAACCGTTTGTTGCGCCAGTCGTAATCCCACTCGCAGCCGTAATCCTTGTTGCTGTAAAGCACGCCGAGCCGGCCATCGACCTCGATGCCCTTGAGGTAATCGTGCACAAGGTCATCGCCCCAGCCATTGAGCTCGAAGCCGGTGGCCGGTGGCCCGTCCGGGAACTTGAAGAAACTGCGATACAGCGCATGCGTGTTGGGCAGCTTCTTCAGTGCGGCCGGCCCGAACAGCTTGGCCATCTGTGCTTCGAACGACTTGGCGAACAGCCCATCGAGATCGTGGTTGCAGTCATCCACGAACACGAACCCGCCGTTGCGCACATAGCGCACGAAGTTCTGCCGCTCGGCGGCATTGAACTCCACCAGCTTGTGGCCGGCCAGGTAGCAGAACGGGGCTTCCAGCATGCGCGGGTCGGACAGCGCGACCACATGTTCGGTCGGGTCCACCCGCAGCGTGGTGTAGTCGATCAGCGAGGTGATCACGTTGGACGGCATGCGCGCGTCCACGTCCCAGTCGCCGGAATCGTACTTGAGGCGGGTGAACCAGAAG
>DGIP01000194.1:913-1243 GCA_002386405.1 Stenotrophomonas maltophilia
TTGAGGCGGGTGAACCAGAAGTCGTAGCGCCCGGCCTGCGCGCGGGCGAACGAGGGCAGGGCCGCCAGGGCGGCCCCGCCAAGCATCAACCGCAGGAACTGCGCGCGGTTCATTGCCGCACGCGCGCCATCAGACCGCGTCGGACAGCGAGGTGAACGTGAAATCGCGCAGCTTCATCGGCGGGATCATCATCACGAAGCTGGACTCGTCACCGGCCACGCGCACCGGCTTGCCCAGCTCTTCGATGTTGTTGAGCATGATCACCGGCGATTCGTTGAAGCGGAAGTTCTTCACCGGGTACTTGATCTGGCCGTTCTCGATGTAGAAGGT
>DGIP01000194.1:1454-1937 GCA_002386405.1 Stenotrophomonas maltophilia
GCCGTTCTCGATGTAGAAGGTGCCGTCGCGGGTCAGGCCGGTGAGCAGCACGGTCTGCGGATCAACCATGCGGATGTACCAGGTACGGGTGACCAGGATGCCCTTCTGGGTGCCACGGACCAGCTCGGCGGTGCTCTTGTCGCCGCCGCTCATCAGCAGGTTGCCCGGGGTGGCGTTGGCGGTCTTGCCCTGCTTCTGCGCCCAGAAGCGCGAGTAATCCAGGTTGGCGACCTTGCCGTTCTCGATGATGGCCAGCTTGCTGCGCGGCAGGCCCTGCTGGTCCCACGGCAGCACCGGAGCCTCGGGGTGCCACGGGTCGGCGTACATGTTCACGCGCGGGTCGTAGACCTGCTCGCCCAGCTTGTTGCCACCGCCCTTCCTGGACAGGAAGCTGCGGCCTTCATCGGCCGAGCGCGCATCGAAGAAGTTCATCATGAAGCTGATCAGGCCGGCAGCGGCGGCCGGTTCCAGGATCACGGTGTA
>DGIP01000194.1:2104-2868 GCA_002386405.1 Stenotrophomonas maltophilia
CGGTTCCAGGATCACGGTGTACTTGCCCGGCTCCAGCGCCTTGGCTTCGGACGATTCGTTGGCCTTGCGCATGGCGATGCGCACGTCCTGGTCGGCCTTGAAATCAGCGGCGTCCTTCAGGTTGCGGCCCACCCAGCCCGAACCGCGGCCGTCTTCGGTGCGCACGGTGCAGGTGTAGTCGAAGTTGGTGCTGCGCTGGTAACCGAAGTTCCCGTTGCTGTTGGCGGTGGCGTAGAAGCCCTGGCCGTCCTCCAGGAAGCCGGCGGCGATCAGGCCGTTGCCGCGGCAGGGCGCGATCGAATCGGCGGCGACCTTGGCGCGGAACGCCGGGTCGATGGCGGCGGTGGATTCGCTGAACGTCGGGCTGGCGGTGTAGGCCTGCTTGCCGATGGCCGGCAGGAACTCCGGGTTTTCCGGGGCCAGGCGGGCCAGGTCTTCGGCGCGGCGGACCACGCGTTCCAGCGCGGCGTCGTCGAACTCGTTGATCGAGGCGGTGCCCACGCGCTTGCCGAAGGCCACGGTGACGGCCAGTTCGGTGTTGTCGACGATGCCGCTGGTGGACACGTTGTTGAGCGCGAAACGGATGTTGCCGTTGATCGAGCCGGCCAGCACCGCGGTGGTCTCATCGGCCTTGGACAGCGCGATGACCTTGTCGAGGATGGCCTTGGCCTGGGCTTCGGTGAAGATACTCATGGAATAAGGGCTCCTGACCGGTCAGCCGAGGCTGCGCGCGGTGTTGATGACGTTGATGCCGTTGAAGCGCG
>DGIP01000194.1:3147-3372 GCA_002386405.1 Stenotrophomonas maltophilia
CTCCGGCGTGCGGATCTGGTAGGCCACGTCTTCGAGCATGCGGGTGATCTGGCCATTCTTGATTTCATAGAACAGCTGGCCGCCGAACTGCGCGTTGTAGCGCTGCTGGTCGATGGAGAACGAGCCGTCGCCGATGATGTAGATGCCGTTCTCGACGTCCTTGACCAGGTCGCTCACGCTCAGCGGGGTCTTGCCCGGCGCCATCGACACGTTGGCCATGCGCTG
>DGIP01000194.1:3651-3783 GCA_002386405.1 Stenotrophomonas maltophilia
CTGCACGCTGGACCAGGAATCGGCATAGCAGCAGCCGTCCGATTCGGTCTTGCCCAGGATGTGGGCCTGGTCGCGGATGGTCTGGTAATCCACCAGCTTGCCGTTGCTGATCAGGTCCCAGCGCTTGGTCTT
>DGIP01000015.1:0-12084 GCA_002386405.1 Stenotrophomonas maltophilia
AGGCACGTTTTGATAACTTTCTGGCGCAGCCGCTGCTGTGTGCGGCCAGCCTGGCGCACTGGCAGGCGCTTCGCACTGGACTGCCGGTGCCGGGCATGGTGGCCGGTTACAGCATTGGTGAGCTGGCGGCACACGCCATTGCCGGCAGTTTCGATACACGCTCCTGCCTGGCCCTGGCGGCGCGGCGTGCGCGGTACATGGATGCCGCCAGCCCCGCCGACTCAGGCATGCAGGCCGTGCTGGGACTGGACCGCGCGCGGGTGCAGTCACTGTGCGCGGTGCATGGCGCGTACATCGCCATCGTCAACGGCCATGATCACTTCATCGTGGGTGGTGCGCTGGCTGGGTTGGAAGCGCTGGCCGGGGACGCGCGGGCGGCCGGTGCGGATATCCGTCCGTTACCGGTGCATGTGCCTTCGCACACGCCCTTGCTGCAGGCGGCGGTTCCGCGCTTCGCCGCTGCGCTGGACGCGGTGGCGTGGCAGCCGCCGGGCATGCCGGTGCTGGCCGGCATCGATGGGCGCGTGGTGCGCGACCGCGCCGGCAGCGTGCGCACGTTGTCGGCACAGCTGGCGCAGACCGTCGAATGGGCGCAGGTGATGCGCCAGCTGTTCGAACGCGGTGCGCGGGTGTTCCTGCAACTGGGCCCGGGCACCGCGCTGGCGCGCATGGTGGCCAGCGCGTATCCGTGCTGCGAGGTCCGCGCGGTCGAAGAATTCCAGCACCTGGACGGTGCGGCGGACTGGGTGCAACGCGCACTCGGTCGCCTGCAATGAGCGGTTGGCTCCACCTGTAGCACGCCACACCCCGTGGATGGCGGGTTCCCATCCGTGCGGTACGCGAATCACGTGTCTGGGAGGGCGCATGAGTCCACAAATTGCAACGATCATCGGTCTGGTGATCATGTTCATCATCGCCACTGCCCTGCCGATCAACATGGGTGCGGTAGCGTTTGCGCTGGCCTTCATCATCGGCGGCATCTTCGTGGGGATGGAGGGCAAGGAGGTGCTGGGCGGCTTCCCTGGCGATCTGTTCCTGACCCTGGTCGGCATTACGTATCTGTTTGCGATCGCGCAGAAGAACGGCACGATCGATCTGCTGGTGCACTGGGCGGTGCGGGCGGTGCGCGGGCGGATCGTGGCCATTCCGTGGGTGATGTTCGTGGTCACGGCGGTACTGACTGCGTTCGGGGCGCTGGGTCCGGCGGCGGTGGCGATCATCGGGCCGGTGGCGCTGCGGTTTGCGAAGCAGTACAAGATCAACCCGCTGATGATGGGCCTGCTGGTGATCCATGGCGCGCAGGCGGGTGGGTTCTCGCCGATCAGTGTGTACGGCAGCATCACCAACGGGGTGGTGCAGAAGGCGGGGCTGGAAGTGACGGAGATGGCGGTGTTCCTGACCAGCCTGGGCTTCAACTTCATGATGGCGACGATCTGTTTCTTCGCGTTCGGCGGGGTAGCGTTGATGCGGCGCGGTGCGGTGGCGATGGGCGGCGGTGAGCTGGCGTTGGCCGGTGGGCCGCAGGCGTCGTCGCGGCAGTTCGCGATCGAGGGTCACGGGGCGCTGGTGTCGGCGGGCGGCGGGACGTTGTCGAACGATCCGGATGCGCTGGAGGCGGTGGGCATCACGCGCGAGCGGCTGTTCACGCTGGTGGGGCTGGTCGGGTTGGGCGTGGCGGCGTTGATCTACAACCTCAATGTGGGGCTGGTGTCGATCACGGTGGCGGTGGTGCTGGCGCTGTTGTCGCCGGCCAGCCAGAAGGGTGCGGTGGATGGGATCAGCTGGTCGACGGTGCTGTTGATCTGCGGTGTGGTGACGTATGTGGGGGTGCTGGAGAAGGCCGGTTCGGTGGACTTCATCGGCAACGGGGTGTCGAACATCGGCATTCCGCTGCTGGGGGCGCTGCTGGTCTGTTATGTGGGCGGGATCGTGTCGGCGTTTGCGTCGTCGGCGGCGGTACTGGGCGCGACAATTCCGTTGGCGGTGCCGTTCCTGCTGCAGGGGCATCTCGGCGCGGCGGGCGTGATCTGCGCGCTGGCGGTGTCGTCGACGATCGTGGATGTGAGTCCGTTCTCGACCAACGGTGCGCTGGTGGTGGCATCAGCAGCCAAGGAAGAGCGCGAGTCGCTGTTCCGCCGGTTCCTGGTGTACAGCGGGCTGGTGGTGGTGTTTGGGCCGCTGTTGGCATGGCTGCTGTTTGTTGTTCCTGGCTGGATGTAAGGCTGAAGCAACAGCCAGTGCAACAGCCAGAGCAACAGCAAAAGCCTATTGCCAAGGCTTCCGCGGCTTGGCGGGACGGTGCGGGTTCATGGGGGACGCCGTGAACCCGTCCATGGGGGCTTGGTCGCCGCATCCATGCGGCTCACACCCCCATAAACCCGCCCCGACCCGCCTTTGACGGTGTGCCGGTGGCCATGGAAAAGAACGAATACAATCTGCTTATGGCCATTGCTCCTGCTCCGCGTTCACCTAAAAGGCGTGCTCCCTTGTATGAGGAGGTTGCCGAGCATGTGCGTGAGCGCATTTATGACTATCGCTTGCCTCCGGGTGAGTGGATTGATGAGCCGGGGCTTTGCGAGGAGCTGGGGATCAGCCGTACGCCGTTGCGTGAGGCGCTGAAGCTGTTGGCGGCGGAGGGGCTGGTGCAGATCGATGCGGGGCGTGGGGCGCGGGTGACGCGGCTGACGCTGGAGGATCTGAACCAGCTGTTTCCGGTGATGGCGATGCTGGAAGGGCGCTGTGCGCATGAGGCGGTGAAGCACATCGATGATGCGGGGGTGCAGCAGTTGGAGGCGCTGCATGCGGCGATGGAGGCGGCGGCGGCGGAGGGCAATATTGCCGACTACTACCGCAACAATTATCTGATCCATGAGACGGTGCAGCACTACGCCGGTAATCCGTGGTTGATCCGGATCACGCATGATCTGCACCGCATTCTGAAGATGCATCGCGGCCGGCAGTTGTTGACGCCGGGGCGTACGGCGCAGTCGCTGGCGGAACATCGCGAGTTGATGGAGTGTTTCCGCCGGCGCGATGCGGAGGCGGCCGAGCGCACGATGGAACGGCACCTGCTGAGCCAGGGCCAGGCATTGGCGGCGTATGTGGCAGCCGGGGGATTGTTGAACGTCCCCGCCCCGTTACCCACACAAGGCGGCACGTAACCCCGCGTTACGTCGGGCGTGTTTCGCGCAGGCCCCACAGCACGGGTAATACCAACAGCGCTACCGCCGCGATCATCGCGCCGGGCGCAGCCGCCCAGCCGGTGTGGCGTACGAGCAGTTCCGCCAGCAACGGGGTGGCGCCGCCGAAGAAGGCGGTGGCCATGGTCACGCCCAGCGCCAGGCCGCTGAGCCGGCCTTCGCCGGGGAACTGTTCGGCGGTGGCCGGTGCGGCGACGGCGCTGACGCCGCCGGCCAGGCAGGCCAGCACGACGGCGGCCAAGGCGATCTGGACGGCGCTGCCGGTGGCCATCAGGCCGAACATGGTCAGCGGCAGCAATGCCGAGAGCAGCGCCAGGCCGATCAGCACCGGTCGGCGCCCGACCTTGTCGGACAACGCGCCAGCCAACGGGGTCACACCGATCACGGCGACGGCGGCGATGGTGGACAGCCACAGTGCCTTGGATTCGCCGATGTCGCTGGCCGAGCCGAGGAACGCGGGTACGTAGGTGATGCCGACGTAGTAGGTGATGGAGCCCAGGGCGGAGATGGCGAAGGTGCGCGCGACCGCGCCGCGGTGGAAGCGCCAGGTGTCGCGGATCGGTGAGGTGGGCACGGTGCCGGCGGCTACCTGGCGTTCGAACTCGGGCGATTCGTGCATGGTCGAGCGCGCGAGCAGGATCGCGCCGGCCAGGGCGGCGCCAATGAAGAAGGGAATGCGCCAGCCCCAGCCATCGAGCTGGGCGCTGCTGAGCAGCGCCACGGTCAGTGCCGAGAGTGCCACGGCCAGCAGGGCGCCGACTTCGCTGGCGGCGGAGGCCAGCGAGGTCACCAGTCCGCGCCGGCGCAGGGGGGCGCTTTCGAGCAGGTAGGCCACCACGCCGGTGTATTCGCCGCCTACCGAGAACGCCATGACGCAGCGGAGCAGCAGCAACAGCACGCCGGCGGTGGCGCCGATGCTGTCGAAGGTGGGCAGCAGCGCGGTGGCCAGCATCGCCACGGTCATCAGGGCCATGGAGGCCAGCAGCATGTAGCGCCGGCCGAAGCGGTCACCGAGATGGCCGAAGCAGAGCGCGCCGAGGGGACGCATGAGGTAGCTCACCGCGAACCCGGCCAGGGTGGCCAGCAGGGCGTTGTCGCCGCCGCCGAAGAACACCCGCGACAGCACCGTGGCCAGGTAGAGGTAGAGGGTGAAGTCGTACCACTCCACCACGGTGGAGAGGCCGGCGACGATCATGGAGCGGGTGGGTGCGGCGGATGCGGGCCGGGGCGCAGGATCGGGAATGGTCATGGGCCAGCAGCCTACCCCGGCAGACCTGCACGCCATGTCATTGCGTCGTAGAGCCACGCCCTGCGTGGCTGCTCTTCGTCGGGCACCGCGCAGCCACGCAGGGCGTGGCTCTACGCGTTCCGTTGGACACGCGTGGCGTGTCGCTACGTGCCGGCGTAGGGACACGCCATGCGTGTCGTCACGCGGTACGGGCGTAGCGCAACAGGCGGCCGCGCCCCGGCGAGCTGCTTTCATCTTCGCCGAAGCCGCCTTCTTCGGTGGCTTCATACCCCTGCAGGGCCATGGCGCGCGAGAAGCCGCCGATGTTGCCCCGACCGGGATCGGTCAGCAGCAGTTCGGCGGTGGGCTTGGCGTGGCGTTCCATCATCGCGGCAATCTGTACGCCATGGCCGCGCTCATACAGCACGTCGCTGCCGATGATCAGATCGAAACGACCCAGTGACGTATCCGGCAACTCCCAGGGCAGGTCGCGGTAATGCACGGCCGGCAGGTCGTTGAGCCCGGCGTTGTAAGCCAGGAACGATTCGGCCAGCGGATGGTGGTCACTGGCCACCACGTTGGCGCCACGATGGGCCAGCACCAGGCTGGACAGACCCAACCCGCAGCCCAGCTCCAGGATCCGTTTGCCTGCCACCTCGTAATGGCTCATGGTCTCGGCCAGCACCCGGCCGGCGGGCCAGACCTGGCCGAACAGGCTCCACAGCGAGGAATGGATGCCGGCGCGTTCGGCGCGGCCGGTGGGATCGGCGAACTGCTGCAGGTCGCTGAGGGCACGAATTCGGAACTCGTGGCCATTGACGGCAACAGTGAGGATGCGGGTGGTATAGCCCGGCATGTGCGCTCCATGGGACGGCTCAAATGGGGAGCGAAGCGGGCGACCGGAAGTGGCCGCGCAGGACGCGCGAAACGGCGTGGGACGCACCCATCCTACAGGACGGGCGGTTTCCGCCCTTCACTCAGTATCGGATCTGGCAATTGGGACAGAAGAAGGTGCGCCGCCGGCTCTTGCCGGGGTGGGTCTTGGAAACCGGGCCGCCGCAGGTTGGGCAGATCCGCTTGGTATGGATCTGCCAGTGCTTCTTCAGCTCGAAGGCGCGCTTCCATTCCAGGAACAGGAAGCTGTAGGCGCGGGCGTCGGCAATGACCCTGCCGAGTACCCGCGGCGGCAGCGCTCCCACCGTGCTTTCCGGGTGCACCCGCTGGCGGAACAGCACTTCGTTCTTGATGATGTTGCCGACGCCGGCGAACAGCTCCTGGTCCAGCAGTGCATCGCAGACCAGCATCTCTGACTGCTGCTTCAGCCGGCGCCGGGCCAGGCGGGGGTCCCACGCATCGTTCATCACGTCGGTGCGCCAATCGTAGGTTTCGTCCAGCCTGCCTTCGATGTACTTCAGCGACGAGGCATAGATGTTCAGCTCGCCGTTGTCGAACTGCAGTGAAACGCGCGGGGGCGACGGCTTGCGTTCGTCGATGCGGTAGCTGCCAAACATCAGCATGTGCACGCGCAGGCTGAAGCCGCTGAACTCGACCAGGAAGTGCTTGCCCCAGCTGCGCAGTGCGACCACGCGCCGGCCCTCCATGCGGGTGAGGTCCAAGGCGCTGTTACCGAGCGCGCGCCGCACGGTCTTGCCACGGAACTTCGCCGCCGCCTCGCGCAGGATGACGATCGAGGGACCTTCAGGCATTCAACCGCTCCTGCAGGCGCGCGGCGTTGGCAACGGCGAAGCCGTGCGCGGTGTTGTCGAAGATGACCCAGCGGGGTCCACGTGCCTGGCGCACCTGCCCTGCCAGCGCGTCCAACGCCGCATCGTCGTAATCGCTGTAGTACATGCGCGGTGCGCCGTGCCAGCGCCAATAGCGCCATGTCGATGCACCGCCCGGCTGCGCAGCCGCCGGCACACGCGCTGGATCGGCTCCCAGCCGCGAGACGCCGTGCCGCAGCAGCAACGCGTCGGCCGCGTCGGTGAACCAGCTGGCATGGCGCGGCTCGCACGCCAGCGGCGCCTCGCTGCGCCTGCGCAGCGCACGGAAGAAGCTGGACGCGCGGCGGGGGTCCAACGCCAATGAGGGCGGCAGCTGCAGCAGCAGTCCACCCAGCTTGGTGCCCAGCGCGCTGGACTCGTCCAGGAAGCGGTCAAGCAACGGTGCAACGCCGACCAACGCCGAATCGTGGGAGATCGTGCGCGGGATCTTGACCGAGAAACGGAACGCGGGCGGCACGCTGGCCGCCCAGCGCTCGTAGGTACCGGGCTTGTGGGGCCGATGGAACGAGGAATTGATCTCCACCACCGGGAACCGGGTGGCGTAACGCGCGAGCATGCTCTCCCCTGGGCCGAACAGATCGGCGTAGCGACCTGGAATGGACCAGCCCGCGCAGCCGACCAGCGGGCCGGAGGAGGCGTGCATGTCCGTCGTTCCTCAGGCCTGGATCTCGCCCTGGTCTTCGCCGTCCCAATAGTGGATGCGGTGCGCGTGGACGTGGATCAGAACCAGCCCGGGGGTGTCCACGCCCTGTTCGAACCAGCGTTCCAGGCTCTTCTGCCAGTGTTCCCGCATCACTTCCTTGTCGCGGATGATGCGGCCCTTACCCTGCACGAACACGAACAGCGGCGGCTTGCCGAGCAGGCCCTTGCTGCCGGTGAAGCTGAGCGCGACCTTGGGTTCGGCCTGCAGCTCGCGCACCATGTCGGTGCTGTCGAGCGCGAAGAACCAGCTGTCACCGTCGTAATCGACATCGCCGTTGTTGCTCATCGGGCGGCCGGAGATCTCGCCGTTGTCGGCGAAAGTCTGCAGCATGGTGAAGTCGATGCCAGCCATTTTCTTGGCCAGGTCGTGCAGGGTGAGGGTGGTCATGGCAGGGTCCGTGCAGGATTCGGGTGCTACCAGCCTCGGCCGGGCCCCGTGACCGGATCGTGCACGGGCCCTGCCGTGGCGTTCACGGCACTCCGGTGTTGCCGATGAACACCGGATTGGAGTGGAACCACAGGTCCTGCCAGGGATCTTCGCCCTTGGTGTCCGCCAAGGGCGTCTCTTCGTCCGTGCTACTGCCACGCGCACGAACGAATCCCCCTCCGGCCGGTGCAGGCAGTTCCCATGTCACCTGGTACCACGCATCTTCCTGCTGCCAGTCGTTGGCGGTGAAGCGCCGGGTCTGCATCTGCGGCGCCTGTCCACCCGCACTACCCACGATCAGCTGCAGCTGGCGGAGCACCGGGTGTTGTCCCGCTGCGTTGGCCGAGTCGGGTTTACGCACCCGCAGCTGCACTTTCATCGGCTTACCAGATGGCAAGCCTACGCTTTCGCCCATTCGCCCCACCCCGCCGCTGCCATCGGCCGCCTGCACGGTCAGCTCCAACGCATCGATCAGGTCGCCGGTCACCGCGAACATGCGGCCGCCGCGCACGCCACCGAGAATGTCATCGGCCTCCGGACGCGCCCACACATACGTCTTGCTGTACTCACCCGGATCGAAGTCGCTGCCTCCATCGCGCTGGTTCACGTGCGAATCGGAACTTGCGGTGATCCAGAAGCGGGTGCCGTCGGCCAGCATCTGGTCCCATACGCCACCAACCTGCGTGGTCATCTGGTCGAAGCCGCCGAATGTCGGTGCCGCCGCATTCCGGTACAGGCCACGCTCGGTGCGGGTGGCCTGGTGCCCGGGCGCGCCTTCCATGCCCACCAGCACCTGCGGCGCGGCGGCATGCCAGGCGTTCAGCTCGGCCGGCTCCACCTCGCCCCACTGCCCTGCCCCCGTGGCGGTTCGCGAGGGGTGGTTGATCAGCATCAGCGGCAGCGGACTCAACCCGCGCATATGGGCCAAGGCATCCAGCATGTGCTGGTGGGTATCACGACTGCCCTCCTGCAGCGGCTCACCGCGGCTGTAGTCGCGTTCGATCGTCACCAGCTGTTCGGCTTCGCGCGCGCCCGGCGCGATGATCAGCGAGGCGTGCTCGCCGGCCGGCACATCGAACTCCATGCCGTTGAACTGGATGACCTCGGGCACGTCCTGCCGGGCCTGCAGCAGCGCCGGATAGGCATGGTCGCGGGTCACCGCCGAGTGGCCGGGGCCACCGTGGTCGGTATGCACCATCCAGCGCAACCCGAAATGGCGCGCGCGCCCGGCGTTGTGGCTGCGGGTGTAGGTCGAGTCGCCGCCACGGATGGGCGTGGGCGGCGTGGTGCTGCGGTCCCAGTCCACGCTCCATTCGCTGTGCACGTGGTGGTCGCCGGGCTGCCAATCGCGGCCGGCATCAGGATCGGCAGGCGTTGCGGTGGCTGGCGCCGCAAGCAGCGCCAGCAGGAGAAGGGTATGCATGATCAGAAGTCGGCGCGCAGGCCCAGGCTGATGCGACGGCCCGAAGCTTCGTACATGGTCGGGAACGACGGATCCATGGTGTAGCCGCTGGTGATCTCGTTGGTCAGGTTGATGCCCTTCAGGCTGACCTTGATGTTGTCGGTGATCCGGTAGCCAATCGACACATCCATCTGGCCGTAGGCATCGCGCCAGATCGGGTACATGTCATAGCCGATCGATTCCACGTACTCGTCCTTGTGGTTGTAGGACACGCGGGCATCGAACCGGTCATTCTCATAATACGCGGTGAGGTTCCAGGTCTTCTCGGCCAGGCCGGGCATCGGGGTACGGATGCCCAGGTCGGATTCACCGGCCAGCGAGCTGTCCAGCACGGTGTAGTTGGCGTTCACGCCGAAGCCTTCCAGCACCGGGTGGAACATGCCCAGCGGCAGCTGCGCCACCAGCTCCACGCCGTCCACCTGGTAGGAGCCCTTGGCGTTGACCGGCTGGTACACGTCGAAATCGAAGATGCCGTTGAGGGTGCCGTTGGCGTTGTACACCGCCACATCCTCGACCACGCCGGTGAGCGAGTTGATCACCACGCCGTCGATGTTCTTGCGGAAGTAGGAGGCGGCAAACAGCGCGCCGTTGTCCAGGTACTTCTCCAGGCCCACTTCCCACTGCTTGGCGTAGGTGGGCTTGAGCTCCGGGTTGCCATCGGTGAAGCGGTACGAGCTCCAGCTGGCGGTGCGCTTGTAGGCGATGTCGGTCAGCGCCGGGCGCATCATGGTCTTGGAGGCGGCCGCGCGCAGCAGCAGGCCCTGGGCCAGTTCGGCGGTCATGTTGAAGCTGGGCAGCAGGTCGTCGTAGCTGCCATCCTTGGACACCGGGGTATCGGTGTAGCCGGTGCTGCCATCGGGCCGCTGGATGGGGTGGTAGCCGAACGAGGTGACGCTGGTATCGACGTAACGCGCGCCGGCGTTGATGTTGACCGGTACGTGGCCGATATCGAAGGCGAAGTCCGCCATCGCGTACACGCTCGTCACCTTCTCATCGACCTGGTAGAACTGGCCGGCGTCGAACGGGGTATGGAAGCCGTCGTAGCGGAAGGCACGGCGCGCGTAATCGTTGGACACCTGCTGCCAGTCCAGGTCCTTGATGGTGTAGTCGCCACCGGGAACGATGTCGCCGATCCACTGCAGCGGGCTGTCGGCCAGGGTACGGGTATTCACCCAGGCGCTGCTGCCGGCGGTCGGCCCGGTGATCTTGAGTTCGCCGTACTGGCGCTGTTTGGAGCGGTCGGTGTAGCGTGCACCGAACTTCACGTCACGCAGTGCCGGCAGGAAGGCCAGGTCCAGCATGCGGGTCACGTTGACCTGGGCGGCGTACTTGTCGTCGTCCACCTTCTCCAGCGTGGTTTCATAGGCTTCGAACAGGTACTTGTCCGAGGCGTTGTACATGTCGAAACCGCCCGGGGTGCTGGGAATGGTTTCACCGCTGCGGCCGGTCCAGCGGGTGCGCGAGGGTGCGTAGGCAACGTGCTTGAGGTTGGAGAAGTCCGAGGTCTTCTCCGCACCGGAGTAGCCGGCCATGGCGTCGATGTACCAGTCCTGCCCCTTCCAGTCGAGGGCCACGCTGTACTGGCTGTAATCGGTCTTGTTGATCCGCTCCTTGCTCAGCATTTCGTGCTGGGTGGCGGTGTAGGACACATCGCGCAGCACCACCATGCCGTACTCGGACAGGGTGCTGGCATCGTATTCGTGGATGGTGTCGAGGGTGCTGCGGCTGGAGGCCGAGTAAGCGGCCGCGTCGTACTCGTCCTCGGTCGAATCGTAACCGCCCAGCATCGCATCGAAGGTCAGGCTGAAGCTGCTGCTCGGCTTGTACTGCAGCGAGGCGGTGGCGCCCCACTTGTCCTGCTCGTTGAGGTATACGCGGTCGCCGACCTTGTCCTGGAACACCACCAGGTTGGTTTCATCGGTGTCGGTGCGGTTGACGATGTTCACCCCGGCATCGCGGGCCAGCACGGCCTGGGCCTGGGTACCGCGGGTGCCGGACGCCCCAAGGAAACGCGACATCGGGCGGAAGTTGATGCCCGAGGTGGAATCGGTACGGTTGGTGCGCTTGGACTGCGAGTACGACACCAGGCCGCCCCAATCGCCCCAGGTATCGGCGGCCAGGAACGCGAAGCGCGGGTCCACTTCTTCGGAAATGCTGTTGTGCGCGCCTTCGGCCGACAGCACCAGCTTGCGCTCCTTGTAATCGAACGGGCGCGCGGTGGTGATCTTCACCGAGCCGGCGATGCCACCCTCTTCATCGGCGGCGGTGGGCGACTTCTGCACCGTGACCTGCTGGATGATCTCCGAGGCGAACATGTCGAACTCCACATCGCGTCCACCACTGCCGGAGGCGGTGGCGAGGTCGTTGATTGACACGTACGTGTATTCCGACGGCAGGCCACGCACGTTGACCTTGGTGCCCAGGCCCTTGCTGCGCTCGATGGTCACGCCGGGAACGCGCTGCAGCGCTTCGGCCAGGTTCTGTTCCGGAAAGTCGGCCACGTCGGTGGCCACGATCGAATCGGAAAAGCCGATGTTGTTGCGCTTCAGGTCCACCGCCTGTTCCAGGCTGCGGCTGTAGCTGCCGGTCACCTGGATGGTTTCCAGGTTCTGCGCGCCCGGCGCGGCGACGTCACCCGCCGAGGCCTGCAGCGGCGCCGCCCCGGCATCGGCCACCGCCATCGGTGCGACCACCCCGGAGGTGGGCTCGTTGCCCGCCGTGGCGGCTTCAATGGTGACCGTACCGGCATTGAGGTAGCGGTAGCGCAGCCCGGTGCCGGCCAGCAGGCGGTCAAGGGCCGCCTCCGCGCTCAGGCCCGCCGGCACCGGCGGGGTGCGCGGGTTGCCGGCCACCTGCGCGTTGTAGACGAACTGCAGGCCGGTCTGGCGCGACAGTGCGTTGAGTGCCATGTCCAGCGGCTGCGAGGCGATGGCATCGGCGGCAGGACGGGCCGGTTCTGCAGCGGTGGCCGTCGCGGTGACCTGCAGGGCAAGGGCGATCGAAAGGAACAGAGTGCAGCGCATCGTGGGATCCAGTGAGGGAATGGCGGTGGCGTTCCCCAACTACGACGCGGCAAGGCGTGGATCGGGCACCGCTAATTCGATGAATTTTTTTTGACAACGCCGTCGGCCACGTCGCGCATGCGTACGTGGATGCCATCGGCACGCTGCTGGATGACCAGCGCCGGCTGCTGGTCCAGGAACGCGCGCAGCGAACCCAGGTCATCGGCGCGCAGGTTGCCGGTGAGGCGCAGCGCGCCGGCGTCATCGCTGACGCGCAGG
>DGIP01000015.1:12271-12419 GCA_002386405.1 Stenotrophomonas maltophilia
GCGTCATCGCTGACGCGCAGGCGCAGGACGTTGCTGCGGTTGAAGCGATCGGCCACTTCGCGCAGGGGCTCGTCGCGGAACACGATGCGGCCCTGCCACCACGCGGTCATGCTGGCGGCGTCCTCATCGCGCAGCTGCACGCGCTGGT
>DGIP01000015.1:12649-13061 GCA_002386405.1 Stenotrophomonas maltophilia
CCACCTTGCCGGCCGGCAGATCGGCCAGCAGGCGGCCGTGCCCGCCATCGCCATGCACCTGCACGCGACCCTCGCTCACCGCGATGCGCGCCTGTTCGCGCAGCAGCGAGACATCGAAGGTAGTGCCGATGTCGGTCACCTGCAGGCCGCCGGCATGCACGGCGAACGGCCGCCGGTCCGGCGCGACCACGAAGCTGGCCTGGCCGCGTTCCAGTTCAACGCGGCGACCGAACAGGCTCATCCGCACCGAGACCTCGCTCTCGGCATTGAGATGAAGCACGCTGTGGTCGGACAGCTCGATCTGGCGCGGCGCGCCATGGGCGGCCACATAGCGGGTGGTATGCGGCCACGCCAGCGGCGTGCCGACGCCCACCGCGAGCAGCAGCGCGGCCGCGGCAGCGATACCGGGAAG
>DGIP01000032.1 GCA_002386405.1 Stenotrophomonas maltophilia
AGCCCCCATGGATGGGTTCACGGCGTGTCCCGTAGGGGGCTGCCCGACGGCCGCCCCACTCGCAGAGATGGAAACGCTGCTGTTGGCTGTCAGCGCTTAACCGCCACCACCGCCACCGGCATGAATGCCGCCAGCAGTAAGCGCCGCAGGATCCAGCAACCGGCGCAGCTCGGCTTCAGACAACCCGCTGTCTTCCTTGGCCACATCCAGCACCGGCCGCTGTTCCTTGTACGCACGCTTGGCGATCGCCGCGGCCTTTTCGTACCCGATGATCGGGTTCAGCGCCGTCACCAGGATCGGATTGCGGGCCAGCGCCTCGCGTACGCGGTCTTCGCGCACCTTCAGCCCCGCGATGGCCGTGTCGGCCAGCAGCCGCGAGATGTTGGAGAGCAGGCCGATGCCATCCAGCAGGTTCGCCGCGATCAGCGGCAGCGTCACGTTCAACTGGAAGTTGCCCGTCTGCCCTGCCACCGTGATCGCCGTGTGGTGGCCGATCACCTGCGCGCACACCATCACCGTCGCCTCCGGAATCACCGGATTGACCTTGCCCGGCATGATCGAACTGCCCGGCTGCAGCGCCGGCAGCTCGATCTCGCCCAGGCCCGCCAGCGGACCGGCATTCATCCAGCGCAGGTCGTTGGCGATCTTGATCAGCGCCACCGCCAGCGCATTGAGCTGGCCCGACAGTTCCACCGCATCGTCCTGTGCCGCCAGCCCCTCGAACTTGTTTTCCGCGCTGTCAAAGCGCACCCCGGTCTGCTGCTTCAGGCGCTTGGCCACGCGCTCGCCGAAGCGCGGGTCCGCATTGATGCCCGTGCCGATCGCCGTGCCGCCCAGCGGCAGCCGGCGCAGCCGCTTCAGGCTGTCTTCCAGGCGTTCCTGCGCCGACGACAGCTGCGCCGACCAGGCGCCGAATTCCTGCTCGAACGTCAGCGGCATCGCATCCATCAGGTGCGTGCGCCCGGTCTTGACCACTTTGCGCAGCGCGCGGCCACGCTTGTCGATGGTCTTGCGCAGGTGCACCAGCGCCGGCAGCAGCTGCTCCTGCACGCCCAGCAGTGCCGATACCCGCAACGCCGTCGGGATCACATCGTTCGAGCTCTGGCCCTGGTTGACGTGGTCGTTCGGGTGCACCGTGGTCTTGCCCGCCTTGCCCGCGCGGTTGGCCAGCGTGGCGATCACCTCGTTGGCATTCATGTTCGACGAGGTGCCCGAACCGGTCTGGTAGATGTCGATCGGGAAGTGCGCATCGTGGCGGCCCTCGGCCACTTCGTCGGCTGCGCTCTCAATGGCCTTGCCGATGTTCTTCGGCAGGTGGCCCAGCTCGGCGTTGACCGCCGCTGCGGCGCCCTTCACCAGGCCCAGCGCGCGGATGAAACCGCGCGGCATACGTTGGCCCGAGACCGGGAAATTGTCTACCGCGCGCTGCGTCTGCGCGCCCCACAGCGCATCTGCAGGCACCTGCAGTTCGCCCATGCTGTCGTGCTCGGTCCTGAAACCCTTGCTCATTGCATCACTCCGCGATTCTTTCAGTTGGGAAAGGGAACGGCGGCTGGCAACGGGCCTTCATTCCCTGGCTGGCGGCTGCAATCACGATACTCCCAAGCGGGAATGAATCCCAACCGCAGCGCGCATCGGCTAGACTCGGAATTCGTGTTCATTCAGGCATCACCACTCTCCATGGGCGACGACCCCCACTGTAGTTCGCGCCACGACCAACGGTTGTGGCCTACCGATATCTTCACCGCCGTCACCTGCAGCGCGTTGCGCCGGGGCCGGCGATGATCGTCGGCAACCTGCTGCTCCTGCTGTTGGCCCTGTTCCTGGTGGTGCTCAACGGCTTCTTCGTGGCCGCCGAGTTCGCCCTGGTCAAACTGCGCCACACCCAGGCCGTCGGCCTGGCCGCCCGCCACGGCTGGCGCGGCCGCCTGCTGCTCAACGTGCATTCGCACCTGGATGCCTACCTCTCGGCCTGCCAGCTGGGCATCACCCTGTCCTCGCTGGGCCTGGGCTGGGTCGGTGAGCCGGCGTTCGCGCACCTGCTGCAGCCGCTGTTCGATGCGCTCGGCATGGGCCCGGAAGGCGCACGCCTGACCGCCTTCATCATCGCCTTCAGCCTCATCTCGTTCCTGCACATCGTGCTGGGCGAACTGGCGCCGAAATCCATGGCGATCCGCCGCCCGGAGGCCATGTCGCTGTGGACCGCCGCGCCGCTGTACCTGTTCTACTGGGCCATGTTCCCCGCGATCTGGCTGCTCAACCACAGCGCCAACGCGCTGCTGCGGCTGGCCGGCTGGGGCGATGTCGAGCACACCTCGCACCGCTACTCCCGCGAAGAGCTCAAGCTGATCGTCGCGCGCCAGCAGCCCGGCGCCGGCGCACCGGACCAGGACCTGACCCTGATGAGCCACGCGCTGGAGCTGCCCGAACTGGTGGCCGGCGACCTGATGCGGCCGCGCGAGCACATGCGCCTGTTCCGCCAGGGCATGGGCCTGGCCGAGGTGATGTCCGAATTCGCCGAAAGCCGCTACAGCCGCTACCCCTGGTTCGACCGTGATGGCGAGGAAGTGCTGGGCATCCTGCACATGAAGGACCTGCTGGTGGAGATCGCCCGCGGCCAGCCCACCGACGACCTGCGCGCCCTGCTGCGCCCGGCCAACCTGATCGCGCTGGAAACCCCGGTCACCGCCGTGCTTGAGCGCTTCCGCACCGGTACCACGCACATGGCCCTGTGCGTGGAGGAACACGGCCGCATCCTGGGCTACTTCACCCTGGAAGACCTGCTGGAAGTGGTGGTCGGCGATATCGAGGACGAGCACCCGCACGTGGTCAAGGACGCGCCCACCCGGGGTGCCGACGGCAGCCTGCTGGTGGCCGGCTCCACCTCCATCTTCCGGCTGGAACGCCTGCTGGGCCGCGACCTGGCCGCCCCCGAACACCTCAATTCGGTCGGCGGGCTGATCGTGCACCAGCTCCAGCGCCTGCCCGAGGAAGGCGAGGAAGTGCGCATCGACGGCCAGCTGTTCACCGTCAAGCGCATGGCCGGCCACCGGATCCAGGCCGTCACCGTACGGCGGGCGCCCGAAGAGGCCGACGAGGACCCCGAGGCAGCGTAGAATGACGGCCCCCGCCGTCATTGCCTGCGCCCGCCATGTCCGAATTCGCCCTGCTCGCCCTGTCCCCGCTTGATGGCCGCTATGCCGGCAAGGTCGACGCCCTGCGCCCGATCTTCTCCGAATACGGCCTGATCAAGGCCCGCGTGAAGGTCGAAGTGGAGTGGCTGCTGGCCCTGGCCAACGAACCGGGCATCGCCGAGCTGGCACCGTTCCCGGCCGCCGCCGCCGCGCGCCTGCGCGCCCTGGCCGACGATTCC
>DGIP01000129.1:0-562 GCA_002386405.1 Stenotrophomonas maltophilia
GGCACCACCGCCATCGCGCCGACCACCACCGGCCGGGCGCGCATCGCGCTCGCCGGGGGCCTTGGCAGGGGCCGGGCTGTCATCCAGGCGCCGGGTCAGGGCGATGCGCTTGCGGGCCACATCGACCTCCAGCACCTTCACCTTGACGATGTCGCCGGCCTTGACCACGTCGCGCGGGTCCTTCACGTAGGTGTCGGACAGCGCCGAAATGTGGATCAGGCCGTCCTGGTGCACGCCGATGTCGACGAACGCGCCGAACGCGGCCACGTTGCTGACCACGCCTTCCAGCACCATGCCTGGCTTGAGGTCCTTGATCTCCTCCACGCCCTCGGCGAAGCGCGCGGCCTTGAACTCCGGGCGCGGGTCGCGGCCGGGCTTTTCCAGTTCCTTGAGGATGTCGCGCACGGTCGGCACGCCGAAGGTGTCATCGGTGAACTGTTCGGCCTTGAGGCCGCGCAGGAAGCTGCCATCACCGATCAGCGCCTTGATCGGGCGCGCGGTGGCGGCCACGATCCGCTCCACCACCGGATACGCTTCCGGGTGCACCGAGGATGCATCCAGC
>DGIP01000129.1:759-1058 GCA_002386405.1 Stenotrophomonas maltophilia
CCGAGGATGCATCCAGCGGCTGGTCGCCGTCGGCGATGCGCAGGAAGCCGGCGCACTGTTCGAAGGTCTTGTCGCCCAGGCGCGGCACCTTGAGCAGGTCCTTGCGGCGCTTGAACGGACCGTTCTCGTCGCGGTGGCGCACGATGTTCTCGGCCACGGTCGAGGACAGCCCCGAGACCCGCGACAGCAGCGCCGCGGAGGCGGTGTTGACGTGCACGCCCACCGCGTTGACGCAGTCTTCCACGCGCGCGTCCAGCGCGCGCGCCAGGCGGTACTGGTCGACGTCGTGCTGGTACTGG
>DGIP01000129.1:1316-4139 GCA_002386405.1 Stenotrophomonas maltophilia
ACCAGCTCGGCCAGCGGATCCTGCAGGCGGCGGGCAATGGAGACCGCGCCACGGATCGACACGTCCAGGTCCGGGAACTCCTTGGCCGCGAACTCCGAGGCCGAGTACACCGAGGCGCCGGCTTCGCTGACCACGATCTTCTGCAGCTTGGCTTCGCCCAGTGCCTGGATCACCTCACCGGCCAGCTTGTCGGTTTCGCGGCTGGCGGTGCCGTTGCCGATCGCGATCAGCTCCACGTTGTGCTTCATGCACAGCTGTTTGATGGTCTGCAGCGACTGGTCCCACTGGCGGCGGGGTTCGTGCGGGTAGATGGTGTCGGTGGCGACCAGCTTGCCGGTGGCATCGACCACGGCGATCTTGCAGCCGGTACGGATGCCCGGGTCCAGCCCGAGCACGGTCTTGGGCCCGGCCGGCGCCGCCAGCAGCAGGTCCTTGAGGTTGTCACCGAACACCGCGATGGCCTCGGCCTCGGCCTTTTCGCGGGCCTGGTTGAACAGGTCCAGCAGCAGGTGCATGTGCAGCTTGGCGCGCCAGGTCAGGCGGCAGGCGTCGAGCAGCCAGCGGTCGCCCGGGCGGCCGGCATCGCGGATCCCGGCCTTGAACGCCACGCGGCCTTCGGCATACACATGGCCGGCGTCGGCATCGCTGCCCGGGTCCAGTTCCAGGAACAGGATGTCCTCGCGGCGCGCGCGGAACAGCGCCAGCAGGCGGTGCGAGGGTATCTTCGCCAGCCCCTCGGCATGCTCGAAGTAGTCGCGGTACTTGGCGCCCTGCTCTTCCTTGCCTTCGGCCACGCGCGCGCGGATCACGCCGTGCTCGCCCAGCCAGGCGCGCAGTTCGCCCACCAGCGCGGCGTCTTCACCCCAGCGCTCCATCAGGATCGCGCGTGCGCCTTCCAGCGCGGCCTTGGTATCGGCCACGCCCTTCTCGGCGTCGACGAAGCCGGCGGCGAACACCTGCGGGTCCAGCCCCGGGTCGCCCAGCAGGCCGTCCGCCAGGGGTTCCAGCCCGGCTTCGCGGGCGATCTGCGCGCGGGTACGGCGCTTGGGCTTGTACGGCAGGTACAGGTCTTCCAGGCGCGACTTGGTGTCCGCGCCCAGGATGTCGTTGCGCAGTTCGTCGCTGAGCTTGCCCTGTTCGTCGATGCTGGCCAGCACCGCCGCGCGGCGCTCTTCCAGCTCGCGCAGATAGGTCAGCCGGCTTTCCAGGTTGCGCAGCTGGGTGTCGTCCAGGCCGCCGGTGACTTCCTTGCGGTAGCGGGCGATGAACGGCACGCTGGCGCCTTCGTCGAGCAGGGCGATGGCGGCATGCGCCTGGGCAGTCTGGGCACCGATTTCATCGGCGATGGTCTGGGCGATCTGCTGGGCGAGCTTGAGGTCTGGCATTGCGTCCGGCCGAAGCCACTATGCGGAAAGCACCGATTGTGGCAACGCAGGGCGGCGGGGGAAACCCGTTGACATTCGCGAAAATGCGAATGCCGGCCAACGGTCGGCATCTACCCGCGCATCTGCCAGACGGTAGGTGCCGACCGTTGGTCGGTACACGTCACCGGTAGAGCTGCGCAGTGCGCAGTTTTACTGCTTCGTCCTGCAGGGATTCCAGCGCCATCACCCGGACCCTGCCCAGGCCCTGCAGCTCCATGAAGCGCTCGGTGTAGATCTCGGGGCCGATGTCGGTATCGGCGCGTGATTTGGTGAAGCCGTGGGGCACCAGGCCCTTGTCGCCATCCTTGCTACCACCGACATAAAGAACGATTGCCATGTGATGTGTTCCTCCAGAAACGTCATGCGTGTACTTCGGCGCACAGCGTAGCGCGCCCAACCTGACTGGTGTGTCAGAAGGCTAATGACGTTTGTTTGCATACAGATGACGTCGCGTTGTAGACGCGTTGCTTACCGTTTTCTTAACGGCCACCAGCCATGACCGTGCAGCGCGTACAGATCCGCCGCGCGCTCGAACGGGTTGCGTGCGCTTACCCCGCCGCACAGCAGGTACACCGGCAGGTAGAGCGGCCCCAGCACCAGGTACTGGTATACGTGGGCGCGCTCGTGGTCATGCAGGCCGATCACCGGTTCGGTGCAGTGCCCCGCCTGATGCGCATAAGTGCGGCAGGGCACCTCCAGGCTGGCGCCGGTGTGCAGGATCACATTGCCCAGGGTGATCGCCCCACCCGGCCCCCAGGGGTACTCACGGAACACCAGCGCGAAATCGCGCCGGCTCCAGTACGGGCGCGCGCCGGCCAGCATGCCGGCCAGCCCTCCCAGCACGCCGAACAGGGTGTTGGGCGCGGTCCACACCGCCCCCAGCCCCTGCAGCGCGCGCAGCGCCAGTGGCGGCAGGCTCAATCGGCCTCGTTGGGGATCAGCAGCCACAGCACCAGATACACCAGGATGCCCGGGAACGCGGCAGAGGCCAGCGACACCAGCACGAACAGGACGCGCAGCAGGGTCGGGCTCCAGCCGAAACGGTGGGCGATGCCGCCCATCACCCCGGCAATCATGCGGTCGTTGAGCGAGCGCGACAGCGTGCGGGGAACGGTGGTGTTCATGGCGGGATCCTCCAGCAGTGATGGGGGAACGGTAGCGCAGGGGGTGTGTAGCCGATGCGTTGAAGGGCGCGGGCCGGGGGCCGCGGTTCAGCCCGGCTGCCGCAGCGCCTGCAGGCGCGCGCCGAACCATGCCGCCGCGGTCTGCTCGGGCTGCCCCGGGCAGGCGATCCGGTACGGCTTGCCGCTGATGCTGCTCTGGCTGGCGGCCCGCTCGATGAACTGCTCGGCGCTGTCCACCTTGTCCTTTTTCAGCAGGTAATCGTACTTGCGCTGCA
>DGIP01000040.1:0-868 GCA_002386405.1 Stenotrophomonas maltophilia
GCCACCCGGCAGCTGGCCAAGCGCCAGTTGACCTGGCTGCGCGGAGAGCTTGATGCACGCTGGTTCGATCCCCATGTAGACGGGGATTCCCTGGCCGATGCCGTCGCGGCCTTTGTTGCCCGCTGAGCCACAGCGCCTTGCCCTTGGCCCGTGTACCATCGGAGGTTCCGGTGGCGGGGGCCGTGGCAGTTGCCGGAAGACCATAAAAACAATAATGAGGAGTGTGCAATGTCCAAGGGGCAATCGCTGCAGGATCCGTTTCTGAATGCACTTCGGCGCGAACGCGTGCCGGTGTCGGTGTATCTGGTCAATGGCATCAAATTGCAGGGAACGATCGAATCGTTCGACCAGTTCGTTGTCCTGCTGCGCAATACGGTCAGCCAGATGGTGTACAAGCACGCCATTTCGACCGTGGTGCCGGCTCGCAACGTCCGGGTGGGTCCCGGTGGTGGCTATGTGCAGTCCAATGAAGGTGGCGCCGACGGCGCCCAGGAAGAAGACGACGTTGAATGAAGTAAGCAATTGCGGAGACGCGCGTGTTTGACCGTTCCAAGCGAGGCGAACACGCGCTCCTGATCCAGCCGCATTCCGGCCGGCTGGAAGAAGATGTGCTGGAAGAGTTCACCGATCTGGCCCGCTCTGCCGGGGCCAGCATCGCCGCTACCCTGACCGCGCGCATCGACCGGCCCAACCCGTCGATCCTGATCGGCTCGGGCAAGCTCGACGAGATCAAGGCGGCCGCCGAGGCCACCGGCGCCGACCTGGTGCTGGTCAACCATGCGCTTTCGCCGTCGCAGGAGCGCAACCTGGAGCGCTTCCTGGAGCGCCGGGTGATCGACCGTACCGGCCTGATCCTGGACATCTTCGC
>DGIP01000040.1:1047-4589 GCA_002386405.1 Stenotrophomonas maltophilia
CGCACAGCCACGAAGGCAAGTTGCAGGTGGAACTGGCGCAGCTGCGCCACATGTCCACCCGGCTGGTCCGTGGCTGGACCCACCTGGAGCGCCAGCGCGGCGGTGCCATCGGCCTGCGCGGTCCGGGTGAAACCCAGCTCGAAACCGACCGCCGCCTGCTGCAGAAGCGGGTGGAACAGCTGCAGAAGCGGCTGGAAAAGGTCGAAGTGCAGCGTACCCAGATGCGCCGTGCCCGCGTGCGCAGCGAACTGCCGCGCGTGGCGCTGGTGGGCTACACCAATGCCGGCAAGTCGACCCTGTTCAACGCGCTGACCGGCGCGGAGGCGTACGCCGCCGACAAGCTGTTCGCCACCCTGGACCCGACCGTGCGCCGCATCGCGGTGCCGGGCGGCAACGTGGTGCTGGCCGACACGGTCGGCTTCGTCCGCGACCTGCCGCACGAGCTGGTGGCCGCGTTCCGCGCGACCCTGAGCGAAGCGCGCGAGGCCGATTTCCTGCTGCACGTGGTCGATGCCGCCGATCCGCACCGCGAGGAGCGCATCGCCCAGGTGGACGAAGTGCTCAACGAAGTGGGCGCGGGCGAACTGCCGCAGCTGCTGGTGTTCAACAAGATCGACCGCATCGAGGGCAGCGAGGTCCGCCACGACGGCCAGGACGGCATCCCCGATACCGCACGCCGCGAACGCGTGTGGATCTCGGCCCGCGATGGGCTGGGCCTGGACCTGCTGCAATCGGTGCTGGGCAAGCGCCTGGGCCTGCAGCACGTCAGCGGCGACCTGCGCCTGCCGCCGACCGCCGGCCGCCTGCGCTCGCGCCTGCACCAGCTGGAAGTGGTGCGCGGCGAACGCAGCGACGAGGACGGCTGGCTGCTGCAGGTCGAGATCCCGATCGCCGAAGCGGAGAAGCTGGCCGCCGCCGACGACGGTGCCCCGATCCGTGCATTGCTTCCGGAAAAACTGCCCGAATGGTGAAGGGTTCCGTGGGACACGCATGGCGTGTCTCTACGGGCGCCACCGCGTAGGGACACGCCATGCGTGTCCCGGCCGCCGTGACACTCTGTCGCAGGCCGACCGATGACACCGCACCGGAAACCGGGTTACAACACTTCCATGACCGTTCCTACCGATACCGACCTTTCCGACCTGGCCAGCCACGTAGGCCAGCGCCTGCAGCAGGCCGCCTTGCAGCTGGTCACCGCCGAAAGCTGCAGCGGCGGCTGGATCGCCAAGGCGATGACCGATATCGCTGGTTCGTCGGCGTTCTTCGACTGCGGCATGGTGGTGTACAGCTACGAGGCCAAGCAGCGCCTGCTCGGCGTGCGCGCACAGACGCTGGAGCAGTTCGGCGCGGTCAGCCGCGAAACCGTGCTGGAAATGGTCTCCGGCGCGCTGGTCAATTCCGGTGCCGGCATGGCCGTGGCCGTGACCGGCATCGCCGGGCCCGGTGGCGGCAGCCCGGACAAGCCGGTGGGCAGCGTCTGGATCGGCTGGAAGCAGCGCGGTGGCTATGCCCGCGCGCAGCTGTTCCAGTTCGCGGGCGACCGCGAAGCCATCCGCCGGCAGACCGTGCAGCAGGCGCTGACGGGAATTTTCCCGGCGCTGTGACATCCTGAGCCCTGCTGTCGAACGAGGGTGCACCGATGTGGGAAACGCTGGGAACCGTCCGTGACCTGGGGCGCCTGCAGGAAATCGCCTCGGTCCTGATCCGCTATGGCTTCGGCGACCTGGTGCGCCGCATCGGCCTGGCCGACGTGCTCGAACGCGCCGGTCGGCTGCTGCACTGGAACGATACCCAGCAGATCCTGCGCATGACGGCCCCGGTGCGGGTGCGCCGGGCGATGGAAGAGCTCGGCCCCACCTTCGTCAAGCTCGGCCAGGTGCTGGCCACCCGCGTGGACCTGTTCCCGCCGGACTGGATCGCCGAATTCTCCGAACTGCAGAACGCGGTGCCGGCGCTGCCCTATGCGCAGGTCCGCGAGCAGCTGGAAGCCGACCTGGGGGCAGCGGCCACCGACGTGTTCGCCTGGCTCGATGAAACCCCGCTGGCGGCGGCCTCGCTGGCCCAGGCCCACCGCGCCATCCTGCACGATGGCAGCGAGGTGGTGCTGAAGATCCGCCGCCCCGGGATCCGCGAGGTGATCGAAGCCGACCTGCGCCTGCTCGCGCGGCTGGCTGAAATCGTCGAAGCGCGCCTGCCGGACATGCGCCGCTACCGGCCGGCCGAAGTGGTGCAGCAGTTCCAGGTGTCGCTGCGGCGCGAGCTGGACTTCGCCGCCGAGTGCCGCAATGCCGAGCGCATCGCGCGCAACTTCGCCGGGCGCACTGACATCCTGATTCCCAAGGTGCACTGGCAGTGGACCTGCGAGAGCCTCAACGTGCAGGACTTCGTGGACGGCATCCCCGGTCGCGACCTCGCCGGGGTGGATGCGGCCGGGCTCGACCGGGTCCGGCTGGCGCGTACCGGCGCCCGCATCGTGCTCAAGATGGTGCTCGAGGACGGCTGCTTCCACGCCGACCCGCACCCGGGCAACATCATCTACCTGCGCGACGGAAGGATCGGCGTGATCGATTTCGGCATGGTCGGCGCGATCTCCGAACAGCGCCGCTTCCAGGTCGCGCAGCTGCTGCACGGGTTGGTCAGCCAGGAGCCGGAGTCGGTCACCGACGTGCTGCTGGACTGGTCCGGCGGCGTGGACGTGGACGAATCGCGGCTGCAGCAGGACATCAGCACCTTCGTCGACCAGTACCGGGGCGTGCCGCTGAAGGACCTGCACATGGGCCTGATGCTGGGCAACATCACCCAGCTGCTACGCCAGTACGCGCTGACCCTGCCGGCCGACCTGGCACTGATGATCAAGACCTTCCTGACCCTGGAAGGGATGGGCCGCCAGCTCGACCCGCAGTTCGACATGGCCACCGCCGCGCGCCCGTTCCTGGAGCGGGTGATGTGGCAGCGGTTCGCGCCGTCGGCCCTGCTCAAGCGCGGCAAGCGCAGCGTGGCCGGACTGCTGGACCTGGCCGGCGACCTGCCGCGCGATGTGCGCCAGCTGGTGCAGATGGCGCGCCGGGGGCGGCTGCAGTTGAAGGTCGAGACCACGGCATTGCAGGGGTTCGGGGAGCAGGTCAACCGGGCGGCGAACCGGCTGGTGGTGGGGATTGTCACGGCCGCGTTGATCATCGGGTCGTCGATCGTGATGCACAGCGTGGGCGGGCTGTCGAGCCGCTGGCTGCTGGCGCTGGGCGTGGCGGGGTTCGTGGGGGCGGGGTTCTGCGGGGTGTGGATCCTGTTTTCGATCTGGCGGTCGGGGCGGAATCCGTGAAGGGCCTTACGGCCTTTTTCTGATCGGGGCTTGCGTGGGTCGGGTGTTAGTAGTAATACTACTAACCATGGACCTTACCGATACCCAGCAGGCGATCCTGCAGTTGATCGCCGAGCGCATCGAGACCGACGGCGCGCCGCCGTCGCAGACGGAAATCGCCCGTGCGTTCGGCTTCAAGGGCGTACGGGCCGCGCAGTACCACCTGGAAGCGCTGGAACAGGCC
>DGIP01000016.1 GCA_002386405.1 Stenotrophomonas maltophilia
CCAACGGTCGATACCTACCAGTGTTGTGCGGCCAGCGTTACCGGCGCGAAGCGGGCCAAGCGGCTGACTCTTGCAACTCGGCCGGCTGTTCGATCATGACCTCGGCGCCCCACGCCAGCGGATCGTCGGCGTCGAGGCGGTAACCCCACAGGGCGGCGACCGAGGCCATGCCGGCGGCATTGGCGGCGACGATGTCGCGCTCGTCGTCGCCCACGTAGATGCAGGTGCCCGGGTCGATGCCCATGCGCTCGGCAGCCGCCAGCAGCGGCAGCGGGTGCGGCTTGCGCTGGGCCAGGGTGTCGCCGCCGATCAGGACCGCGCAGCGGGTTTCCCAGCTCAGCTGCGGCAGGATCAGCCGCGCCAGGTATTCGGGCTTGTTGGTGACGATGCCCCATGCACAGCCCGACGCCTCCAGTGCGTCGAGCATGCCGGCCACGCCGTCGAACAGCACCGCGTGCTGGCCGATCAGCGCTTCGTAGCGATCCAGGAACTCGGGCACCAACGCGTCACGCGCCTCCTGCCCCAGTTCGGGAAAGGCCACCGCCACCATCGCCCGCGACCCCTTGGACACCACCGGACGCAGCGCCTCCAGCGTGATCGGGGGACGCTCGCGTGCGGCCAGCATCGCGTTGGCGGTGGCCAGCATGTCCGGCGCGCTGTCGAGCAGCGTGCCGTCCAGGTCGAACAGGACTGCCTGCGGGAAACCGGACTCAGCCACGGTCGTGGGCGTCGGGCTTGACCGCGTGGGCCAGGTAGTTGATGTCGGTGCGCGAGCTCAGGCGCGCGCGGTTGCGCCACGGCTCGTAGGCCATGCCACTGACATCGCGCAGGGAGAAATCGGCCTCGCGCAGCCACTTGCCCAGCTCGGCCGGCTTGATGAAATCCTGGTAGTGGTGCGTGCCCTTGGGCAGCAGGCGCGCGATGTACTCGGCGCCGACGATGGCCACGGCAAAGGCGGCCGGGGTGCGGTTGACGGTGGACAGGAACAGCTGGCCGCCCGGCTTGAGCAGGCGGTGGCAGGCGGCGATGATCGCGCCCGGGTCCGGCACGTGCTCCAGCATTTCCATGCAGGTGACCACGTCGAAACTGCCCGGCTGTTCGGCGGCCAGGTCTTCGGCGGCCTGCACGCGGTAATCCACGGTCACGCCGGATTCCAACCCGTGCAGGCGAGCCACCTTGACCAGCTCGGGGGCCAGGTCGATGGCGGTCACGTCCGCGCCGGCCTGGGCCAGTGCTTCGCTGAGCAGGCCGCCACCGCAGCCGATGTCGAGCACGCGCGCACCGCGCAGCGTGACCCGGTCCGCAACGTACTTCAGGCGCACCGGGTTCAGCGCGTGCAGCGGCTTCTGCGGGCCGTCAGCGTCCCACCAGCGGTTGGCGAGCGCGGCGAACTTGTCCAGTTCGGCCTGGTCGAAATTGGTGGAAGCGTGGGGGGCGTTCATGGGTGTCCTTTCGCGCTCAGGCGCGGATGTGACGGATGCGCTCGCGCCACTGGCGGGCGTTGGCAACAATCGCGGCGGTGTCCATGCCGACCAGCTCGCGCTGGACCAGCTTGGGCTGCCCGGCAATCCAGACATCGCTGACCTGGTGGCGGCCGGCGGCGTACACCAGCTGCGACAGCACGTGGTGCAGCGGCTGGGTTTCCAGCGCCGACAGGTCCACGCAGACCAGGTCGGCCTGCTTGCCCACTTCGATCGAGCCGATGCGGTCGCCGAAGCCCAGCGCGCGGGCGCCACCCAGGGTGGCCGCACGCAGCGTGGTGGCCGCATCCAGCGCGGTGGCATCGTTGGCCACGGCCTTGGCCAGGATCGCCGCGGTGCGGTTTTCGCTGAACATGTCCAGGTCGTTGTTGCTGGCGCAGCCGTCGGTGCCGATCGCCAGGTTGACCCCGGCGCGCTGCAGGGCGCAGGCCGGGCAGAACCCGGAGGCCAGCTTGAGGTTGGATTCGGGGCAATGCACCACGCTCACGCCGCGTTCGGCGCACAGGTGGATTTCCGCTTCGGTCAGCTGGGTCATGTGCACCGCGATCAGGCGGTCGTTGACCAGGCCCAGGCGGTCCAGCCGCGCCAGCGGGCGCTGGCCATGCAGCTTGATCGAATCGCTGATTTCCTGCGCGGTTTCATGCGTGTGCAGGTGCACCTGCATGTCCAGCTGGTCGGACAACATGCGCACGCGTTCGAAGTTTGCGTCGTTGACGGTGTACGGCGCGTGCGGGGCGAACGAGGTGCCGATCAGCGGGTCGTTGCGCCACTGGTCGTGCAGCTCGCCGGCCTTGGCGAAGTACTCGTCGTCGGTCTTGGCCCAGGCGGTGGGGAAATCGATGATCACCGCGCCGACCAGCGCACGGAAACCGTGCTGCTTGTAGACCGCGGCCTGGACGTCGGCGAAGAAGTAGTTTTCGTTGGCGCAGGTGGTGCCACCGCGCAGCATTTCGGCGATGGCCAGGGTGGTGCCATCGGCCACGAATTCCGGGCCGATCACCGCCGCTTCCACTGGCCAGATGTGCTGCTGCAGCCACACCATCAGCGGCAGGTCGTCGGCCACTCCGCGCAGCAGCGTCATCGGGTTGTGCGTATGCGCGTTGACCAGGCCCGGCATCAGCGCCGCGTCGGGGCGCGAGACCACCTGGCGGGCGCTGAAGCGCGCGCGCGCTTCGGCACGCGGCAGGATCGCCACGATTTCACTGCCGCGCACGGCCACGGCATGGTCTTCCAGCACCACCGCATGCGGTTCGATCGGGACCACGTAACCGGCTTCGATCAACAGGTCACAGGGTTCGGGAATGCGGGGGGTGTCAGTCATGCCGTCTCGCTTTGTCGATGAATCATTACGACAGCGCCGGGCAATGCCCGGCGCCACCGTCATTCGACCGGGGTCGAATTACTTGCCTGCGCGGGCCGAATACTCGCCCGAGCGGGTGTCGACCTTGATGATTTCATCCTGGTTGACGAACAGCGGCACGCGGACCACCGCGCCGGTTTCCAGGGTGGCCGGCTTGCCGCCGCCACCGGAGGTGTCGCCACGGACGCCCGGGTCGGTCTCGGTGATCTTCAGTTCGACGAAGTTCGGCGGCTGCACGAAGATCGGCTCACCATTCCACAGGGTCACGATGCAGGACTCTTCGCCCTTCAGCCACTTCTCGGCGCCGCCCATGCCCGACTTGGTGGCCTGGACCTGCTCGAAGGATTCCGGGTCCATGAAGTGCCAGTACTCACCGTCGGTGTACATGTAGTTCATGTTGGTATCGACGACGTCCGCCTTCTCCACGTCGTCGGTGGCCTTCATGGTCATTTCGACCACGCGGCCCGACTTGATGAAGCGGTACTTCATGCGGGTGAAGGCCTGGCCCTTGCCCGGCTTGACGTACTCGGTCTCGGTGATGACCGCCGGTTCATTGTTGACCAGGATCTTCATCCCGTTCTTGACGTCGTTCATGCCAACAGTGGCCATGCTGAAACTCCTGAATGGGCAAACGCCGCGCAGGCGCGGCGAGCCGGATAGAATGGAAAGGCTTTCCCTATGATAACCGCAGGCCCCCATTCCATGCAGCTTTCCGCCACGCCCCTGCCCACCCCCGTCCGCTGGCAACAGCTGTGGCGCGAGGCGGTCCGCGACCCGCGGACCCTGCTGGAACAGCTGGGGCTGGACCCGGATGCGCTGCCGGTATCGGCCGAGGCGGCCGGGCAGTTCGCGTTGAGGGTGCCGCAGGGCTTCATCGCCCGCATGCGCCACGGCGACCGCCACGACCCGCTGCTGCGCCAGGTGCTGCCGGTCACCGACGAGCTGCAGCACGCCCCGGGCTTCACCCTGGATGCGGTCGGCGACGGCCTGGCCCGCAAGGCCACCGGGGTGATCCAGAAGTACCAGGGCCGCGCCCTGCTGGTGACAACCGGCAGCTGCGCGATCAACTGCCGCTACTGCTTCCGCCGGCATTTCGATTACGGCACCGAGAACGCAGCCCGCGAGGGCTGGCGTGAGGCGGTGGACGCCATTGCCCAGGACCCGGGCATTGATGAGGTGATCCTGTCCGGCGGCGACCCGTTGTCGCTGGCGACCCATAAGCTGGTGGAGCTGACCCAGGCGCTGAAGCAGATTCCGCACCTGCGCCGCCTGCGCATCCACAGCCGCCTGCCGGTGGTGCTGCCCGAGCGGGTGGACGAGGAGCTGGTGCAGTGGATCGCCGCCCTGCCCTGGCCGGTGGCGTTCGTGATCCATGCCAACCACGCCAATGAATTCGATGCATCGGTGGATGCGGCCATGGCGCGCCTGCGCGGTGCCGGCGCCACCCTGCTGAACCAGGCGGTGCTGCTGCGCGGGGTGAACGATTCGCTGGAGGCGCTGCAGGATCTCAGCGAGCGCAGCTTTGCTGCGGGCGTGCTGCCGTATTACCTGTACCAGGTGGACCGGGTGCAGGGCGTGGCGCATTTCGAGGTGGATGATGCGACGGCCAAGTCGCTGCATGCGCAGCTGACGGCGCGGTTGTCGGGCTATCTGGTGCCGAAGCTCGTTCGGGAAATCTCCGGCGATTCCAGCAAACGCCCCGTCTGACGCCGCAGTACGGGTGGGTGACGACCGTTGGTCGTCACGCCTTTACCGTCCGGATTCGATCATCTCGACGACGTCGGTGGCCGTGATCGGCACGCTCAGCCAGTAGCCCTGCGCCAGGTCGCAGCCGCGCTGGCTCAGCAGGTCGAACTGCACTTCCTGTTCGATGCCTTCGGCGACCACGGTGATCCCCAGCGCGTGCGCCATGGCGATGATCGCCGTGGTCAGGGCCAGGTCGTCCGGGTCGCGCTGCATGTCGGCGACGAAGCTCTTGTCGATCTTGACCCCGTCCACCGGCACCTGGCGCAGGTGGCTCAGGCCCGAGAAGCCGGTGCCGAAATCATCCAGCCACACCTTCACGCCGGTGCGGTGCAGCTTGTCCAGCAGGGCCGCCGCCAGCATCTCATCGCCGATCACCGCCGTTTCGGTCAGCTCCAGGTGCAGGCGCGAGGCCGGCAGGCCGGTGTCGCGCAGGCAATCGGCCACCAGCTGGGGCAGCTCGCCGCCGCGCAGCTGGCGCGGGGAGACGTTGACCGACACGAACATGCCTTCGCCATCGGACGAATGCGGCCACTGCACCGCTTCCATGCACGCTGCGCGCAGCACCTTCGGGCCGATCACTTCGATCAGGCCGCTCTGTTCGGCCACTTCGATGAACACCGAGGGCGGAATGGTGCCCAGGGTCGGGTGCTGCCAGCGCAGCAGCACCTCCACGCCGACCATGCGGCGGTCGCGGGTACGGAAGATGGGCTGGTAGACCAGGCGCAGCTCGCCGCGCTCCCAGGCGCCGCGCAGCTCCTGCTCCATGTGCACGCGGCGTTCCACCGCATGGTCCATGGCCCGGCTGTAATAGCGGTAGCAGTTCTTGCCGGCAACCTTGGCCTGGTACATGGCGATGTCGCCATTCTTCAGCAGGGTGGTCGCATCGGCGGCATCGTCGGGGAACAGGGTCACGCCGATGGAGGTACCGAGGAACAGCTCCCGGCCCTGCACCACCAGCGGCTTGCTCAGCTCGCGGACCAGGATCTCAGCCAGCTGGCGCGCGCTCGCCGCCACGTCGCCATCGCCGATCAGGATCACGAATTCATCGCCGCCAAAACGGGCCAGCAGCGCTTCGTCGCCACCGGCCTGGGCCACGGCCGCACTGATGCGCTGGGCGAACTGCAGCAGCGCTTCATCCCCGGCCTCGTGGCCGAGGGTGTCGTTGACCCGCTTGAAGTCGTCCATGTCGGCAAACAACAGGCCCAAGCGGTGGTTGGATGCGCGCGCGGCCATCAGCCGATGATCCAGTGCCTCGCGGAACGCCAGCCGGTTGGTCAGCCCGGTGAGCGCATCGGTATAGGCCATGTGCCGCACTTCGCGGTCGTGGCGGGCAATCGCCTCGCTCATCCGGCCGAACGCACGCACCAGCTCGCCCACTTCGTCCTGGCGGCTGCTGTGGCTCAGCTGGGGGCGGTAATCGCCGGCTTCGATCTGGCGCGCGGCAGTGGCCAGCCCGCGGATCGGCCCGACCAGGGTGCGCTGCACGTAGATGATGACCACCACGCCGATGGCCAGCAGCAGGCCCAGCATCAGCAGCAGCCAGCCCAGGTGCCGCTTGCCCACCTGCTGCAGGCGCTCGCCCAGGGTCAGGTTGGCCCGCTGCTCCATGGCCTGCACGTCATCCAGCGCCATGCCGACGCGCACGCCGCCGATGCGCTGGTTGCCGACCATGATCGGCATGGCGTTATCCAGCACCTTGGGCGATTGCTGCACCACCAGCTTGCGCGCGCCCACGGCCCCGGCGGCCAGCGGGTCCTGCATGGGCCGGCCGAAATCGATCACTTCGGCCGAGCCGTCGTGGATCAGCTTGCCGTCCTCGTCGAACACCAGCACGTAGCGCACCACCTGCTGCCGCGAGGTATTGCGCACCAGCGCACCTACCTGGGCCAGGTCGTTGTAGTACAGCGGGTTGGCCAACGCGTCGGACAGCTCGCGCGCCAGGGCCTCGCCCCGGCTGCGCACGCTGCGGTCGAACAGTTCGTGGATGACGCTGCCGCTGAGGTGCTTGACCTCCTCCTGCATCGCCGCCTGGCGCCCCAGCACCACGGCCACGATCGCCACCACCACCACCATCGCCCCGCCCATCGCCAACACGAAACGGGACTGCATTCCGGAACCCAACGGCCTCATTCCACTTCCATCCGCACGCGTGTAAGACCCTGTTTCAATTCATCCAAACGGTGCTGCATCTGCGCATCGACCCGATGGAACCCGGACGTACCAAAAAACTTCTCGAGCGCATCCTGCGCCTGCGGATCCGAGGCGGCATCCAGCAGTACCTGCTGCAACCTGTCACGCACTTTCGGGTCCAGACCCGCCCGCACCACTTCCACCGCACGCGGGTAAGGCTCGGTGCGGTAGATGGCGCGGAAGTCGCGGCGGAATGCAGCCGGAATCCGGTGCGGATCGGCCCAGTCCACGCTGCTGACCGCGCCGGCATCGACCACGCCCTTATGCACGAAGGTGGCGATGTTCGCCTCCGACCGCGCGAACACGTAGCCCACGGTGTCCGGTGCGGCCGCGTCGCGCGCGGACAACAGGATCTCCGGGGTCAGGCCGTTCTGCAACAGGGTCATCACCGGCACCAGGTAGGCGCTGGTGGAGGCCACGTTCTGCAGGGCCAGGGTGTGGCCCTTGAGGTCGGCCAGGGAGGTGATGGGGCTGTCGCGGCGCACGAAGAACACGGTCTGGTAATCGCGCACGCCGCTGCGTTCGGTCAGCAGCAGCGGCTGGGCGCCGCTGCGCAGGCCCAGGTTGACGGCGGTGCCGGAGGTTTCGGTGACCCAGTCGACCCGGCCACGGCGCAGGTAGCTGGCCATCTGCTGCGCATCGGGCGCCATCAGGATGCGGCCTTCGGTGATGCCGACATCACGCATGCGCGGGACAACGTAGTCGAGCAGGGGTTGCAGTTGCGCATAGTGTGACTTGGGGTTGTCGCTGATCCGGCCCAGCACCAGGACGTGGTCCGGGTCGGCGTGGCCTGGACGGGTGTCATCCGGGGCGGCCGCTGCGGTGCCAGCCGTCATGACGATGGCCAGACACAGCAACCCTCCCTGCAACAGCCATCGCAGTACCGGCAATCCCATTCGCTCCCCCCAAGGAATCGAGACAGCCTACCCGAAAAAGTGAGACGTGCGTCAGGTCATTCGGGTTTAGCGTTCGCCAATCGTGCCATCCGCTGGGCGTCGGCGAGGATGCCGCGCAGCAGGCGCACTTCCTGCTCGCTCAGTTCGGTGCGCAGGAACAGGCGGCGCAGCTTGCGCATGGCCGAATCCGGGGCGCGGCCCTTGTGGAAGTCGATCTCGTCCAGGGTCTGGCCGAGCTGGCCGAACAGGCCTTCGACCTGGGCATGGCTGGCCGGCTGTTCACGATGTTCAGGATCGGCCGGTGCGGCCGCTTCCACCCCACCGAGGCTGGCCATGCGCAGCTCATAGGCCAGCACCTGCACGGCGGCGGCCAGGTTCAGCGAGCTGAATTCCGGGTTGGAGGGAATGTGCACGGCCAGGTGGCACAGCTGCAGTTCTTCATTGGTCAGGCCGGTGCGCTCGCGCCCGAACACGAAGGCGACCTCGCCATCGGCCTCGGCCGCCTTGGCCAGGGCGCGCTGGGCGGCCACGCCGGGCAGCAGTTCTTCCAGCTGGACCCGGCGGGCGCGGGCGGTGCAGCCCAGCACCAGCCGGCAGTCGGCCACGGCTTCGGCCAGGGTGGCCACCACGGGGGCGTCGCCCAACACGTCCTCGGCGCCGGCCGAGCGGCGGAAGGCCTCTTCATCCAGCGGCTTTTCGGGGGCGACCAGCACCAGCCGGCCCAGCCCCATGGTCTTCATGGCACGGGCGGCGGCACCCATGTTGCCGGGGTGCTGGGTGCCCACGAGGACGAAACGGATACGGGAGGAAGCGGATTCAGTGGACATGAACAGGCCAAACGCGAGCAGGACAGTCACAAATGGTAAACTGTGCGACCGGCCTCTGCGCCGGGACCGCTCTTTTCCCCCGCCAGTACCCCCTACTCTGCCTTTCCGGGAGCTTTTCGCCATGCAGAAACCCGCCGTCACCGTCATGGTCAAGGCCGCCCGCCTCGCCGGCAACGTCCTGTTGCGCAACATCAACAAGCTGGAGGCGTTGAACGTCGTGCAGAAGGGGCGCATGGACTATGCCAGTGAAGTCGATGCGGACGCGGAAAAGGTGATCGTCAAGGAACTCAAGCGCGCCTATCCCGAGTACGGGATCATGGGCGAGGAAGGCGGCGTGCAGGCCGTCAACCGCTACATGTGGGTCATCGACCCGCTCGACGGCACCAGCAACTACCTCCGCGGCTTCCCGCACTACTGCGTCTCCATCGCCCTGGTCGAAAACGGCGAGCCGATCGACGCGGTGATCTTCGATCCGCTCCGCAATGAACTGTTCACCGCCAGCCGTGGCGCGGGCGCGGTGCTGAACGACCGCCGCATCCGCGTGGCCGACCGCAAGGACATGGCCGGCGCGATGATCCACACCGGCTTCGCCCCGCGCGAACGCGCCCGCACCAGCGCCCAGCTGAAGGCGGTGGACGCGCTGCTGGTCCACGCCGAAGACGTGCGCCGCACCGGTTCGGCCGCGCTGGACCTGGCCTACGTGGCCTGCGGCCGCGCCGATGCCTACTTCGAAGCAGGCGTGAAAGCCTGGGACATCGCGGCCGGCGTGCTGCTGGTCCGCGAAGCCGGCGGCCGCGTCTGCGACTTCAAGGGCGCCACCCCGGGCCGCATGGACAGCCGTGGCCCGGAAACCCAGCAGATCGTCGCTGGCAACGTGAAGAACACCGACATCCTGCAGAAGGTGCTGGTCAACACCGGCTACGCGGCTGAGTTCGACGCGAAGTTCTGATCGGTTTGGATGTGAGATTCAAGCGACGGCGCCTTCGGGCGCCGTTTTTGTTTTTGGGCCTCTGCGCGTAGAGCGTGGGCTGTTCGGTTGTTACCGCGCGGGGCGAGGGCGGGGATGCCCTGGCCGGACACGCGTGAACCCATCCATGGGGCTTATCGCGGCATCCATGCCGCTCA
>DGIP01000143.1:0-625 GCA_002386405.1 Stenotrophomonas maltophilia
TGGACTGGAATTGCAGTCGGTCGGGCTGGGTCAATCGCATCCATCTGGCCCGGATCTGAGCCTTGACCCTGAATGGCGGGTCCACGGGTTCCAGCGCGAGGGTGTTGAGTACTACCAGGTCAATGATCTTGAAGGCCGGGTGCAGCTCATCATCGGCGCTATGGACGGAACGTTCTGGGCACTGCCCGCAGGTGAACCGTCAAGCCAAGTGGTACTTCCGCCGCAGCAGCTGCTGGGGTCGGAAAAGGGTGCGCGTTCCATTGTGTACCAGAGCCGGGCATTCAGCCTCGTGAGCTACCGGTCGGTCAACCACATAGTCTGGTCGGTCGAGTAGTCAATGACGCCGCGCTAACCGCGCGGCGTTTCCAGGAACAGCATTCGAATTCGATTCTCACGACAATGCACGGCGCCGCCATAAGCCAAGGCACGACTCGACAGTCTGTCAACTGCCAGTGCCCTTGTTGATGCGGATAGTCGGTGTTCGGGGTCAAGCATTGAGACGACCACGAGGATGCCTTCGCTGCTTCCGGCCTTTCCGCACCGGGCATTGATGCGTACGTGCCCCGACTCGTGCTCCAGCAGGAGCGAAACTGCCTCGGTTACTGTGCGGTACGTGGCCAGCTGC